>JAJKHX010000443.1 GCA_021154785.1 Nocardiopsis sp.
ATCACCCTCGAGGAAGTCGGCGCGGCGCTGGCCGCGATGGACGGGCCAAGCACGACGGCCGGGTTGACGGTCGCCAGTCTGGCGGGCTGACCGGCGGCGCGTAGGACGCGGAAGAAGACGGGGTCGCCGACCCGCACCCGCAGGGCTTGCAGGGTCATCGCGCCCCGGCTGTAGACGGCGGTGGCGAACAGGTCGGTACGCGGCGGCCTGGCGGGCGCGGAGGAACGGGCGGCTTCGAGATAGCCGGCCGCGTCGGCCGAGCCAGGCCTGACCCCGAGCAGGCCGAGTGCCTTGCGTGCCGTGAGCTGACTAACCGAGTCCAGGCCCATGGCGGCCAGGATCCGCGTGTCCGGCATCGGCGCCATCGCCCACGACCTGCGCACCCCGCTGTTCACCCTGCGCGCCTACCTCGACGGTCTCGGCGACGGCCTGGCCACCTCCCCGCAGAAGGCTGGCCGGTATCTTCAGGTATGCCGCAGCAGCGCGAACGCACTGGACCGGCTGGTCACTGACCTGTTCACCTACGCGCGGATGGAATTCCTCCACGCCGCCGCCCAGGCGCACCTGCCCCGAGCCGACGCCAAGCACATCACCCTGGCCGTCACCGCCGCCTCCTGTTGCCTCACCGGCGACGAGCACCTGCTGACCAGGGTGATCGGCAACCTTCTCGACAACGCCCTGCGGCACACCCCCGACAGCGGCCGCATCGACCTGCATTGCGCCCGCGCGGAGGCCGAAGCCGCGTTCGTCATCACCGACTCTGGCCCTGGAATCGCGCCCGCCGACCTGCCCCACCTGTTCACCCCGCTGTTCCGGGGCGAGACATCGCGCAGCCGCGGCACCGGGCTCGGCCTCGCCATCGCTCAGCGCATCGTCCGCGCCCACCACGGAACCATCACCGCCTGCAACATCACCCCGCACGGCGCCCGCTTCACCGTACGCATCCCGACCGGAAACCCGCTTTCGGCGGAGCACGGCGAGCAGGCGGGATCAGCGCCGGGGCAGCCGGACGGGAGCAGGTGACGGAGCCTGTCTTGCGGGGTATGCAGGCCACATGGCAGACAACATCTACTCCGTCAGCGAGATCGTCGGCTCCTCCACCGAGAGCGTCGATGATGCGATCAGGGGAGCCGTCTCCCGGGCCGCGAAGACCCTGCACAACCTCGACTGGTTCGAGGTGACCGACACGCGCGGCCGGATCGAGGAAGATGGCCGCTGCCGCTTCCAGGTCACGCTTAAGGTCGGCTTCCGGCTGGACGAGCCGCCCGGCTGACAAGATGGGCGGCATGCCCCGTTCCGCGCCCAGGCATGACCGCGACGCCGGCGGTCCCGCCGAGCTGCTGGCCGCGAAGGCGGCGCTGCGGCAGGAGGTATGGACCGCGATGCGCGCGGCCAAGGTGGCCCGGTTCCCGGGCGCCGCCGGGCGCATCCCGAACTTCACCGGGGCCGAGGCCGCCGCGGAACGCCTGCGCGCCCTGCCCGCCTGGACGGGCGCGGGCACCGTGAAGTCCAACCCGGACTCCGCCCAGTGGCCGGTGCGCCAGCGTGCCCTGGAGGACGGCAAGATCGTGTACATGGCCGTGCCGCGGCTGGCCGAGCCCGAGCCGTTCTTCGCCCTCGACCCGGCTCACCTGGCCGAGCCGCCGCGCAAGGCGGCCTCGATCAGCGGCGCGACCCGCTCGGCGCGCCGGGTGACGCTGGCCGAAGTGTCCCCGGTCAACCTGGTGGTGATGGGCTGCGTGGCGGCCGCCGAGGACGGCGTCCGGCTGGGCAAGGGCGGCGGGTTCGCCGACCTGGAGTTCGCGCTGGCCACCGCGGCCGGCCTGATCGGGCCGGATACCGTCTGCGTCACCACCGTGCACGAGCTCCAGGTCCGCGCGGCCGGGACCATCCCGCTGACCAGCCACGACGTGCCGCTGGACTTCATCGTCACGCCGGACCGGGTGATTGAGTGCCGCCGGTCCGGACCGCGCCCGGCGGCCAGCATCGACTGGGACGACCTGACCGAGGAGAAGATCGCGGCCATCCCGCTGCTGGCCGCCCAGCGCCCGCTGGCTCAGCGCTGACTGGTTCAGGGCAGGGAAGCCCAGAAGTCTAGGTAGCTGCGGTGCAGCCAGCCGTCGACCCAGCGGCGGTCCGGCTGATCGGGGACAGCAGCGCTGTCCCGCAGCCGCGCCAGCCGGGCCTCGGTCTCCGAGATCGCGTCGAGTACCTCGGCGAGAGTCCGCTCGCCCCGGCGGATCGAGCGCAGGTACTCGCGGGGCGGCCCGGGGACGGGCAACGTGATGCTCCCGGTGGTGAGCAGCTCGATACGCTGCAGCCCGAGGCGCAGGGCATGCATGGCGTACTTGGTGTCATACCCGTGGATGGCCACCAGCTCGGGCCGGTTGGTGTGCGCGCCCGATTGCCCTGTCATCGCAGCCTTCTGGCCGGTCAGGTAGCCGAGGTACCGGGCGGCCGCCAGCCGGGAGACGAAGCGGTGCGCATTGGCGGCCAGCTCGGCGCCGGCCTCGTTCCGGAACACGACCTCCTCGTCGGGCACGAACAGCACCAGCAGCACGGTCGGGTTCCCGGCCAGCGCCAGCCGCGCCCACTTGCGCGCGGAGTAGATAACGACATCGAGGTCGCCGGCGCCGGACCGGTTCGCCACTCCGCCGGGGCGGTCCCAGGCCGTGTGCCGCTCGTACTGCTCGAAGCGCACCGAAGGGCTCTCGCCCCGGATGCCAGCCGGAACGCGGGCCAGCCCGGTGACGAACGGCGGCGGCTCCAGGCACAGGCCCAGCTCGTCCCGGTCGTCTTGCCCCGTCGATGGCGGTGCCGTGCAGGCCGGAGCCGACCTGGACGCGCAGGATCAGGCCGGCCTCGGCGATCCGGCGCGGGCGGGCGGACAGTCACGGCCCCTTTGTATCGAACGGCCTGGGTGCACGCCACTCAATAACGATTTCCCGTTCCGGAATGCGGCGCGGCGGTTACAGTCCGGTTTTGCGCTTCCTGTGCCGAACGACCGAGGTGCACGCCGCCGGATAACGATCTCTGCTGGCCGGCGAGCGTGGCACTCAGCCGGGCGTACAGCTCGGGGCGGCGGTCGGCCAGCAGGTCGTTGTTCTCGGATACGCGCTTGTTCCTGGCTCTGGGCAGGTCGCAGTCGGCGGTGAGGACCGCGGGCCGGTCGGCGAGCACCGGGCCGGCCAGCAGGTAGCCCTCCGGGCTGGCGATGAGCGAGCCGCTGATCCAGGGCACGCCGCGCTCGACGCCGCACCGGTCGCATACCGCGACGAACACGCCGTTGCTGGCCGCCGCGGCCTGCGCCTTGACCACCTCGGCGGGCCGCTCGCCCTCCGGCCAGCGGTAGCCCGGCCAGTTGACCGGGGCGGTGATGACATCGGCGCCTTCCAGGGCCGCCAGCCGGGTCCACTCCGGGAACTCCAGGTCGTAGCAGACCATGACGGCGACCCGGCCGGCCTCGGTGTCGACGACCGGCGGGGCGGCGTCGCCAGGGGTGAAGACGAATTTCTCCTTGTCCCACAGGTGCGCCTTGCGGTAGACCGCGCGGGTGCCGGACGCGTCGACCAGGGCCGCGCTGTTGTACACGAGACCGTCGTCGCCGAGCTCGCAGAAGCCGCCGACGATCACCAGGCCGTGCTGGACGGCCAGCGCGTGCCACTGGTCCAGGGCCGGGTTGCCCGCCGCGGGCGCGGCCAGCCCGCGCGCTTCGGCGGCCGGGTCCTGGGGTGCGAAGACGTAGCCGGAGTCGGACAGCTCGGGCAGCACCACGAGCCGCGCGCCCGCGGCGGCCGCCTCGGCTATGGCGGCCGCGGCGGCCTGCCGGTTGGCGTCCGGCTCGGCCACGGCGATCGCGAGCTGGGCAACCGCGATCTTGGTGGGGTCCACTATGCGTACTCCGTTCGCCCGGGATAGGACTATGGAGACAGCATCCCTTATTAACAGCTGAGGAAGAAGGGCGGACCGTGACCGGACGCGCGGATGTCGTGGTGGTGGGAGGCGGGCACAACGGGCTGGTCGCGGCGGCCTACCTAGCCCGGGCAGGGCTGACCACGGTGGTATGCGAGCGACGTGGTGTCACCGGTGGCGCGGCGGTGAGCGAACACCCGTTCGGTCCGGATTTTACTGTGACCTCGCTGTCCTACGTCGTCTCGCTGCTGCCGCCGGATCTGGTGCGGGACCTTCGCCTCGAGCAGCACGGATACCACGTGTTCCCGCAGGGGCCCTATTTCGCGCCACGTGCCGACGGCCGTGCCTTGCGGCTGCCGCACGATCCGGCGCAGCGGCACGCCGAGATCGCGAAGTTCTCCGCCGCGGACGCCGACGCCTATCCCCGGTACGAGGCACATCTGGCCGGCATCGGCAAGGTGCTCGGCCCGCTGCTGGAGCAGATCCCGCCGAAGCTCGGGTCGCGCCGGCCGCCGGACCTGCTGCGCCAGGCGCGGCTGCTGGGCAGCCTGCGCGGCCTCGACGAGCGCGGCGCGGTCGACGTGACCCGGCTGCTCACCGGGAGCATCGCCGACCTGATCGAGGAGTACTTCAGCAGCGACGCGATGCTCGGGCTGCTGTCGGTGTCCGGGGTCATCGGCACCTGGGCCGGGCCGCGGTCGGCCGGGACCGCCTACGTGATGCTGCACCACCACATCGGCGAGACCGACGGGGCGGCCGGTGCCTGGGGTTTCCCGCGCGGCGGCATGGGCGGGGTGTCGAACGCGCTGGCCCGGGCGGCCCGGATGTTCGGCGCGCAGATCCGGACCGACGCCGAGGTGGCGCAGATCCGGACCTCCGGCGGCCGGGTCACCGGGGTCACGCTGGCCAACGGCGAGGCCATCGACGCGCCGCTGGTCGTCACCACGGCGCACCCGCAGATCTCGTTCCTGCGGCTGCTCGATCCCAAGGAGCTGCCCGACGGGTTCGTCGCCGACATCCGCGGCTGGCGCAGCCGCAGCGGCACCGTCAAGATCAACCTGGCGCTGGACCGGCTGCCGGTCTTCACCAGTAACCCGGAGCCCGAACCGCAGGTCTACGGCGGCACGATCGTGCTGGCCGAGTCGCTCGACGACATCGAGAACGCGTTCCAGCAGGCCGTCGCGGGCCGCCCGGCCGAGCTGCCGTTCGCCGACATCTGCATCCCCAGCGTGTTCGACGACTCGCTGGCCCCGGCGGGCAAGCACGTCATGTCGATGTTCACCCAGTGGGTGCCCAGCGGCTACGCCGACAAGCCGCACGAGGAGGAACTCGAGGCCTACGCCGACCGGGTGCTGGCCCGGGTGGAGCGGGTGGCGCCCGGGTTCACCGGCTCCGTGCTGCACCGGCAGGTGATCGGGCCGCACACCATGCAGGAGGAGTACGGGCTGGTCGGCGGCAACATCTTCCACGGGGAGCTGTCGCTGGGGCAGATGTTCCACGCCCGGCCGGCGGCCGGCTACGCCGACTTGCGGACTCCGGTCCGGGGGCTGTACCAGGCGGGTTCGGCTACCCACGGAGGCGGCGGGGTCACCGGCATCCCCGGCCGCAACGTGGTCCGCCAGATCCTGGCCGACCGGCGCGCCGACCGCTGGCGCCGCCGGGTGCCCGGCTCCGCCAGCAGGCGGGCTGGCGCCTGATCGGTGCGCGATCCCCGCGCGGTGACCTGACCGGAGCTATCCAGGCCGCCCGGTGCCGGGTCCAGCCGCAGGACCGGGCGGCCACAGCGGGTCGCGGAGCGCCCGGCGCAGCACCTTGCCGACGGGGGACACCGGGATCGCGTCGACCACCCGTACCGTCTTGGGGACCTTGTAGCCGGCCAGGCGGGTGCGGACGGCCTGCCGCAGTTCGTCCTCGCTGGTGCTGACGCCGGGGTGCAGCGTGACAAACGCGGTGACCGCCTCGACCCAGGTGTCATCGGGCGCACCCACGACAGCGGCGCCGGTCACCGCCGGGTGCCCGAGCAGTGCCTCTTCCACCTCCCGCGGGTAGACGTTGTAGCCGCCGGTGATGATCATGTCCGAGGACCGGTCGACCAGGGTCAGGTACCCGCGGTCGTCCGTCCGGGCCAGGTCGCGGGTGCGGATCCAGCCGTCAGCCGTGATCGTCTCGGCATTAAGGCCGGGCGCCTCGTGATAACCGGCCATGCCGAAGGGGGCGCGTACCCGCACCTCACCCACCTCGCCGGCGGCCACGGGGGTTCCGTCCTGGCTGGTCACCGCCACTTCCGCGTCGACCGAGGGGTGGCCGCAAGTCCCGAGCAGGCTGGGGTCGCGGTGGTCATCAGCGTCCAGCACGGCGATAGCCAGCGGCGCCTCGGTCTGCCCGTAATACTGCACCAGCCGGTGGCCCCACAGGCCGAGCGCCTGCTCCAGCACCGGCCGCGGCATCGGGCTGGCGCCGTAGAAAGCGGTGCGCAGGCGAGAGACATCAGCCCGCTCGGCGGCACCGGAGGTGACGAGCATCCCGAGCATCGTCGGCACCAGGTTGATCTCGGTGGCCCGGTACCGGGCCACGTCATCGAGGTAGGTCTGCGGGTCGAAGCCCGGAAGGACCGCGGCGCAGCCGCCGCGGAGCCAGTACGGCAGCACGAACGTCCCGCTGGCATGGATCAGTGAGGCCGCGTGCAGCATCACCGAGTCACGGCCCGGGGATACCAGGTTGGCCAGGACATTGGCGGTAATCGCCGCCCAGCTCGCCTGGGTGTGGACCACCGCCTTGAGCACCCCGGTGGTCCCCGAGGTGTAGATCACCAGGACCGGGTCACTGGCCGCGGCCGGCACCCGCGGGTCGGCAGCGGATGCCCGCGCCATCTCCGCCAGCAGGTCCAGCGCGTCAGCCTGCGGTGCCGGCCCCAGGCTGGCCAGGACCAGCCCGTCTAGCCGGGAAGCCAGCTCGGCCGCCCGCCCGGCTTGCGCCACGTCGTGCACCAGCAGTCGCACGCCGGTGGCCGCCAGCATCCGGGCCTGTTCGTCCGCCGCCAGCCTGACGTTCAGCGGCACCCGCACGGCACCAGCCTTCACGCAGCCGAAGTCGACCGGGACCGACCACAGCCCGTTGCCGATCAGCAGCCCGACCCGGCCGCCGCGGGCCACGCCGAGCCCGGCGAGCACATGCGCTATGCGGTTCGCCGCCGCATCCACCTCGCCGAACGTCAGCGACTGGTCCCCGCAGACCACCGCCGTACGCGTCGCGTGCCGGGCCGCGCCGCGGCGCACCAGGTCTACCGTCAGCACCGCGTCTCCTATCGTCCAGCCGGAACCGCCAGCACGACCCTAACTGCACACAGGTTCAACTGCCGCTAATTCAGCGAGGTGGAGGCTGCCGGGGATGGCGTCGATGGCATCGTCGAATCGCTTGAGCAGTGCCTGACGGCCGCCGCTACCTCCGTTGCGGACCCACTGGCGGCCAGCGATGCTCCAGGCGGCGACAGCGAGCTCGGCCAGGATGTAGGGCCGCAGGTCGTCGGGGTCGAGGCCGAGCCTGCCGCCGAGAGTGCCGGCCACCTGGCCTTTGATGGTGGCCCGGTAGTGCTCGACGTAGGCCAGAAGGGCGGGCTCGCTGGCGATGAGGCGCCGGGTGGCGAGGAAGCGCTCGTCCCAGCCGTCGTCGAGGCCGGCCGCCGCCGCGGCCAGCGTGTCGTGCAGTCCGGCGAGGACGGCCCCGGAAAAAGGGCGCTCGGCGAGAGCGGCCAGGTACGCGGTCCACAGTTCGGCCTCGGCCTCGATGCCCGCGGCTTCCTTGGCCGGGAAGAAGCGGAAGAACGTGCTCCTGGACACCTCGGCCGCGTCGGCTAGCTCGTCGATGGTCGTGGCGTCGAAGCCCTTCTCGGCGAAGAGCCGCAGCGCGGCGCCGGCCAGCGCCCGGTGGGTTCGCAGCTTCTTCCGCTCGCGCAGCGGAAGCGATCTGTCCGCGGTGGCCTGGCTCATGCCGGCCAGCATACCACCATGTTAATACTCAGGAATGTTTGGCACTGAGCCTTAGTTTCAGCTTGACAATAAATAGAACTGAGTGCCAATCTCGACTGAGTGCCGTCAAGATCGGGATGGCGGCTTAACGGAGGAGAGACCGATGAGTTCCAGGCTCGACATGAGCACGATGCTCACCATTCATGCCGCCCTGCGCCGTGATCTCGAGCAGGTGGCGCGGATCGCGAGCCGCCGCGACAGCACCGACGTGACGCGGCTGCGAGCGGCCCGGGGATGGCAGCAGTTCAAGAAGTTCCTGGTCGTCCACCACCAGGCCGAAGACGACGTGCTGTGGCCGGCGCTGCGCGCCACGGTGGCGGGCTCCCCCGACCAGCTGGCGCTGGTCGATGCGCTCGAGCAGGAGCATGCGGTCATCGATCCGCTGTTCCGGGCGGCCGGCGAAGCCGCCGGATCACGGTCCTTCGGCGACGTCGTCGACGAGCTCGTCACCAAGCTCGGCGGACATCTGGCCCACGAAGAGTCCGACGGGCTGGACCTGATCGACGCCTCGCTGAGCCTGGCCGACTGGCAGCGCTTCGGGCGGGTGCACGGCGAGCGGCTTACCGGCGACGCCGCAACCTACATGCCATGGCTGCTCGACGGGGCCGGCCCCCGGGTCGTGGCGGCGTTCCTGGCCAACATCCCCCCGGCGCTCGCGGCCGCGTACCGCGGGCAGTGGGCGTCCGATTACGCCGCCTTGCAGCTCTGGGACGCCATGGACGCGCCCAGTGGCGTCAGCGGCAGCTGAGGAGGCAGAGCAATGTCGTTCCCTGACACGATCGGCGCGCCGGAGACCGGCGCCCCGCCCGCCGCGGGCCGCAAGCTCGGCCTCGCCCTGCTGGTGATCGCGACGGCGCAGCTCATGCTGGTACTCGACGACACCATCGTCAACGTCGCCCTGCCCACTATCCAGCGCTCACTTCATGTGCCGGCCTCCCACCTCAACTGGGTCGCAAGCTTCTACGCCCTGACTTTCGGCGGGCTGCTGCTCGCCGGGGGGCGCGCGGGCGACCTCTTCGGCCGGCTGCGCATGTTCCGCGGCGGGCTCGTCGTCTTCGCGGCGGCCTCGATGGCCGGCGGCCTCGCCTCCGACAGCACCGTCCTCCTCGTCGCCCGCGCGGTACAGGGCTGCGGCGCGGCGATCGCCGCACCCGCGGCGCTGTCCCTGGTGACCACCACCTTCCCGGCCGGCCCGGAGCGGACCAGGGCGCTCGGCGTCTACGGCGGGATGGCCGGGCCGGGGTCCGTGCTGGGCCTGCTGCTCGGCGGGACGCTGGTCGAGTACGTCAGCTGGCGCTGGGTTCTGTTCATCAACGTTCCCATCGCGGTCGCCGTCCTGCTCGCCAGCCGGATCCTGGTCTCCGGGGACCGCGAGCACGGCCGGCTCGACCTGATCGGCGCACTGACCGCCACCGTGGGCACCGGGTCGATCGTCTACGGCCTCACCAGCGGCAGCACGAACGGCTGGGGTGACCCCGTGACCCTCGCCTGCCTCGCCGCGGGCGCCGTGGTGCTGGCCGGGTTCGTCGTGCGGGAGCGCAGCTACCGCACGCCACTGGTGCCGATCGCGGTCGTGCGCGACCGCAGCCGGGCCGGCGCCTACACCGTCATGCTGCTCCTGGGCGCGGGCATGCTCGCCATGTTCTACCTGCTCACGCTCTACATGCAGATCGTGCGCGGCTACGCGGCACTGCACACCGGACTCGCCTACCTGCCCGTCATCGTGGGCACCGGGGTCGCCGTGGGCGCCGCCCCGCGCCTGCTCATGAAGGCGCCCGCGCGAGCGGTCATCGCGGCCGGCCTGATCCTCTACGCGGGGGCGATGCTCTGGTGCGCGTCGCAGCTGACCCCGGCCGCGGACTACTTCGCCGTGATCCTTCCCGCCCTGCTCGTCGCGGGCATCGGCAGCGGGCTGGTCTTCGTGGCCGCGACCGCGGTCGCCGTGCACGGCGTCGCCCCGCACGACAGCGGCGCCGCGGCCGGCCTGCTCAACGCCGGGTTGCAGGTGGGTGCGGCGCTCGGGCTCAGCGCACTCGCGTCGATCGCCGCCACCGTCACCCGGAATCACCAGACGGGTCACACCGTGGCGGCGGCGCTGACCGACGGGTACGCGTCCGGCCTGGTAGTCGCCGCGGTATTCTTCGCGGCGGGCGCCGTCGTTGCTCTCGCGACCGTGCGGACCCGGATCACCGGGCCGGAAATGACGATCTCCTGACGGATCGCCAGATTCCCCCTGCCGCTGACGTGTTCGTTCTTACACTGCGGCCATGGTGCACGGGCGGCACGGCCGCGGGGGCGCACGCTGGCCGCTGCTCGGGCTGGGCGGCCTGGGTGCCGTGGCCGCCGTGATCGTCGTCGCGCTCGGCATCGGCCAGATGACGGGCGGCCCGGCTTGCGCGTCGGTCGTGCCTGCGGTCGCGACGACCGCGGGGACCGCCACGCACTACGTGCTCACCGGCACGGGCAACTGTTCCTATCCTTCCCCGCCGGCCGACGGGCTGTTCGTGGCCCTGTCACCGGCCGAATACCACGGCGCCGCGGCGTGCGGTGGCTACGTGGAGGTCAGTGGCCCCAAGGGATCGGTCCGGGCCGAGGTGATCGACCAGTGCCCGCCCTGCGCGGCTGGGCACATCGACCTGAGCGAGGCGGCGTTCGCCCGGATCGCTCCGCTGTCCGCCGGGATCGTTTCCGTCACCTACCGGGCCGTTGCCGATCCGGCCCTTCCGGCACCGGTAGCGCTGCGGGTCAAGGAGGGTTCGTCGCGGTACTGGCTGGCGCTGCTGGCCATGAACACGGGGAACCCGCTGGCTTCGGTTCAGGTGGAGAGCGCGGCGGGTGGCTGGCGGGATCTCGTGCGCGCTGATTACAACTACTGGATCGCGTCGCCGGGGGCGGGGGACGGCCCGTTCACCGTGCGGCTGACCGACACGGCCGGCCACCAGGTCACGGTGCGCGGCGTCACGCTCGAGCCTGGCGTTGTCCAGCAAACGGGAATCCGGCTGTATGGCGCGGGTAGTGCCGCGTCGCCGGCGTCGCCCGTGCCGGTGTCCTCGGCGCCGCGGGCGACCGCGAAGGCGTCGCGAGCAGCACGTCAGCGGGTGGCGGCGTCGGTGCCGGGGCCGGCTAGCTCGGCACCGGCGGGTTCGGCGCCGGCCCGGGTCCCCAGCCAGGCACCCGCGGCACAGGAGGACGCGCCGCGCAGCCCCTCCGCCGCCCCGAGTTGTTAGCGACGCTGCCTGATGCGCCGGCCAGCCGACGATAACAGGTCGATGACGATCTTGCCGTGCACGTGCCGGCCGGCCTGAAGCTCGACCGCGGCGCGGATCTGCCCGACCGGGAAAGTTGCCGCGATGGGCACGCGGAGCTGGCCCGCCGCGACCAGGCGGGCAATCTCCTTGATGGCGCCGGGGGCGGCGTTCGCGCCGTTGGCCGGCGTGATCCCGTCGACCTGGGCAGCGATGGTGGTGACGCGCTCGTCCGGCACGCCAAGTTCTCGGGCCGCCTGTACCGTGTCCGTCCCGTAGAGGTCGATGGCCGCAGTGACGCCGCCGGGAGCCAGGGCACGGATCCGGCCGACCAGGCCGTCCCCATAGGCGACCGGCTCGGCCCCGAGGGCACGCAAGGCACCGGCCGACGTCGCCCGGGCCGGGTTTGACGACGGCGAGCGCGGCGGCGGCTGTGCATCCTGCTATAGCGAGGGTCGCGGCGGTGCGGTCGTCGACGCCGCCGGGGGTATGGTGCGCGTCGCCGCCCGCCGCGATGGTCCCTGCCACGTCTATCACCACGTAGTCGGCGACCGCGCGGGACAGGGCGCCGCCGAATACCCGGTCGCCGGCCGCGAACTCGGTCACGCCGTCGCCGGCCTGGTCCACGACCCCGGCATAGTCGGTTCCGAACCCGGACGGCAGGCTCAAGCCGAATCGGGTGGCGGTCTGTGCGTCGGAGGTCATGAACCAGTCCATCGGGTTCAGTCCGGCCGCGGTGACTCGCACGCGGATCTGCCCCGGGCCGGCCTGCGGCGCGGGTACCTCGCGGAGGTTCAGGACCTCGGGGCCGCCGAACGACTCGAGCCGGACCGCCCGGCTCGTGGTCGCCGACGGGCCGGCGCCCGGTTGCTGCGTGCTCATCTGTCTCCTCCGGCGGCGAATAACGGCAGCGAGAAGCGGACTATTTGATGGACGGCCTCCGGCCTGCACCCCTGAACAGCGCTAACCCAGGATTATTGAGTGCTTGGTCGACCCAGGTCCGCAAGGTGGACAGCGGGACGGCGCCGGTCTGGCGGGCGGTTACCTGCCCGTGGCGCAGGACCAGCAGGGTCGGGATGGCCTGGACCGCGAAACGCTGGGAGATTTGCGGGGAGGTGTCGACGTTGACCTTGACCAGCTTGATCTTTCCCGCCAGGTCGCGGGCAAGCTGCTCGAGCGCGGGGCTCACCGTGCGGCAGGGCCCGCACCAGGGCGCCCATAGGTCGACGACAACGGGGAGCCTGGCGGCCTCGGCTACCTCGGCGAAGGTGGAGTCGTCGGCGTCGGCCATCCACGGCAGCGGCTGATGGCACTTGCCGCAGCGGGGCGTCCCGGCCGCCGCGGCCGGCACCCGGTTAGCGGTACCGCAGTGCCCGCACCGGACAACCCCGCCTGTCATGGATCCACTATCCCACGCCTGGGTAGCACCGCCACTGACCGGGAGGAACGGATCCGCGACCTGGTCAAGCCGGGAGGCCGGTCGCCGCGCCCCAGCTTCCCGGCCTCTGAAACGATTTCAGCGAAGGTGGATACCTGGTGGCTAGGGTCGGATCGTGCTTGCGCTCACGACGGTCTCTGCCGCTCCGCATGTCCTGCTCACCGAGGTACCCGATCCTCGGCCGCTGCCCGATCAGGCACTGGTCCGGGTCCGGGCATCATCGCTCAACCGGGGAGAGGTCCTCGACCTGCCGAAGATGGCCTCGGGGACGGTGGCTGGCTGGGATGTCGCCGGCGTGGTCGAACGAGCGGCCGGGGACGGCAGCGGGCCGCCGGCGGGGACCCGGGTGGCGGGGCTGGTCCGCGCGGGGGCGTGGGCGCAGCTGGCCGCGGTTCCGGTCAGCCGTCTGGCGGCGGTCCCGGCCGGCGTTTCCGACGTGCAGGCCGCGGCCCTTCCCACCGCCGGGCTGACCGCTCTGCGGGCGCTGGCGATCGGGGGCCTGGTGCTCGCTAAGCGGGTACTGGTCACCGGCGCGACGGGCGGCGTCGGGCGGATGGCGGTCCAGCTCGCCCATGCGAGCGGCGCCCACGTGACCGCGCTGGTCCGCGATGCCGCCGCGTCCGGCGAGCTGATGAGCGGCCTCGGCGCCGCGGCCGTGGCCGAGGATCTCGGCGGTGAGTTCGATGTCATCATCGACGGCGTCGGCGGGGCCGCGTTCGGGCTTGCCATCGGGCACCTGCGCCCGCGCGGGGTCGTGGTGAACATCGCGACGCCGGACGACGAGGAACTGGTCAGCTTCCGGGCCGGGAGTTTCGACCGTGCCCGCGGCGCGACCATCTATACGCTGAACCTTCCGGACGAGCTCGCGTCGCATGCCAGCGGAGCGGATGATCTGGCGCGCCTGTGCGCGCTGGCCGCCGGCGGACGGCTCGATGGCCAGGTTGAGCTCCAGTGCTCATGGCGCCAGCCGGGGCCCGCGATCGACGCCCTGCTGAACCGCCGCATCGGCGGTAAGGTCGTACTCCACGTCGACTGAGCCGCTAGGGAGTGACGGGCCGCCAGGAGGTGCCGGTCTCCCGTTCGAACGCCGGGCGCGTGGGCGCGGTGTCGTAGAAGATGTGCAGCGCCGTGATCAGGCCTTCCTCGTCGAGTTCGAGCATGTCGACGCATTCGAAGTCGGCCGGCGCCCCGGAGGCCAGGGTCCAGTTGAACTGGAACCAGATACTGGCCAGGGGGCCGTCCTGGGTGACACCGCGCACGCGAAGTTCCGACCGGCCCGTGTCGGCGAGCAGCCTCGGGTAGAACTCGGCCGCCGGCAGCGGCCCGTACAGCGGGGAGCGGACGATCGCACCCGGACGGAACAGCGAGAGTATGGCCGCCAGGTCGCCGCGCTCGAGGGCGGCGAGATAGTCCGAGGCTAGCGTGCGCGCGGTCACGAGCGTTCCGCGATGAGGACAGCCAGGCCGTCGAGGATGCGGTCGAGCCCGAACTTCCGCGCGTTGTCCGCCAGGGACGGGGCGGGACCGCTCAGCGCCTGGTTAAGCTCGGGGAACAGCTCGGCGTGGCCGCGGATCTGCCCGGCCAGCTCGCCGTCCCCCGACCATGGCTGGGTGCCGGCGGTGGCCATCGACTGCGTGTTACGGACGTGCCCGAACAGGAGGAACACGGCAGCCAGCCGCTCGTCGCCGGTCAGGCCGGTCCCGGCGAGCGCGGCCACCGCGCTCTCGACCCAGCCGGCTTCACGCGGGCCCATGACGCGGCTCCCCACGGTGACGACGGGAATCCAGGGATGCCGCCGCCAGACATCGGCGAGCTGCCCGGCGAATGCCTCCAGCCGGGGCCGCCAGCCACCGGGCACGCCGCTCAGGTCGGGCGGTTCCGCCACTGCCAGGTCGATCATGATGCTGAGCAATTCGTCCTTGCCCTGAACGTAGCGGTACAGCGCCATCTTGGTGAAGCCCAGGTCGGCGGCGACCCGCTGCATGGAAACCGACTCGATGCCGTCGGTGTCCGCGATATCGATGGCCGCCTTGGCGATCCCGGACAGCGTCAGCACGACACGCGGCTTGCTCTTCTCCCGCTGCTCGGAGAGGTCCCACAAACTTTTCATTTCCAGCCTCTTGTCACCCGGACTCGATGTGTCTAGCGTACATAAAGTGTCCTAAGGACACAAAATCTCCATAGGACACTCGGCCTTCGGGGGTTCGAGATGAGCACCATGACCACATCAGCCAGCGTCATGACGAGGGACAGAATCAGTTCCGCACTGGACGGCCAGCTGCTGGTACCGGGCGCGGCCGGGTATGACGACGCCCGCAGCGTGTGGAACGCGCTGGTGGAACACGGTGCCGGGACGAGCTGGGACGACCCAGCCAAGGACCAGGCCCGGATCGGCGCCCCCCGGCGCTGCGCCGCCGCCCTGGATCCCTACGTCAGCGGGGCGTACGTCAACTTCGTCAACGACGAAGGGGCCGAGGGGGTGCTCCGCGCCTACTCAGCGGAGAAACTCACCCGGCTGACGGCGGTGAAAGACGCTTACGACCCGGACAACGTGTTCCACCTCAGCCACAACATCAAGCCCGCGGCGCGCTAGCGCCCGGGACCGCCATGAAAAGGAGATCACGATGGGAAAGATCGTCGTCACCGAGTTCATCACGCTGGACGGGATCATCGAAGATCCGGGCGGCGCTGAGGGGACCCCGAACGGGGGCTGGAGCTTCCGTTCCCCGGCCCCGGACGCAGAGCAGTTCAAGTTCGAGGAGCTGCTCGCCGCCAACGTGCAGTTGATGGGGCGGGTGACCTACGAGGGCTTCGCGGCCGCCTGGCCGGCCATGGAGGAGACCACCGGGGAGTTCGGCAAGCGGATGAACAGCATGCCGAAGGTGGTCGTGTCGACCACGCTCACCGACCCGGCGTGGAAGAACACGACCGTCATTTCCGGTGACGTCGCGGCCGAGGTAGCCAGGCTGAAGGCCCGGTACGAGGGCGATGTGCTGGTCCCGGCCAGCGCCACGCTGGTGGACACGCTGCGCGAGCATGACCTGGTGGATGAGTACCGGCTCATGGTCCACCCGGTCGTACTGGGCAGCGGCAAGCGCCTGTTCAAGGACGGGGCGGCCGGCACCGAGCTGGCGCTGGCCGACTCTCGCAAGGTGGGGCCGGACGTGCTCCTGCTGATTTACCGGCCTGCCAGCCGGCCAGGACGCGACGACACCCCGGCCAGCTAGTCGCCTAGCGCCGGGTCAAGGAGCGCTAGGTGAGGTGGTGGCCTGAGGGGCACGGGCCAGGGCGGCGACGCGCTCGAAGGAGGACAGGCGGTCGGCGGAGTCGTAGACCATCGTGGTGATCATGAGCTCGTCGGCCTGGGTGGCCTCGGTGAGGTCGGCGATGCCGCGCTGGACGGTCTCCGGGGCGCCGACGATCTGGGTGGCCAGGCGATCCTCGATGAAGGCGCGCTCCATCTCGTTGTAAGGGTAATCGGCGGCCTCCTGCGGTGAGGGCACCGGGCCGGGGCGGCCGGCCCGCAGCCGCAGGAACGACAGGGCGCCCGAGCCGGCCAGGAAGCGGGCCCGCTCGTCGGTCTCGGCGCAGATCACCGCGGCGGCGACCATGGCGTAGGGGCGCTCGAGGGTGGCCGAGGGGCGGAAGTGCTGGCGGTACAGGGCCAGCGCGGGCAAGGTGTTGGCCGCGCTGAAGTGATGGGCGAACGCGAACGGCAGGCCGAGCAGGCCGGCTAGCTGGGCGCTGTAGCCGCTCGAGCCGAGCAGCCACATGGCGGGCAGGTTGCCGTGGCCGGGCACCGCGGTGATCCGGGCGAAGGGGTGATTCTCCGGCCAGCGGCCGGTGAACCAGCCGAGCAGGTCCATCAGCTGGTCGGGGAAGTCGTCGGCGGACAGGGCCTCCGGCGAGCGGCGCAGCGCGGCCGCCGTGACCTGGTCGGTGCCGGGCGCGCGGCCGATGCCGAGGTCGATCCGGCCGGGGTGGAGGGCCTCCAGCATGCCGAACTGCTCGGCGACCACCAGCGACACGTGGTTGGGCAGCATGACGCCGCCGGAGCCGACCCGCATGGTCGAGGTCGCGTCGGCGATGTGGCCGATCAGGACCGGCGGCGCGGAGCTGGCGATGCCGGGCATGTTGTGGTGCTCGGCGACCCAGAACCGGTGGTACCCCAGGCGTTCGGTCCGCCGGGCCAGGTCCGTCGTGGCGCGCAGCGCCTCGGCGGCGGATCCGCCGTCCGGTACCGGGGCCAGGTCGAGCACAGACAGGGGCACGGCGCGGGGGCCGAAGGTAAGGTCCACGCCAGTGGAGAACAGCAGGGAGCGGCGCATTCTTCCGGCCGCCGGCGCAGGTGAGGGGACCGGGGCGGGGACGGCACCCGTTCGGTAAAAATCTTTGACAAGCATGCTTTGCAAACGAGTCTTTGCAAATTTAGGGCGGCGGAAGTCCAGTGTCCGCGACGCCTCGTTCAAGATCGCGAACGGCCGGCGCAGGTCGGCTTCGGCGAAGTCGGTCCGTCCCTCGGGCGCGCTGATCAGCAGCGCGCGGGCGTGGGACAGCACGATGGGGTCATGGTCGACGTAGACGACCCGGGACTCCGGCGCGACCGACTGGGCCACCTCGTGGATGTTGCTGCTGGCCGGCATGCCGGTGCCGATGTCGAGGAACTGGCGCAGCCCGGCCTAGGGCTCGGCCGCGGGGCGGCCGTCGCGGGGAGCGAAAGCGGCGAGGGCCTCGGCGTCGGTGGCCCGGGAGTACAGGAAATAGTCGGTCCATTCGACCACGTCCGGGTAATCCGACTGGTCGTGGATGGCGGCGCGGGCGGCCTCGATGTCGTAGCCGGTGCGGCGCAGGGTGACCGCGCCGTCGGCGAGCAGTGCCCAGTGCGCCCCGGCCCGGCCGTAGGGCATGCCGACGCTGCCCGGGTTGACGATCAGGCGGCCGTGCGCCAGCCGGGTGAACGGCATGTGCGTGTGACCGCAGACCACGGTCATGGCCTGCTCGGGCAGCCCGGCGAGGATCTCGGCCCACCGGTCCAGGCGCGAGTCGACGACGACGACCTCCTCGTCGTCGCGCGGGGTCCCGTGGCAGAACACGACGTCGCCGAATCCCGCTATGTCCAGCGTGACGGGGTGGGGTAGCCGGGCCAGCCAGTCCACGTGTCCGGCGCCGAGCTGGCGGGCCGCCCAGGGCGCGATCGGGTCGCCGACGTCGTCGGTCTCGCCGCGGGCGAGCTCGGCCAGCTCGCGGTCGGCGTTGCCGCGCACCCAGGTGACCCAGTCGCCGAGGGCGAGCAGGCAGTCGAGGACCGGAACGGGCTGGGGTCCGGCGGCGATGTCGCCGGTGAGCACGATCCGGTCGGCGGCCTGGACGGCGGGCTCGGCCAGTACCGCCTCGAGCGCGGGCAGCACGCCGTGGATGTCGGACAGCACGGCCGCGGAAGAGATCATCTTCCCTACGGTAGCGGGCGGGATGCTACCTCTTCGTCGCGTTCTTCGCGTCCTCGCGTTCTTCGCGCTCGAGCCGCTCGGCGGTTTCCCGGGGATCGTGGATGGTGGCGGTCTGCCCCGGGGCCACGTCGGTGTGGTGCGCGATGGTGTAGAAGCGCAGGGCGTGGCCGTCCGGGTCGAGGACCTCGGGCAGAATCCAGCCCAGGCTCGCCCGGTGCACGCCGAGGTGCGGCTGGCCGAGGCCGTCCAGCTTGCGGGCGAGGGCGTCCATGGCGGCCTTGTCGGGCACGCCGATGGCGAAGTAGTCGAACCCGGCCGCCGCCCGGGCCCGGTCCGGATCAAGCCGCAGGCCGAGGTCGGGGCCGCCGGCGGGATGCACCAGGGCGAGGCCCATCAGCGTGCCCTTCTCGACGAACTCGACCTGGACGTCGTAACCCAGGCGGCTGCGGTACCACTCCAGCGACCGGGTCAGGTCGGTGACCGGCAGCTTGAGGTGGTGGACGCCGGCCAGGACTGGCGCATCCGGGTCTGTTGAGGTATCTGACATGGCCCCCTCCAATACAGTGGTGAAGTACTTGTTGCAGTTATACTGCAACGTATGACCTCTGACGTCAATCCCCCGGCTTCGGGAGGCACGCTGCGCGAGGCGCAGACGGCGCTGACCGAGCAGCGCATCGTGGCCGCGGCGACCGAGTTGTTCCTCGCCGACGGCTACGTGGCCACCACGCTGGAGGCGGTGGCCCGGCAGGCGCGGGTGGGGGCGCGGACGGTGTACGTGCGGTTCGGCACCAAGGCGGCCCTGTTCAAGCGGGTCGTCGACGTGGCCATCGTGGGCGACACCGAGCCGGTGGCCGTGCTGGGGCGGGACTGGATGCAGCAGGCCCTGACCGCTCCGACGCTGGCTGAGCGGCTAGCGGCCTCGGCGGCGGCCGGGCGGCAGATCATGGAGCGGACGGGAGCGCTGTTCGGCGTAGCGCAGCAGGCGGCGGCGGTCGAGCCGCTGATCGCGGCGTTCTGGCAGCAGGGCCGCTCGCAGTTGCGGTATGGGCAGGAGGTGTTCTGGACTCGTTTGGCTGAGGACAGGCTGCTGCCGGCCGGGACTGACCTGGCCTGGCTTATCGATACCGCCAGCGTGATCTCGGCGGCCGAGACTTACTTGCTGGTCACCCGCATGTTCGGCTGGGGGCTGGACGCGTACCAGGAATGGCTCAGGCTGACCTTGAGCCGCCTGGTCACGCCGGGCGACGGGCCGGGCTGATGCTTGCGGCGCGGACATCGAAGTCGCCGGGTGTGGTCTTTTAAGTGAGCGGTCGCACCCTTAGCTAGGGTTGAGGCTCTCGGTTCCGAGCACGTTCAGCAGGGCCAGGGCTTCGGCGCTGCGGGATCCTTCCGGGGCGCTGTACAGCACGAGGTGCTGGTCGCGGTCGGTGAGCGTGAGGGAGTCGCAGTCGACGGTGACCTCCCCGACGACCGGGTGCCGGAACGTCTTGGTGAGCGTCGGCGCCGCCTGCACGTCATGCCGCTCCCAGAGCCGGGCGAAGGCGGGGCTGCCGTCGCGGAGTTCCTCGATGAGACCGGTTACCGCCGGGTCCGCCGGGTACCGGGCGAGGGTGGCGCGGAGCTCCATGACGACGTGGTGCCGGAACTCGGCGGCGTCGGAGATCCCGTACAGCGGCGCGTCGGGTCGCGCCGGGCCGAGGAACGCCCGGCGGGCGAGGTTACGGTCCCGGGGAGCGAGCCGGGCGAAGTCCTCCATGAGCGCGGCCGCGAGGTCGTTCCACGCGAGCACCTCGAACGTCGAGGACGTGACGAACGCGGCGGTCTGCGGGAGCCGCCCGAGGAGGGCGAGGATGCTCGAGCGCACGTCGCGGCGGTGCCGCCCGGTCCGGGCCGGCGCGGTGCCCGCCAGGACGTGGAGGTGATCGGACTCCGCGTCGGTGAGCCGCAGCGCGCCCGCGATCCCGGCGAGGACCTCGCCCGACGGCCGCGGCGCCCGGCCCTGCTCGAGCCGGACGTAGTACTCGGTGGAGATGTGCGCGAGGACCGCGATCTCCTCGCGGCGCAGCCCCGGGGTTCGCCGCCGCGATCCGGAGGGCATACCGACGTCCTCCGGGCGGAGCCGCTCGCGGCGGCTGCGGAGGAATGCCCCGAGCTCTTGCTTGTCCACACCTCCAGTCTGCCCGCTGGGCGGCCGCGGACCCTGGTACCGCTTGTGCCTGGATCCGGATCCCGGCCGCCGTGAGCCTGGTGGCATGACCAGCGACATCCACACCACACCCACCGGCCTGCTCACCGGCAAGGTCGTGTTCATCACGGGCGCCAGCCGCGGCATCGGAGCGGCGGCGGCCCGGCTCTTCGGCCGCGAAGGCGCCGCGGTCGTGCTCGCATCCCGGAGCGCCGGCGCTCTGGACCGGGTCGTCGCGGAGGTCCGCGCCGACGGCGGCGTCGCCGACGCGGTTGCCCTGGACCTCGCCGACCGCGCGAGCATCCGGGCGGCGGTCGATCGCGTGGAGAAGCTGCACGGCCGGCTGGATGGCGCGTTCAACAACGGCGCGGCGATCCAGCAGCCCGGCCCGCTCGACAGCACGAGCGAGGAGGACATCGACGAGCAGTTCGCGGTGAACTTCCGGGCGCACTGGACCGCCATGACGGCCGAGGCGGCGCTCATGCGGCGGGACGGCGGCGGGGCGATCGTCAACACCTCGAGCATCGGCAGCCGCCAGGCGAACCCGGAGCTCCCGGCCTACGGCGCCATGAAACGCGCGCTCAACAGCATCACCGAGACCGCGGCGGTGACCTGGGCTCCGCACGGCATCCGGGTGAACGGCATCACGCCGGGCGGCACCGCGACGGAGATGATCGACGCCTGGGAGGCGGCCACGCCCGGTGTCGTCGAGCGCATCAACGCGGCGATCCCGCTCGGCCGCATGGCCGAGCCCCGCGAGGTCGCCGAGGTCGCCGCCTGGCTGCTCAGCGACCGGGCGTCGATGGTGACCGGCGCGATCGTGCCGGTCGACGGCGGCGCGGGTGCCTGAAATGTTCGGCTGGGAGCTGGACGCGTAACTAGTCGCCGGGGCGGGCGGCTAGCGACAGCACGCAGGGGCGCAGCAGCCCGATGACCCGCGCCGGGTCGGCGGTGGCGAGTTCACCGGACTTGATGAGGTGCCGGGAGACCGTGATGCCGAGGGTGATGGCGCTGATCAGCGCGGCCCGCAGGTCCGCGTCGGCGGCGGGGATGGCCTGGGCGATCTGTGCCTCGTAGCGGGCGATGCCGGCGCTGGCGGCGGTGGCGGCCTCGGGATTGGTCAGCATCGAGCGCAGCAGGGCCAGCGACGCCACGTTCGGGCTGGCGAGCCGGTCGGCGAGCGCGGTGAGAATCTGCTCGGCTGCCTCCGCCGGCGTCCCGCTGACCTCGGGGACGGGGGCGGCGTCGATCACCCGCCGGTACAGCTCCTGCTTGGACCCGAAGTAATGCATGACCAGGCCCGCGTCGACTTCCGCGGCCGCGGCCACCGCCCTGATGGTGGCCCGCTCGTACCCGTCCGCGACGAAGACCCGGGAGGCGGCGTCGAGGATGCGCGCTTCGGTGCGCTGACGCTGCTCGGCGCGCGAACCGGGCCGGGGAGTGGTCATCGTTTGATTCTACGCGTGTTGACTGACGGCCAATTTGGTTCTACGTTTGTTCAATGAACACTCGTTGAACGAATCGTCCTGGTCAGAAGGGAACGTCATGCCATCCGCCACGCCCGCCGATGTCCTGGACCAGCGCCGTCACCTGCTCCTGAGCGGGGACATGGACGGCTTCGCTGACCTGTTCGCGCCCGACGGGGTGATCGAGTTCGCCTTTCACGGACCGTCCGGCACGCCCGTGCGCATCGAGGGCCGGGAGGCCATTCGCGCGTACTCCCGCCGGTTCAAGGCGTCGCCGCTGCGGCTAGAGGACTTCGAGGTGGTGGAGGTTCATCAGACCCAGGACCCGGAGGTGGCGATCGTGGAGATGCGGTCGACGGCGACTCTGACCACGACGGGCCGGTCGCTCGCGACGACGTCCATCCAGATCCTCCGCATCCGGGATGGCCAGATCGTGCTCTTCCGCGACTTCGCCGACCCGCGCATCCTGGAAGACACAACCGGGGAACCTCGTGCTGGAAACTGACGCCGGTGCCCCTCAGCGGTCGCTGAAATTCAGTGGTTGTGGCGTTCTACCCTCTCTAATCGGTAGGGTGTCACAACCACTGAATCAAATGGTACCCACGGGATGGGTGAGGCTATGGCGGCGCCGCAGCCGTGCGGCAGGACGATAGGGCCGGTTGATGATCCGCTGAGGCCTGTTTCATCATCTAGAGGACACGCTTTAGTGGTGGACGGCGACGAGCAGGGCGGCGTAGGCGCGGACCAGGGCGGCGTGTTCTAGCGGGAGCAGCTCGCTGTCGGGCTGGCAGCCTTCTTCCACCCACTGGTCGGACAGTTCCATCGCCGTGGCCCGGTGCACGGCGGCTGGGCGCAGGGTTTCCTCCGGGTCGCCGTACAGGTAGGTGTAGAGGCGGACCAGCGCGTCGACCAGTTTGTCGTGGGAGCGGCCGGGCTCGTGCTGAAGCTCGCGGTGGACGCGCCACCAGTCGACCTCGAGCTCGGCGGCCCTGGCCGGGTTGGCTGGCTCCCCGTAGGTGAGGCGGACCAGGCCGTAGAAGCGGCGCATGCAGGCGCGGGCGCGCTTGGGGTGGTTGTCGGGGTAGGGCGCCCACAGCTGGTTGGCGCGGAGCACCAGCCAGGCGCCGTGCACGGTGCGGAGCCAGTCCATGCCGAAGCCCAGCCGGACCAGGCCGAACGAGGCGCGCAGGACCTGCGGCCACTTGCGCAGGTAGTAGCCGGTACAGGCGCGGTACTCGAGGTCGGCGAGCCGGACGGGATCGAAGGACCGAAGCCGCGTCGGCGTGCCCGTGCTGACCTTGCCCGTGCCCAGGCTGATCTTGCCAGTGCCCATGCGCACGATCATGCCACGGCTGACCACGGCTCATGGGCAGCTCAGGCGGGTGGCGGGGCTGCCGGTAGCTCCAGGGCCAGGCGGAGCCAGCGGAGGAGCTCGGCGAAGTCGGCGTCGACGACGGGCTGGTCGTGCTGGCGGAACCGGCCGGCTGCCTCGCTGACCGCGAAGCCGAGGACGGCGGTGCTGATCAGGCGCTCGGCCCGGGCGATGCCGGCCTCCGGCAGGCCGCCCGCGCGCAGCGCGGCGTGGATCGCGGCGCGGGCGGCGCGGGCGGCCGGGGTGACGGCCGGGCGGGTCAGCAGCAGCGGGAAGGACGCGGGGTGCCGCCGCGCGACCTCCCTGATCCCGGCGGCCAGCGCGGTCAGGCGCTCCTCCCAGGGCATGCCGTCCGGCGGCAGCGGGCACTCCCTCAGCAGGACCTCAACCAGCCCGTCGAGCAGGGCGTTCTTATCGTCCACGTGCCGGTACAGGGCCATCGGGGTGACGCGCAGCTGGCGGGCCACGGCGTGCATGGTGACCGCGTCCAGGCCGTCGGCGTCGGCCAGCCGCAGCGCGGCCGCCAGAACCGCTTCCCGGCTGATCTGAGCTGCGCGTCCCACGACGGTCAATCCTCCTGGTAACCTCTTGCCCTTCAAAGTATATACCGTATGCTTACGATATATACAAAACGACGGAGGCCCGGGATGCTGATCTTGCTGAGCGACGGGGCCGGGCTGACCTCCCGGCAGGCGGCGACGGTACTGGCGCGGGC
This sequence comes from Nocardiopsis sp., assembly GCA_021154785.1. Lineage (GTDB taxonomy): Bacteria > Actinomycetota > Actinomycetes > Streptosporangiales > Streptosporangiaceae > Palsa-504. Next base: position 23,806 of record JAJKHX010000443.1, read on the forward strand.
CGGGCACCAGGTCGAGGCGCTGTCCCCGCGCGGGCTGTGCCTGTGCCGGATGACCCGCCACGTGCGGCGGGTGCATGACGTCCCGCCGGTGGGCCGGGACCCGTTCGGGTGGCTGGACGCGGCGCTCGGCATCGCCGCGCGCCGCGGCGCCGACGTACTGCTGCCGGTCCAGGAGCAGGTCGCGGTGATGGCGCTGGGCCGGGACCGGATCGAGGCGGCCGGGCTGGCGACCGCGGTGCCGTCCTTCCAGGCGCTGGCGCAGGTCCAGGACAAGGTGTCGGCCCACCGCACGCTGGCCAGGATCGGGGTACCGCAGCCGCCCGCGGTGATCGCCGCCAGCGCGGCGGAACTGGCCGACGCCGCGGCCCGGCTGGCGGCGGGCGGCGAGGGGACGCCGCTGAGGCTGCCGGCGTTCGCCAAGACGCCGGTCGGGACCGCGTCGGCGGGGGTGCGGCGGGTGAGCTCACCGGAGGAACTGCGGCGGCTCGCGGCGGACTGGGACGGGCAGGACGCGTTCGGCCAGGGGGGCGTGCTGGTGCAGCAGCCGGTGGCCGGGCCGCTGGTCATGGTCCAGTCGGTGTTCGCCGGCGGCGAGCTGGTCGCGTTCGGAGCCTGCGAGCGGGTCCGCGAGGGCTCCGCGGGCGGATCCAGCCACAAGCTCGGGCGGCCGTGGCCGCAGGCACGTGAGCACCTGGCCCGGCTGGGCGCGGCCCTGGGCTGGCACGGCGCGCTGTCGGCCGACGTCATCGACGGCCCGGACGGCCCGATGTTCATCGACATCAACCCGCGCCTGGTCGAGCCGGCCAACGCGCTGGCCTGCGGCGTGGACCTGACCGGGGCGCTGGTCGAGGTGGCCATGGCGGGGCCGGCCCAGGCATCGGCAGCAGGGCCAGGCACGGTACGACCGCAGCCGGACGGGGCGCCCGGGGCGCGGACCCACCAGCTGCTGCTGGCGGTGCTCGGGGCGGCGCAGGGAGGGCGGCGCCGGGACGTGGCCCGCGAGCTGGCCGACGCCGCGCGGCGACGCGGGACCTACCGGGACAGCCAGGAGGAGCTGACGCCGGGCGGCGGCGACCTGCTGGCTCCGGTTCCCGTCGCGGTCGCGGCGCTGGCCACGCTGATCTCGCCGCCGGCCTGGCGGTGGTTCGTGGGCGGCAGCGCCGGGGCGTACTCGCTGACCCCGGCCGCGTGGGGTGAGCTGACCGCGACGGCCCGGGCGCTGGTCGCGCCCGGGCCGCAGGCGGGCCGGAGGGGAGGTCATCCCGGCCGGCCCGGGGATCAGGAAATCAGCCTCCGCTGACCTGCTGGACTCCGGATATCGTGCCCTGCGCGGTCTGCAAGGCCGAGTTCACCGACGAGGTGCCGGTGATCGCGGACTGGATCGCGGTCCAGATGGCCTGCGACACCTTCGGGTAGTTGGCGCCGTACTCCGTGGTCCGCGGCCGGGCGGTCTGGGTCTCCTTGGCGAAGACGGTGTACTCAGGCCCGCCCTTGAGCACCTGGTCGGTCACCGCGGGCTTGGTCGGCAGGTAGTACATGAGCGAGGTGACGTGCGTCATCACGTCCGGCTGCTGCATACCCTGCACCCACTCCCAGGCGAGCTTCTGCTGCTCGGTGGAGCCGCCGGCGCCCATGTCGACGGTCTCCCCGCCGAGCGGCGCGATCACAGTCTGGCCGGCCTTGTCGGTGGGAATGGGCACGATCCCGTACTGGTCGTTGTACTTCCAGCCCTTGGCGTTGAGGTCGGGGAAGATCCACGGGCCGTTGACCATCATCGCGGCGCGCCCCTGCGTGAACTGCTGGGTCAGGTCGGGGGATTGCCCCCAGTTCAGCACGGACTTGGAGGCCGAGCCGTCCTTGACCATGTTGACCCACAGCTGCAGGGCCGACGCGAACGAGGGCGTGTCCACCTTGGTCAGGCTGGCCCCGTTGCTCCAGAAGAACGGCTCGAGCTGCCAGGTCGACTGCTCGTCGGCGGTCGCGTCGAAGGCCATCCCGTAGACCGGGGGCTTGGTCAGCTTCTTGGCGTCGGCGGCCAGTTCGTCCCAGGTCGCGGGCGGCTGGAGGCCAGCTGCCTTGAGCATCGCCTTGTTGTAGAACAGGCCCACCGAGTTCGTGCCGATCGGGTAGCAGTACTGCTTGCCCTGGTAGGTACACTCCTTGATCGCGCCGGGGTAGTAGCCGCTGGTGGTGAACCCGGGCAGGTCGTTGAACGCGCGCAACTGGCCGGTGGCCGCGACCTGAGCCACGTTCGGGTTGTCGAGCAGGACGAGGCTCGGCATGTCGCCGGCGCTCGCGTCCTGCAGGACCTTGGTGATCAGGTTCGCGAAGGCGACCGCCGTCCGCTTCACGGTGACGCCGGGGTGCTCCTGCTCGAACTTCTTGTTGTACCAGTTCAGTGCGGTGTTGCCGCCGCTCGAGGTGAAGTAGTCGAGCTCGGTGATGGTGGTCTTGCCGTTGCTGCTCTCGCCTCCGCTGCTGCCCGACGAGGAGCAGCCCGCGGCGGCCAGGGCCAGCACGACCCCGCCGGCCGCGGCGAGACGCCACCGGGCTCTGCGTCTAGACGGCTTTCCTACCGTGAAGGCCCGCATGATTCCTCCAGATTTTCTGCATTTTCTGCGCTGGCCGGCCGCAGGGAGCGGCGGCTTATCCTTTGACTGAACCGACGGTGAGGCCGGCCGCGATATATCGCTGGGCGGCGATGAGCATCATGGCCGCGGGGAGAATGGCGAAGACGGCGAGCGCCATCGCCGCGCCCAGGTTCTGGGAGAACACTCCGATGTAGTTATAGATGCTGAGGGTGATCGGCTGGAGCGTGCTCCCGTTCAGCAGAGTGAGCGCGAAGATGAAGTCACCCCAGCCGTTGAGGAAGGCGAAGAGCGCGACCGTGATGATGGCCGACCGGCTCATCGGCAGGACGATCCGGACGAACGTGCCCCATTCGGTAGCGCCGTCCACCCGCGCGGCCTGCAGCACGTCGGTCGGCAGGCCGAGCATGAAGGCGCGCATGACCAGGATGCTGAACGGGACCGCGTAGCTCGCGTCGGCCAAGATCAGGCCCGGGTAGGAGTTCAGCAGGTGGAGCTTGTGGTACACGACGAACAGGCTGTTAGCGATCACAATGGACGGCAGGATCTGCGCGACCAGCAGCGACGCGACGACGGCGACGGTCGCCCGGAAGCGGTAGCGGGCCAGCGCGTGCGCGGCGGGCAGCGCGATGGCCAGCGTGAGGAGCGCGGTGGCGAGGCCGATGATCAGGCTGCTGAGGATGTGGCCGCCCTGGGTCGAGATGACCGTCCGGTAGTTGGCCAGCGTCGGCGTGGGCGGGAAGAAGTTGTAGTGCGAGCCCAGCAGCTGGTCGTTGTTCTCGAACGAGCCGACAATGACGGCGTAGACCGGGAAGAGCAGGATCGCCAGGGCGATCAGCGCCGTAATCCCGGCGATGGCCGCGGTGAACCTTCGCTGCATGCCCATGTCACGCCTGCCTCAGTGAATCGCGGTTGAGCCTGATGTATACCGGTGCGACCAGCAGGGCGATGATGAGCAGCACGGTGTTGAGGGCGGCGCCGGCGCCGTAGTCGAACTGCTGGAAGGACAGGTTATAGGCCCAGGTGGCGATCAGCTGGGTGGAGTTGGCGGGACCGCCCTGGGTCAGGCTGATGACGATGTCGAAGACCTTGACCGTGAACACGAAGCCGAGGACGAAGGTGACCTCGATGACCGGCCGGATGACCGGCAGCGTGACCCGGACCAGGCGCTGCCAGGGGCTCGCGCCGTCGATCATCGCCGCCTCCTTGAGCTCGGGTGGCACGTCTTGCAGGGCGCTGAACAGCAGCACGGTGAAGAACGGCACGCCGAGCCAGATGTTGGTGATGAGCACGGTCACGTAGGCCCAGCCGGGCGACAGCAGGTACCCGATGGGCGCGTGGATCAGGTGCACGTCCAGCAGGATCTGGTTGATCGCCCCCGCCTCGAGCTGGAACAGGAACCGGAAGATGAAGCCGGTGACCAGGAACGGCAGCAGCCAGGGCACGATGACCAGCGAGCGGGCCAGCTTGTTCAGCGGGAACCTGAGGCTGAACAGCAGCGCCAGGCCGAAGCCGATGAGGAACTGGAAGAGCAGCGACAGCACGGTGAACGACAGGGTCCGGATCAGGGCGCTCTGCGTGATCGAGTTCAGCAGGGTGACCTTGTAGTTGGACAGCCCCGCCCACGGCGCGAACAGGCTGGCGATGGTGGCCGGCGTGGTCTGCTCGAAGGACAGGATCAGGTTGTACAGGACCGGCACCACGAACGCGAACAGGACGTAAAGCCCGGCCGGGAGCAGGAACGCCAGCCGGGCGGTCCGGCGGTAGCGCGCCCGGCGGTCACGGCCGGCCGCGCCGGGCCGCCCGGCCGGGCTGGCCGGGCGCGGCGGCTCGGTCCGGACACTGGGGGCAGCCGGGTTCAAGCCGATTCACCCCCAGCGGAGCTGATAGAACCGAGCGGGCCGAACGGGCTGACGTTCCCGCGCACGTACACCGGGATCAGCTCGAGCGGGGCCGGCGCGGTGATGCGGCGCCCGCCCTCGACTGGTTCCCCGGTCCAGGCGTCTCGCCACGATCCCGGCGGCAGGTACAGTTCCCGTTCCCGGGCGCCCTCGGTGATCACCGGGGCGACCATGATGTCGTCGCCGAACATGAACTGGTCCTCGACCTCCCAGCAGGCGGGGTCGGCGGGGAAGTTCAGGAAGAGCGGGCGCATCGGCGGCAGGCCGGTCTCGTGCGCCACCGTCATCTGGTCCATCACGTACGGCCGCAGCCGTTCCCGCAGGAACATCAGATGCCGGATGATCTCGTATTCGGCATCGCCGAACGCCCATACCTCGTTGGCCGCGCCGGTCTGCTCCGAGCCCACCAGGGTGCCCGGCTGGCGGATCCCGTGCAGCCGGAAGACCGGGCAGAACACGCCGAACTGGAACCAGCGCACGATGAGCTCGCGGAACGACGGCGAGTTGATGTCGCCGCCCTTGAACCCGCCGATGTCGGTGGTCCACCAGGGGATGCCGGACAGGCCGATGTTCAGCCCGGCCGGGATCTGCCGGCGCAGGTCCTCGAAGGTGGAGTCGATGTCGCCGGACCACACCAGCGCGCCGTACCGCTGGCTGCCGGCCCAGGCGGACCGGCACAGCAGCACGATCTCCTGCTCGCCCTCGGCCAGCATGCCCTCGTAGAACCCGCGGGCATGCAGCATCGGGTAGGCGTTGCCGACCTCGAGGCCGGGGCCGATGTGGTAGCGGAGGTTGTCCGGCTGATCGGGCACCAGCTCGGGCTCGCAGGCGTCCAGCCACCAGGTCCTGATGCCGTACTTGAGGTAGTTGCCCCTCACCTTGGACCAGATGTAGTCGCGGGCCCGCGGGTTGGTGGCGTCGTAGAAGGCCATCGGCACCCGCGCCGTCGAGCCCCGGTCCCAGATGGCCAGCTGCAGGCCGAGGCCGCGCTCGTTCGCCACGAGGAGCCCGAGGTCCGCCATCTCGGCGTAGTTCTCGCTGGCCGGGTTGACCGTCGGCCAGATGGACACCATCAGCTTGATGCCGAGCTGGTCGAGCTCGGCCACCATCGCGGCTGGGTCGGGCCACTCGTCCGGGTCGAACTTCCAGTCGCCCTGGCGGGTCCAGTGGAAGTAGTCGATGACGATGACCGAGACCGGCAGGCCGCGGCGCTTGTACTCGCGCGCCACCGCCAGCAGCTCGTCCTGGGTCTTGTAGCGGAGCTTGCACTGCCAGAACCCGGACGCCCACTGCGGCAGCAGGGGCGCGCGCCCGGTGACCCCGGTGTAGGCGCGGACCAGGGCGGCCGGCTCGGCCGCGGCGGTGATCCAGTAGTCCCACTGCCGGGTGGCCTCGGACACCCAGCGGGTGGCCGTGGTGCCGAGCTCGACCCGGCCGATCCCGGGATGGTTCCACAGGAAACCGTAGCCCCGGCTGGACAGCAGGAACGGGATGGAGACCTCGGTGTTGCGCTGGATCAGCTCGACGACCGCGCCCTTCTGGTCGAGGCGGCCGTGCTGGTGCTGGCCGAGGCCGTAGAAGCGCTCCCCGTCCCGGGCGCCGAACTGCACCTCGAACCGGTGCATCCCGCCGGCCGCGGAGGAGTACCGGCGGGTCGGCGGCCCGGTGAAGTGCGGGGTCGTCTCGGCCAGCAGCTCGGTACCGGCGGCGTCGGTGAACCTGAGCTGGCCCGCGGCCGAGATCTCGGCGGTCAGGCCGCCGTTGGTGAGGCGCGCCGATCCGTCGCCGATCTCGATCGGGCCGCCGGCTCCGGTCGCTGGTGAGCCGGGCACGAGCGCGCCGGGCTGGTCGTCGCGGATCTTCTCCCACAGCGTCCCGCGGACCCGGAGGCTATCCGGGCCCCACGGCTCGATGCGGACGGTCTCGTGCCCGCCCCGCCACTCGAGGGCCTGGTCATCACGCGTGAAGACACCCATGTCCCACAGCTCTCCATCGGGCCGTTTAGGCAAGGCTTTTCCAAACCGGATGCTAGAACCGATTCGTTCCAAGCGTCAAGGTCTAGCAGCACTTTTCAGTAGATGAGGTGTTGCGACAGAGTACGAAAGGAAACTTCACAAACGACCTTTTCCTCACCTATACTCAGGCGATCAGATCGCCCGCGAGCAGCCAGGCCCGGTGCTGACGAACAGTGCTGACCAACAGGGGCCTTCGACCAGAGGGAGGCGACCGCGATGCCTCCTGGCAAGTCTCCTGCGACCATCAGCGACGTGGCCCGCCTGGCGGGCGTGTCGCCGGGCACGGTGTCCAAGGCGCTCAACGGGCGCGGCGCCCTGTCGCACGGCACCATCGCGCGCATCCAGCAGGCCGCCGAGCAGCTCGGCTACCAGCCGAACGCGCTGGCCCGCGGGCTGCTGGCCGGCCGCACCTTCACGGTCGGGCTGATCACCACCGACAGCTTCGGCCGGTTCAGCATCCCGGTGATGCAGGGCGCCGAGGACGCGCTCGGCCCCGGGCGCATCTCCGTCTTCCTGTGCGACAGCCGGGACGACCAGATCCGGGAGCAGCACTACCTGCGTACCCTGCTCGAGCGCCGGGTCGACGGCATCATCGTGACCGGCCGCCGCCAGGACCCGCGCGAGCCGATCGGCAGCGACATACCGGTCCCGGTCGTCTACGCGATGACCTCGTCCACCGACCCCGCCGACCTGTCGCTGGTCCCCGACGACGCCGAGGGCGGCGCCGACGCGGTGCGGCACCTGCTCAGCACCGGGCGCACCAAGATCGGTCACGTGACCGGCCCGCGCTCGTTCCTGGCCTCCCGGCTGCGGACCCAGGGCGCGGAGGAGACGCTGGCCGCGGCCGGGCTCGAGCTGGCCACGGGCGGGCCGCTGTACGGCGAGTGGACCGAGGAATGGGGCCGCCAGGCCACCGACGCCCTGCTCCGCGCCGCCCCCGACCTGGACGCGATCTTCTGCGGCAACGACCAGATCGCCCGGGGCGTGGCCGACGCCGTGCGCGAGGCGGGCCGGCGGGTGCCCGAGGACATCGCGCTGGTCGGCTTCGACAACTGGGAGGTCATCGCGGCTGCCTGCCGGCCCCCGCTGACCACGGTGGACATGAACCTGCGGGAGCTGGGCCGGATCGCGGGCGAGGAACTGCTGGCGGCCATCGACGGCCACCCGAGCGCGGGCATCCGGCGGCTGCCGTGCACGCTGGTGCTGCGGGAATCGAGCCGTCCGCGGCATGCTGCCCGGACCTAGGGCCGCCCGCACGTAGGCACGCACGGACCGGTGCGGGATGACCAGCCCCGGTGACGCTGGCCGGGCCCGGGACGCTGGCGGCGACCGGGGCGGCGCCGTTATCGGGCGCCGTTATCCGGCGCCGTTACTCATCGAGGGCGGCGGCGTCGGCGGGGACGTCGACGGAGTACTGCCGCAGGATTTCCAGCGGGACGATCTCGAGCGCGCGCTCGTGGGTCGAGGCCAGCACCACCGGGGCGGCGGCACCGTCCTTGTGCGCCTGCAGCCAGTTGGCCGCGGTCACGCACCACCGGTCGCCCGGTACCAGCCCGGGGAACCGGAACTGGGGCATCGGCGTGGCCAGGTCATTGCCGATCCGGCGCTGGTGCTCGAGGAACTCCGACGTCACCACCGCGCAGATGGTGTGGCTGCCCAGGTCGTCCGGGCCGGTCATGCAGTACCCGTCCCGGTAGAAGCCGGTGAGCGGATCGGTGCCACATGACTCGAGCTCGCCGCCGAGCACATTACGGTCGCTCATGCATTGCAGTATCCGCACCGTGACCGCCGGTCCGCAAGATCACGTGCCTGGACAGGTCCCGGCGGGGCGTTTAGTCTTGACTGTATGGTCAGTCAAGACTATCGTTTCCGTCCCTCCGCTCCTCCCCCGGCGCCGCTCGATCGCGGTGAACTCGGGCTCTCGCTCCGCCCGTTCGGTGAAAGCCGGATGCTGCCGCGGGCGGCGTACGTGGACCCCGCCGTGTTCGGCTGGGAGCAGCGGCACTTCTTCGGCGGCGGCTGGATGTGCGTGGCGCGCAGCGAGCAGCTGCCGGAGCCCGGTGACCAGCGCGCCGAGGCCACCGGCGAGGGCGGCGTGCTGCTGGTCCGCGGCGAGGACGGCGAGCTGCGGGCGTTCGCGAACAGCTGCCGGCACCGCGGCCACGAGCTGCTGCCGTGCGGCCAGGGCGCCCAGGGCAAGGCGATCATCTGCCCGTACCACGCCTGGACCTACTCGCTGGACGGGTCGCTGCAGGGCGCCGCGGGGTTCAGGAAGCAGCGCGGCTTCGACTTCAGCGAGTGGGGCCTGAACCAGCTGCCGGTGACCGAATGGCACGGGCTGGTGTTCGTGGACGGCTCCGGCGGCGCGGGCTACGGTTCCGGGTCGCTGACCGAGGCGCTGGCCAAGCTGGACGAGATCGTCGCCCCGTACGAGCCGGAGCGCCTGGTGACGGCCGGCGGGCACCGCTACGACGCCAGGGCCAACTGGAAGACACTCACCGAGAACTATCACGAGTGCTACCACTGCCCGTCCATCCACCCCGAGCTGTGCCAGGTCAGCCCGCCCCAGAGCGGCGAGAACTACGCCGCCGACGGCGCCTGGATCGGCGGCTGGATGGACCTGCGCGACGGCATGACGACGATGTCGCTGACCGGCGCGAGCGACGGCGTGCCGCTGCGCGGGCTGGACGCCCACGGGCTGCGCACCGTCGTCTACATCAACATCTTCCCGAACGTGCTGCTCAGCCTGCACCCGGACTACGTCATGACACACCGGCTGATCCCGGTGGCCGCGGACCGCACCACGATCGAGTGCACCTGGGCCTTCGCGCCCGAGGCAGTGGCCCGGCCGGACTTCGACCCCAGCTACGCGGTGGAGTTCTGGGACATCACCAACACCCAGGACTGGGCCGCGTGCGAGTCCGTGCAGCGCGGGCTGTCCACGCCGCACGCCACCCCCGGGCCGCTGTCGCCGTCCGAGGACGCGGTCTACTCCTACGTCACCTGCCTCGCCCGGGGCTACCTCGGCCAGTCGGTCTGGAGCCCGGTAGCGTAGGCCGCGTGACCATACTTGACATCCCCGTAAAGACCCTTTCCGGGCAGGAGTCCTCGCTCGGTGCCGCGGCACCGGGCGCGGCCCTGCTCGTCGTCAACGTCGCCTCCAAGTGCGGGCTGACGCCGCAGTACACCGCGCTGGAGAAGTTGCACGAGCAGTTCGCCGCGCGCGGGCTGTCCGTGGTCGGCTTCCCGTGCAACCAGTTCGGCGGGCAGGAGCCCGGCACGTCCGACGAGATCGCCGGGTTCTGCTCGGCGACCTACGGGGTCACCTTCCCGATGTTCGAGAAGATCGAGGTGAACGGGCCCGGGCGGCACGAGATCTACGACACGCTCACCTCGGCGCCGGACGCTGACGGCGAGACGGGCGACATCCAGTGGAACTTCGAGAAGTTCCTGGTCCGCCCGGACGGCACCGTGGCCGCCCGGTTCCGCCCGCGGACGGAGCCTGACTCCCCCGAGGTCCTCGCCGCCATCGAGGAGATCCTCCCGGATTAAGTGGCCGTTCGGCGCCAGCGGGTCAGGCGAGCTGGGCGGGGCCGCGTTTGGTCATCTGGCGGGCGATGATCATGCGCTGGATCTCGCTGGTGCCCTCCCAGATGCGCTCGACCCGGAGCTCGCGGAAGAAGCGCTCGGCCACGTTCTCGCGCATGTAGCCGCGGCCGCCGAACACCTGGACCGCGCGGTCGGCGACCCGGCCGGCCATCTCGGAGGAGTAGAGCTTGGCCATCGAGCACTGCGCGTGCGAGATCTTCACGTCGGCGCCGCGGTCGATGCCGCGGGCCGTCTCGTAGACCATGGCGCGGGCCGCGAACAGCTCGGTCAGGCTGTCCGCCAGCATCCCCGCCACCAGGCCGTACTCGCTGATGGGCTGGCCGCCGACCACGCGGCCGGCCGCGAACGCGGTCATCTCCGCGGTGAGCCGCCCGGCCGCGCCGAGGCAGCGGGCGGCCACCATCATCCGCTCGAACCGGAACCACTCGTACGCGAAGGCCATCCCGTCGCCCTCGGCGCCGACCAGGTTCGCGGCCGGGACGCGGACGTCTTCGAACGCGACGATCGGGTGGTGGTGGCCGATCGTGTGCGAGTACTCCGGCGTCCGCACCACCCGGACGCCCGGGCTGGGCAGGTCGACCAGGAACATCGCGTGCTCGCCGCTGGGCAGCTTGCCCTGGAAGAACGCGTAATCAGCGGCGTTGTAGGAGGTCACGTGCCACTTGACCCCGTTGAGCAGGTACTCGTCGCCAGCCGGGACGGCGGTCGCCTCGATCGCGTCGACGTCGGAGCCCGCGCCCTCCTCGGTGATCGCGTAGCACTCCTCGCGCTCCCCCGCGATCGTCGGCCGGACGTAGCGCTCGAGCTGGTCCGGGGTAGCCACGGCGGGCAGCCAGGACGGCGGGGTGGTCGCGACCCAGCCCAGCGCGTTGGTCACGCGGCCCATCTGCTCCTGGACCAGTACCTGCTGGAGTGCGCTGCAGCCGCCGCCACCGAGGTCGCTCGGCATGTTCGTGGCCGTCAGGCCGAGCTCACGGGCGCGCTTGGCGTGGGCAGCGGTGACGTCGGGCGGCAGCTCGCCGCCGGATCGTTCGGCTTCTTCCTCGAACGGGATCAGCTCGTCCGCGAACCCGCGGGCCCGCGCCTGGATCTGCAGATCATCATCGGTCAACCCGTACATGCGGCGGTACCTCCAGGCGCCAGCCCTGTCGTGCCCGGCTTATTGACTGAATGTTCAGTCTATGCCAGCATCGGTTCTGTGCCAATGACTGAAACCGCTGATGCCGTCGTGGTGGGCGGCGGGACGATTGGCGCCTGGTGTGCCTATTTCCTGCGCCAGGCCGGGCTGGGCCGGGTCATCCTGCTCGAGAAGGGCATCCTCGGCGAGGGTGCCAGCAGCCGCGCGGCCGGCGTGGTCCGGCTGCAGGGCGGCACGCCGGCCGCGGTGCGGCTGAGCCAGTGGTCCCGCGCCTTCTACCTGCGCCAGCGCGACGAGATCGGGACCGACTCCGGCTTCACCGAGCAGGGTTACCTGCTGCCCTGCTTCACCGAGGCGGAGGTGGCGGCCGCCCGTTCGCGGATGGAGATGCAGGCCGCGCTCGGCCTCCCGGTGCGGTGGCTGAATCCGGGTGAGGCGGACGCGGCCAACCCGGCGCTCGCGCCCGGCCAGACGCTCGGCGGCACCTTCTGCGACCAGGACGGGTTCATCGCGCCGCCGCGCAACGTCGCCGCCTACACGGTGGCGCTGATCCGCAGCGGCGTCGAGGTCCGCGAGCACGTGGCTTTCCTGGGCCTGGGCGGGGACGGCACTCGTTCGGCTGAAGGGTCTTCGGCTGGCTCGGTCGAGACCAGCCAGGGGCGGATCAGTGCCGGCCTGGTCGTGCTGACCGGCGGGCCGAAGCTGGCCGAGGTCGGCCGGCGGGCCGGCCTGCGCATCCCGGCCGGCGGCGTCCGGCACCAGGTGGCGGTGACCGAGCGCCACCCCGGCCTGGACCCGGCCCGGGTGCCGATGGTCTTCGACCTGGCCGAAGGACTGTACTGGCGGCCGGAAGAGGGCGGCCTGCTGTTCGGCATGAGCAACCCGGACGAGCCGCCCGGCGACAACCGCGAGGTGGACGAGGAGTACCTGGCCACGATGCGGACCCGGATGGCCGCGCTGGTCCCGGCCACCGCCGGGCTCGGGCTGCGCCGGGTCTGGGCCGCGACCATCGACTACACCTCGGACCACATGCCCATCATCGGCCGCGCGCCGGGGCTCGAGCACGTCACGGTGGCCGGGGCGGCCGGGGCCGGCATGATGTGGGGCCCGGGCCTGGCCCGGGCCACGGCGGACGTCGCGCTCACCGGCGCCTCCGACGTGCTCGACACCTCAGGGCTCGGCCTCGACCGCTTCGACGAGGCCGGCCGCAGCCGCCTCGCCACCGACCCCATCGCATTGCCTTTCCCGGAGAGGATCGCATCATCATGATCACCGTTACCCCGTACCTGGCCGCCGCGGCCGACGCCAAACTCGAGGACTGGGGGCCGCTCGAGGAGGCCCTGCCTAATCCCGGGGGCGAGCCGATGCAGACCTCGGGCATCACCTTGTGGTCCGGCGAGGGCGCCCAGGAGGCCGGCGTCTGGGAATGCACGCCGGGCCCGTCCCGGTGGAGCCTGGAGGACAACGAGTTCGTGCACATCCTGTCCGGCCGGATGACGGTCACGCCGGACGGCGGCGAGCCGGCCGAGATCGGCCCGGGTGACACCGCCGTCTTCCCCCGCGGCTGGGCCGGCACCTGGCAGCTCCACGAGACCATCCGCAAGCTCTACGTCCTGTTCTGACCGTAAGTTTCTGAAAGTTCCGGCCGCCCCCGGCCGCCGGCCGCGACAACGTGATCGATAACCTGAAGGCATGGAATATCGGACGCTAGGAAGCAGCGGCTGCGCCGTGTCGAGCCTGTGCCTGGGCACGATGACGTTCGGGGCCGAGACCGACGAGCCAGGATCGCACCAGCAGCTCGACCGCTTCATCGAGGCGGGCGGCAACTTCGTGGACACGGCCGACGTGTACGCCGGCGGCCGGTCCGAGGAGATCATCGGCCGCTGGTTCGCCGACCGCCCGGCCGACGTCACCGAGCCCGTGGTGCTGGCCACCAAGGGACGGTTCGGGTCGGGCTCACCGAACGCGGACGGGCTGTCCGCCCGCCACCTGACCCGCGCGCTGGACGCCTCGCTGCGCCGCCTCGGCCTGGACTCGGTCGACCTGTACCAGGTGCACGCCTACGACGCGCTGACGCCGGTCGAGGAGACGCTGCGCACGCTGGACCGGTTCATCCAGGCGGGCAAGATCCGCTACTACGGGCTGTCCAACTTCACCGGCTGGCAGCTGACCAAGGCCGTGCACCTGGCCCGGGCGCTGAACGTGGCCGGGCCGGTCACCCTCCAGCCGCAGTACAGCCTGCTGTCCCGGGAGATCGAGTGGGAGATCGTGCCCGCCTGCCTGGACGCCGGGCTCGGCCTGCTGCCGTGGAGCCCGCTCGGCGGCGGCTGGCTGTCCGGCAAGTACCAGCGCGACCAGCGCCCGGCCGGCGCCACCCGGCTCGGCGACGACCCGAACCGGGGCATGGAGGCCTACGACCGGCGCGGCACCGAGCAGACCTGGAACGTCATCGACGAGGTGCAGAAGATCGCCGAGAGCCACGGCGTGTCCATGGCCGAGGTCGCGCTGGCCTGGGTGACCGCCCGGCCCGCGGTCACCTCCACCATCCTCGGCGCCCGGACGCTGGAACAGCTCGAGGCCAACCTGGGTTCGGCCGGCCTGGAGCTCACCGCGGCCGAGACCGCCGCGCTGGACGCGGTCAGCCACCCGGCCGTCGCCGACTATCCCTACGGCGAACTCGGCGAGGACCAGCGCTCCCGCACGCTGCCCAACAGCGGCTGAGCGCATCGGTTTTCAGGCTGAGGCGCGGAGTGGGTCAAGGGCTGGCGGGGCCGCCGCCGCGGGCGGGGGAATCGAAGTCGCCGGTGCCGTCGGGGGTGCCGGCGCCGTGGTGGCCGGGGTAAGAGTGCTGGCCTGAGGCGGGGACGAGCTGGGGGTGCCCGTCGCCGCGGGACAGCTGGCTGATCTTCAGGTAGCGGACGATCTCCCGCCACTGGCTGGCGGCCACGATGACGACGGAAGCCGGGATCAGCAGGCGGAGCGCTTTGCGGGCCATAGTGTGTTCCCTCCGTTAATCGCAGCCTTCCCGTGACCAAGGCGGCCAAACAGGGCATTGATTCGTTACCAGGTGCCGGGTGACGCTAAATGTCATGGTGTGGCGGATCCATTTCAGCCCGGACGACCTGGACCGTATCCAGCTCCGGCCGACACTGGGGCCGCTGGCCGAGACGGTGCTGGCGGTGGGGTTGCTGCGCAACCCGGAGCAGCCGCGCACGCTGCTCGGCGAGTGGCGCGGCCAGGTCCAGGACCGGATCTCGCTGCGGGCGCGGCCGCTGATGGCGCTGATCCCGCCCGGCTGCATGGGCGTGGACCTGCCGACGCTCACCGGGGAGACCGCCACCATCGAGCAGGGCGTCAAGGCGCTGCTCGAGGTGCCGCGCGAGCACCTGCTGGTCGAGATGGCCTACACCAACCGGTGGAACCGGCTGTCCCCGGCCGCGTGGGCGCTGGCCGAGCCGGGCGCCCGGCCCGACCTGGCCGAGGCGACCGAGGCCGCCTACCGCGACCTGATCCAGCCGTTCTGGCACCGGATCCGGGCCAGCCTGCACGCCGAGCAGGCCGCCCGCAGCCGGACGCTGGCCCGCAAGGGCGGCGGACAGCTGCTCGCCTCGCTGCAGGGCCCGCGGATCCGCTGGCGGCCGCCGGTGCTCGAGATCTTGAAGCCCAGCCACCTGGACATGGAGCTGGAGGGCCGGGGCCTCGCGGTGATTCCCTCGGTGTTCATCGGCAAGGAACCCAGCCTGCACGAGAACCCGAACGACTGCACCGAGACGCCGCGGCTGATCCTGCCCGCGGCGGACGCCGGGCGCGCGTGGCTCTGGGAGCGCCGCCGGTCCCCCGGCGCGGCGCTGGCCGCGCTGGTCGGCCGGAACCGGGCCGCGGTGCTGGCCAGCGTGGCGGACGGCTGTACCACGACCGAACTGGCCCGCCGGGCCA
Organism: Nocardiopsis sp.; assembly: GCA_021154785.1. Classification (GTDB taxonomy): domain Bacteria; phylum Actinomycetota; class Actinomycetes; order Streptosporangiales; family Streptosporangiaceae; genus Palsa-504. Next base: position 38,993 of record JAJKHX010000443.1, read on the forward strand.
ACATCTCGCTCGCCGCCGCCAGCCAGCACGCGTCGGTGCTGCGCGGCGCGGGCCTGATCGCCAGCCTGCGCCAGGGCGGCGCGGTGCTGCACGTGCTCACGCCGCTCGGCGCGGAGCTGCTGCAAGCCAGCTAGCTGAGAGTCCGGGCCGGGGTGCCCGCGGCGGGCGGATGGGTCATGATCGGAACATGACCGTC
>JAJKHX010000444.1 GCA_021154785.1 Nocardiopsis sp.
AACACCCGGTCGACCACCTGATGCCTGGCGTTGAGGAAGAGCGTCTGCGGCAGCGCGTTGACGCCGTAGGAGGTCGCGGCGGTGCCCGCCGGGTCCCAGCCCACGGGGTAGCTGACGCGCTGGGCCCGGGTGAACGTGGTCGCGTTACCGACGACGTCGTTCTCGTCCAGGCCGACCAGCGCCACCTTGCCCTTTTCCGAGCGGTAGAACTTCGCCAGCAGCGGGGTCTCCTTCTGGCACGGCTCGCACCAGGACGCGAAGAAGTTGACGATCAGCGGCTGGCCGCGGTACCCGCTGAGCGCGACCTGCTGCCCGGAGTGACCCAGGGCCGGCAAGCTGAACGTCGAGGCCGCGACGGGCTTGGCCGGGCCGCCGGAGTTCGACCCGATCAGGCCGATCGCGGTGAGCGACCCGGCGATGCCGAGCGCGATCAGGGCCGACAGGATCTTGTGCCGCCGCGCCGAGCGCCCGACCTCGCGGACCGCGCCCGCCCATGTCTGCTGCCCGGCCGCCCGCCCGGTCTCGTCAGTCGCTGTCTCGTCGGTCGCAGTCACGTTCGTCCCGTCGGTTGCGGTCATGGCTTTCGTGCCAGTCTGCCACCCGCGGGATCGGCCCCGGCGAGCACCCGCGAGATCTGTCCCGGCGAGCTTGCCCCCGGCTATATCCCGGCCCGGTCGCTGGCCGGAGAACCGCCCCCGTACACTGAGGTGCCTATTCGGCACGGCGGTCCGGGGCCTCGCTGAGCGCCTTCGCCGCCGGAGGGAAATACGTGGCCCTGATGGCCGCACTGTCCCGGCTTCTGTTCTACGCTCTGTAGTACGAGGTCCGGTTGTATCAAGCCTGAACGCCGAGCCGGAAGAAGGAAGGGATCCGAAGTGCACAGTGTGCCTGGGGTGCACGGTGTGATCGCTGGCTCGGGCGTGCCGGAAACCCTCGATCCCGGCCGGCCGGGATCGCCGGACGGCGGCCGCCGCCAGGCGGGCGTGGTGGTCCGCGCCCTGGTCGCGCTGACCAAGCCGCGCATCATCGAACTGCTCCTGGTCACCACGGTCCCGGCCATGCTGCTCGCCCAGCGCGGCCTGCCGTCCCTCCAGCTCGTCCTGGTCACGCTGGTCGGCGGCACGCTGGCCGCGGGCAGCGCGAACACGATCAACTGCTACATCGACCGCGACATCGACGCGCTCATGAAGCGGACCTCGCGGCGCCCGCTGGTGGTCAACGGCCACGGCACGATCAAGCCGTGGGAGGCCCTGGCCTGGGGTATCACGCTCGGCGCCGGATCCACTTTGCTGCTCGGCCTGATGGCCAACTGGCTGGCGGCCGCGCTCGCCGACGCGGCCATCCTGTTCTACATCTTCGTGTACACGCTGCTGCTCAAGCGGCGCAGCCCGGCCAACATCGTGATCGGCGGCGCCGCGGGCTGCTTCCCCGTCCTGGTCGGCTGGGCCGCGGTGACCGGCACGGTGAGCCTGCCCGCGGTGGTGCTGTTCGCCGTCATCTTCCTGTGGACGCCGCCGCACTTCTGGGCGCTGGCGATGAAGTTCCGCAAGGATTACGCGGCCGCCAACGTGCCGATGCTGCCGGTGGTGGCCACGCCCGCGGCGGTGGCGCGGAAGATCTTGTGGTACTCCTACGCCATGGTGGCCGCCACGCTGGTGCTGGCCCCCTGGGCGGGCTGGATCTACGGCGTGCTGGCGGCCGCGCTCGGTGCCTGGTTCCTGGCCGAGGCGCACCGGCTGGACGCCCGCGTGCGCGCGGACGAAGCGGACGGCGGCAACGCCGCCAAGGGGGCGCCGATGCGGCTGTTCCACCTCTCGATCGCGTACCTGACGCTGCTGTTCGCCGCGGTCGCGGTCACCGCCCTGCTCCCGTGGGGGCACTGGTAGGCCCGGGCGTCCTTTCTGGCGTCTTGTGCAACCTTCGTCCGCCGCCAGCCGTCTTTAGGCTGGGATGGCTGCTTCCTTGTGCCAGGATTACCTGAGGACGGGGAGGGATACAGCTGTGTCATCCATCCTTCATGTTGTGCCGGTAGACCGTCTGCGGGGATCTTCGCAGGTACTCCAAGGAGGTGGCGAGTGCTACGACCCGAACCCCGCCGTGACGGCCGGCCGGCCGCCGCGTACGGGCCGGAGTCGTACGAGCCCGGTCGGTACGAGCCTGGTCGTAACGAGTCAGACCGGAACGAGGCACCGCGGTACCAGTACGGCCCGGTGCCCTACCCGCCCGATACCCCCTACGGCCCGACCGGAGTCCCCTACGGAGGATCCGGTGCGCCCTATGACGAGCCGGGCCGGGGCGGCCGCGGCTCCGGCGACGGGCCTCGCGGCCCCAGGAGGCGAAAAGGCCGGATCCGCCGGTTCTTCCGGCTCCGCACGGTCCGCGTCATCCTGGCCCTGATCGCCGTCTTCATGTGCTGGGTCGCCTTCTCCGTCGGCCAGGCGCTGACCGCCCCCGGCGGCGGGTCGACCTCCGCCAAGCTGGCCGAATGGGCCCGGGACCACTACCTGGGCCCGGTGGTGACGTTCGGCGAGTGGGTCAGCTACAACCCGCCCAAGGTGGGCGGCAAGCCCGGCTTCTCGCTAGCCGTCCCGTCCAGCGCCCCCACGCACTACAAGAAGACCAAGACCTTCCAGCCCAACATCCCGCTCAAGCTCACCTCCCCGGCCGGCCATCCGCTCCCCGGCGAGGGCGTCTGGCGGGTGCTCGAGACGATGAAGCACGAGCCCGCCATCTTCGGCACCTTCCTGCGCGCCGACAAGATCCACACCTCGGTCGTGGCCGGGATCGTCTCGCTGGACCAGCGGCTGGTCCGGTTCGGCCTGCGGCCCGGCGTCGAGGACCCGGGCCCGGGTCACTGGAAGGCCAGTACCTGGCTGCCGCCGGGCACCCGCCGGGGCCTGCTGGCCACGTTCAACGGCGGCTTCAAGCTCGACTCGGCCGGCGGTGGCTTCTACCTCAACGGCAAGCACAAGGGGGCGCTGGTCAAGGGGGCCGCCTCGGTGGTCTACGACCGCGACGGCACGATCAAGATCGGCGCCTGGGGCTCCGAGGTGGGGATGACCCCGAACGTGGCCGGCGTCAGGCAGAACCTCAAGCTGCTGATCGACCACGGCCAGGTCTCGCCCTCGGTGAACTCCGACGTGCTCAGCACGTGGGGCGCCACGCTGGGCGGCGGGTACTACGTCTGGCGGTCCGGGATCGGCGTCACCCAGGGCGGCCGGGTCATCTTCGTCTACGGCCCCTCGCTGAACGTCCAGGACCTCGCGAACCTGCTGCGCCGGGCCGGCGCGGTGGAGGGCATGCAACTGGACATCAACCCCGAGTGGATGTCCTTCGACTACTACCAGGCGGGCAACACCCCGCAGGACCCGGTCCCGCACGCCCTGCTCCCGACCCAGCAGGGCAGCACCTACCGGTACTACCAGCCCTACAGCCGTGACTTCACGGTGGTTTACAGCCGGTGACCACCCAGGCCAGCGCCACCGAGGTGGCCGTCTCCGCCCATGCCCGCGGCCTGCGCTGGGCGGCCGCCGTGCTGCGCACCGCCCGGCCCCGGCAGTGGCCCAAGAACCTGCTGGTGTTCGCCGCGCCGCTGGCCGGCGCGTCGCTCGGACGCCGCGACGGCCTGCTCTACGCCCTGGCCGCCGCGGCCGCCTTCGGCTTCGCCTCGGCCGCGGTGTACTTCGTCAACGACGTGGCCGACGTGGATCGCGACCGCCTGCACCCGCGCAAGCGGTACCGGCCGGTGGCCTCCGGCGCCCTGCCCAGGCGGCACGCGGTCGTGCTCGGCGCGGTGTTCGCCGCCATCGGCCTGGCGGTCGGCGGGCTGATCGCCGAGCCGCTGCTGGCCGCGACGGTGGCCGGCTACCTGGCCCTGTCGTTCCTCTACTCCCTGGTGCTCAAGAACATCCCGGTAGTCGAGGTCATGTTCGTGGCGTCGGGTTTCCTGCTCCGGGTGCTCGGCGGGGCGGCGGCCACCCACGTGCCGCCGTCCGGCTGGTTCCTGCTGGTGTGCAGCCTGGGCGCGTTCGGCGTGGCCATCGCCAAGCGCTACACCGAGCTGACCAGCCTGGGCGACGAGGCTGTCAGGCACCGGCCGGTCATGCGCTATTACCGGCCCGCGAAGCTGCGCATCGCCCAGATCGCGGTGGGCGCCGCGATGATCGCGGCCTACCTGGCCTGGGCGGCGGGCGAGCACGCCGGCGTCCGGCTCTGGCACCTGGTCAGCGCGCTGCCGCTTACCCTGGCCCTGATCCGGTTCGGCTTCCTCACCGGCCGCCGCACCGCGGCGCTGGTGGAGGACCTGCTGACGCGGGACCGCCTGATGCTGGCCTGCGAGCTGATCTGGCTGACCCTGTTCGTAACCGGCCTGTACCAGACGGGTGGATAGATGAACATTTTCCCGAACGAAGTGGGTTCCCCGCCCCGCATTCTCCTCCTCGGGGGCACCAGCGAGCTCGGCCTGGCTATCCTCGCCGCGCTCGGCCTGCCGGCCGGCACCGAGGTCATCCTGGCCGGGCGCGACGAGCAGCGGCTCGCCGCGGCGGGCAAGGAGCTTCCCGGCCGCATCAGCACGATGGCCTACGACGCCACGGACACGGACGGCCACCAGGCCTTCGCCGACGCCGTCTTCGCCGCCGGGCCGCTGGACATGGTCATCTCCGCGGCCGGGGTGCTGATTCCCCAGGACGACGCGGAGCGTGACGTCCGCCGCGCCGCCGAGATGGTCGAGACCAACTTCACCGGCCACGTCACCAGCCTGCTGGCCATCGCCACCCGGATGCGGGCCCAGGGCCGCGGCACGATCGTGGTGCTCTCCTCGGTCGCCGCGGTCCGCCCGCGCAAGGCCAACTTCGTGTACGGCGCGGCCAAGGCCGGGCTCGACGCCTTCGCCCGCGGGCTGGCCGACAGCCTGCACGGCAGCGGCGTCCGCGTGGTCCTGGTCCGCCCCGGGTTCGTCATCGGCCGGATGACGCAGGGCATGCCGCGGGCCCCGCTGTCGAGCACGCCGGCCCAGGTCGGCGCGGCCACCGCGGCCGCCCTGGGCGGCGGCAAGGACACGGTGTGGATCCCGGCCCCGCTGGCCGGCCTCGCGCTGGCGCTGCGGCTGGTCCCGCGCCCGCTATGGCGCCGCGTCGCGCGCTGAGCTCGCGTGACGGCCCGGGTATCGCGGACGTCACGAGGTAAGCGGCAGCCGGACCACAGCCCGCAACCCGGGCCCGGCACCGTCCGGCCTGGCGTCACCGAGGGTGGCCGAGCCGCCGTGCGCCTCCGCGGTGGAACGCACGATGGCCAGCCCCAGCCCGGCGCCTTCCTCCCCGGTCCGGTCCCGCGCGTTGTCCAGTCGCGTGAACCGGCCGAACACGCGCTCGCGATCGGCAGCGGGAATCCCCGGCCCGTCGTCGGTCACGGTGACCACCGCCCACCCCGTCTCGGATCGCACCGACACGCACACCTGGCTGGCCGCGTGCCGGACCGCGTTATCCAGCAGGTTCACCAGCAGCCGGCGCAGCGCGTCCGGATCGCCCGCGACCACGCACGGCTCCGCACCCGCGCCCGCACCGGAGGACGGCACCGTGACCCGCACCGGGACCCGGGCCGGGCCGTAGCCCGCCACGGCCGCGGCACACAGCGCGGCCAGGCCGACCGGCGTGCGCCGCAGCGGCTGGCCGTCCAGCCGGGCCAGCAGCAGCAGGTCCTCGGCCAGCCGGGCCAGCCGCAGGGTGTCCGCGTGCACGTCGCGCGCCGTCTCGGCCCAGTCCACGCCGTCCGGGTGATCAAGGGCCACCTCGAGCTGGGCGCGGATGCTGGCGATGGGGCTGCGCAGCTCGTGCGCGGTGTCCGAGACCAGGTCCCGCTGCCGCTGCTGGGCGTCGGCCAGCCGGGAGAGCATGTCGTTCAGCGTGATCGCCAGCGCCCGCACCTCGTCGCGGGCGGGCGGCACCGGCAGGTCGCGCGGCCGTCCGGTCCCGCTCACCGAGGCGGCGCCGCGGCTCAGCGCGGCGATCGGCCGCAGGGTGTACCCGGTGACCAGCCAGATGGCCAGCGCCAGCAGGCCCAACAGCAGCGGCGTCCCGATGAACAGGGCCCGCGCCAGCGTGGCCAGGCTGTCGTGGACCTGGGCGAAGGAGACCGCGGCGATGACGATGTGCTGGCCGCGGGCCGGGACGGCCACCACCCGGAGCACCGACGGCATGCCGATCGGCGGCCCGGCCAGCATCCGGGCCTGCCCGGTCCGTGCCATCTCGCGGGCCAGCCCGGGCGCCAGCATCGGCACCAGCCGGTCCGCGCCGGGGGAGATGTTGACGATCCGGCCCTGCGCGTTGAGCACCTGGACGGTGACCGTGTCCGGCGGCACCGGGACGGGGCTGGGCAGCCGGCCCTGGTTCAGCAGCGTGGCCACCTCGACCGCGCCCTGCCGGGCGCCGACGTCGAGCCCGTTGATCAGCGCCGACCGCACCGTGCTGGCCAGCAGCACCGCGGCCAGGGCGAGCGCGACCGCCAGGCCGGCCGAGGTGACCATCGTCAGCCGGGCCCGCAGGCTCCGCCGCCGCCACCACCCGGCCAGCTTCATGATCAGCCGCCGTCGGCGGCCAGGCGGTAGCCGGCCCCGCGCACCGTCTGAAGAGCATGACGGCCGAACGGGGTGTCGATCTTGCGTCGCACATACCCCGCGTAGACCTCGACGATGTTGAGGTCGCCGATGGCATCCGGATCCCAGACGTGCTCGAGCAGCTCGGACTTGGCCACCACCTGGCCGGCCCGCCGTATCAGGTACTCGAGCAGCGCGAACTCCCGGGCGGTCAGCTCGATCGCGGCCTCGCCGCGGCGGACGGTCCGGGCGGCCGGGTCAAGGTGCAGGTCGCCCGCGGCCAGCACGGCCGGGCGCGGGCGGGCGCCGCGGCGCAGCAGCGCGCGCAGCCGGGCGGCCAGCACCACATAGGAGAACGGCTTGGTCATGTAGTCGTCGGCGCCGAGGTCGAGCCCGTCGGCCTGGTCGTACTCGCCGTCCTTGGCCGACAGGATCAGCACCGGCACCCAGTTCCGCTCGGCCCGGAGCCGCTCGCACACCTGGTAGCCGGACAGGCCGGGCAGCATCAGGTCGAGCACCACGGCGTCGTAGCCGCCCTCGCGGGCCTGATGCAGGCCGTCCACGCCGTCGTGGGCGACGTCGACGACGAAGCCCTCGGCGGTCAGGCCGCGGCGCACGGCCGAGGCCAGCCGCCGCTCGTCTTCTACCACTAGCACCCGCACCGTCCCAGTGTGACCTACTTGTCCGGGTGAAGCCGCCGGGCTCTCAGGGTGCTCACAGTCGCGGCGATGCACTCTGGAGGCATGGTTCAGGTACCAAGGCTGTCATCGCGGCGGGCCCGGTGGGCGGTTCCGGCCGGCGCGCTCGTCGTCACCGGCGGGATCCTGGCCGGGTCGCTCATCACCACGGCCCAGGCCGCTCCCGGCCTGCCCGCGCGCACGCCCGCCCAGCTCCTCGTCCAGGTGGCCAGCGCCACCACGCCGCCGCTGACCGGGACGGTAGTGGAGACCGCGTCGTTCGGGCTGCCCTCGCTGCCCGCCACCGGCAGCCCCACGTCGCTGTCCTCGCTGCTCACCGGGTCGCACACGATCCGGGTGTGGTACGCGAGCCCGCAGCACTTCCGGCTGGCCGTGCCGCAGTCGCTGAGCGAGAGCGACGTGATCAGGGACGGCGGCACCGCCTGGCTGTGGCAGAGCACGCTGAACAAGGTCACCAAGTACACCCTCCCGGCCCACGCCCCGGCTGAGGCCACCGGGCCCGATCAGACCGTGCCCGCGCAGCCGGTGACGCAGCAGCAGGCGGCCCAGCAGGTGCTGGCCGCGGTCGGCCCGACCACCGCGGTCAGCGTGTCGAGCAACGTGTCGGTGGCCGGGCAGGCCGCCTATGCGCTGGTCCTCGCGCCCAAGGACCACCGGTCGCTGGTCGGCCAGGTGCAGATCGACGTGGACGCCCGCAACGGCGTGCCGCTGCGCCTCCAGGTCTTCGCCCGCGGCGCGAGCACCCCCGCCTTCCAGGTGGGCTACACCGCCATCCAGTTCGTCACCCCGGCGGCCGCCGACCTCACCTTCACCCCGCCGCCCGGCGCCACCGTCACCCGGGAGAACCTCAGCGGCGGCGACCACGGGAAGGCCCCCGATACCAATGGCGTCACCACCATCGGCAAGGACTGGCTGACCGTGCTCAGGCTTCCGTCCGCCAGCCTCACCCCGGGCGTCCACGGCTCCGGCGCCGCCGCGCCCGGCGAGGGCGACGCGGTGCTGAACGCCCTGCTGGGCGCGGCCACCCCGGTGCACGGCGCCTGGGGCAGCGGCCGGCTGCTGCGCACCAGCCTGGTCTCGGTGCTGATCACCGACGCGGGCCCCGCGTACGTCGGCGCGGTCGAGCCCAGCGTCCTCTATGCAGCCGCCCAGTCCAGCCACTAGCCCGTTGACCACGACCGCCATCTCGACCAGCGAGCGGACCAAAAGGTTCCGCGGGGGCCAGCTCGCCGTCGACCATATCGATCTCGCCGTGCCGCCCGGCGCCGTCTACGGCTTCCTCGGGCCGAACGGCTCGGGCAAGACCACCACGATCCGGATGCTGCTCGGCCTGGCCTTCCCCACCAGCGGGAGCGCGGCGCTGCTGGGCGTGCCGATGCCGGACGGCGCCACCCGGGTGCTGCACCGGGTCGGCTCGCTGGTCGAGGGCCCGGCCTTCTACCCGTTCCTGACCGGGACCGCCAACCTGGCCCGGTACGACGCGGCCGACCGGACCGCCGACCCGGCCACCGCCCGAGCCCGGATCGAGGGGGCCCTGGACCGGGTGGGCCTGCTGGCGGCGGCGGGCAAGCGGTACCGGCATTACTCGCTGGGGATGAAGCAGCGGCTGGCCATCGCGGCCGGCCTGCTGCAGCCCCGGGACCTGATCATCCTGGACGAGCCGACCAACGGCCTCGACCCCCAGGGCACCCGGGAAGTACGCGCGCTGATCAGGCAGATCGCCGCGGACGGCATCACCGTGTTCGTCTCCTCCCACCTGCTGGCCGAGGTGGAGCAGATCTGCACCCACGTGGGCGTGATGCGGACCGGGCGGCTGGTCTTCCAGGGCTCGCTGACCGAGCTCCGCCACACCGGCGCCGCCCGGGTCACGGTGCGGACCGCCGACCCCGAGGCGGCGGCCAAGGTGCTGGCCGGGCTCGATCTCGCTGATCCGCAGGCGACGTCCGGCGAGGCCTCCGCCGTCCTCGGCGGCGTGTCGCCGGAGCAGATCTGCGCCGAGCTCGTCCACGCCGGGATCGGTGTCCGCGGCTTCGCGGTCACGTCGCCGAGCCTGGAGGACCTGTTCGTCGGGCTGACCGGGGAGGGCTTCGATGTCAGCGGCTAGGTTCTACAACTCCGAGCTCCGGCTCGTCCTGCTGCGCAGGCGCAACCTCCTGCTGCTGGCCGTCACCGCCATTTTCCCCCTGATCATCGGCATCGCGCTGCGGCTGGCGGCGCCGCACCCGGACGGCGGCAACGGCGGCGGGCCGGCGTTCTTCAGCCAGGTGGCCGGGAACGGCGTGTTCCTCACCTTCATCGCCCTGTCTACCCTGCTGATCCTGGTGCTGCCGGTCGTGGTGGCGGTCGTGGCGGGCGACTCGGTGGCCGGCGAGGCCGGCTACGGCACGCTGCGCTACCTGCTGGCGGTCCCGGCCGGGCGGGCCCGGCTGCTCGCGGTCAAGTACGGCGTGATCGTGACGTTCGGGCTGTGCGCCACGTTCATCGTCTCGGTGGTGGCGCTGCTGGCCGGCACGGTGCTGTTCCCGGTCGGCCCGGTGACCCTGCTGTCGGGGACCACCGTCTCGCTGGCCGACGGGCTGCTCCGGCTGCTGTTCGTTACCCTGTACGTGGCGGCCGCGATGGCCGCCCTCGGCGCCATCGGGCTGGCCATCTCGACGCTGACCGAGCACGCCATCGGGGCCATCGCCGCGGTCATGATCCTGGTCGTGACCAGTGAGGTACTCGACAACGTGCCGCAGCTCGCCGCGATCGGCCCGTACCTGCCGACGCACTGGTGGCTGTCCTTCGACGCCCTGCTGCGGGCCCCGGCCGACACCGCCACCCTGCTGCACGGCCTGCTCTCGTTCGGCGTCTACGCCGTCCTGAGCGGCTCCTTCGCCTGGGCCCGCTTCACTTCCGCCGACATCACCAGCTGAAGTCCTCTTCCCAGAACTCGGTGACGCCGCGGGGCGAGGATGAGCGGCTGGTCTCGGCGTCGCGCAGTTCCACCCGGCGGATCTTGCCGGAAATGGTTTTCGGCAGGTCACCGAACTCCAGCCGCCGGATCCGCTTGTACGGCGCCACCTTCTCCCGGCAGAACGCCATGATGTCCCGGGCCAGCTCCGGCGACGGCGAGCGGTCGCCCGCCAGCAGCACGTACGCCTTCGGCACGGCCAGCCGCACCGGGTCCGGTGACGGCACCACGGCCGCCTCGGCCACCGCCTCGTGCTCGATCAGGATGGATTCCAGCTCGAACGGCGAGATGCGGTAGTCCGTGGCCTTGAAGACGTCGTCGGTCCGGCCCACGTAGGTGATGTAGCCGTCGTCGTCCGTGGTCGCCACGTCGCCGGTGTGGTAGTACCCGCCCGCCATGGCCCGCTCGTTCAGAGCGGAATCGTCCAGGTACCCGGTCATCAGCCCGAGCGGCCGCTGCGACAAGTCCAGGCAGATCTCGCCGTCCCGGGAAACCGCGCCGGAGACCGGATCCACCAGCACCACCGAGTACCCGGGCAGCGGCCGCCCCATCGAGCCGGCCCGGACCGCCTGCCCGGGCGAGTTGCCGACCTGCGCCGTCGTCTCGGTCTGGCCGAACCCGTCCCGCACCGTGATCCCCCAGGCCTTGCGCACCTGCTCGATGACCTCCGGGTTGAGCGGCTCGCCCGCCGCCACGCACTCGCGCAGCGCGGAGATGTCCGCCGACCCCAGGTCGGCCTGGATCAGCATCCGCCACACCGTGGGCGGCGCGCAGAACGTCGTCACCCCGCAGTCGCCCAGCGCGGAAAGCAGCGAGGCGGCCGAGAACCGCGGGTAGTTCAGCACCAGCACGGTCGCGCCCGCGTTCCACGGCGCGAACAGGTTGCTCCAGGCGTGCTTGGCCCAGCCCGGCGAGGACAGGTTCAGGTGCACGTCCCCCGGCTGGATGCCGACCCAGTACATCGTCGACAGGTGCCCCACCGGGTAGCTGACCTGCGTGTGCGCGACCAGCTTGGGCAGCGCCGTGGTACCGGAGGTGAAGTAGAGCAGCAGCGGGTCACCGGCCAGCGTCACCCCGTCCGGCGTGAAATCAGCTCCAGACGCGAAGGCTTCCTCGTAGGAGTGCCACCCCTCGGCAGACCCGCCCACCACCACCCGGGTCCAGTCGCCCGGCACATCCGCGAACTTGGGCACCTGCGCCAGGTCCGTCACCACGTGCCGGACCTGGCCGCGGGCCACCCGGTCGTCCAGGTCAGCCGGCTGCAGCAGCGTCGACGCCGGGATGATCACCGCGCCGAGTTTCATCGCGCCCAGGATGACCTCCCACAGCGGCGCCACGTTGCCCAGCATCAGCAGCACCCGGTCCCCGCGCCCCACGCCGAGGCCCCGCAGCCAGCTGGCCACCTGCCCCGACCGGGTCTTCAGCTCCCCGTAGCTCAGGCTGGCGGCGTCGTCGCCGACGATCCGCAGCGCGGGCCGCTCCGGGTGCTCATCCGCGATCACGTCGAACCAGTCCAGCGCCCAGTTGAACTCGTCCAGCGCGGGCCAGGCGAACGCGCGCCGCGCGGCCGCGTAGTCGTCGCGGTGGGTCAGCAGCAGGTCCCGCGCCGCGCGGAAAGCATCGGTCGAAGCAGTCATAGGCCTATCGTGGCAGGTGGCCCGCCATGGCGGGAAGATCGCGGCGGACCGCATACTTGATCGGGTGAGCGAACTCAACATCGAGGTGGATCCGGCCGAAGCCGGCCTGGACAAAGAACGACTCGAGCGCATCGACGCGCACTTCGCCCGTTACGTGGCCGACGGCCGCCTGGCGGGCTGGCTCCTCACCGTGCGCAGGCACGGCCAGCTGGCCCACGTGGCCCGGGCCGGGTCCCGTGACCTGGAGGCGGGGCTGCCGGTCACGGACGACACCCTGTGGCGGATCTACTCGATGACCAAGCCCGTCACCTCGGTCGCCGCGATGATGCTCTACGAGGAGGGCAGGCTCGGGCTGAACGACCCGGTCAGCGACTTCATCCCGTCCTTCGCCGACCTGCGCGTCTACACCGGCGGCTCGGACCAGAAGCAGGTGACCGTCCCGGCCACCGAGCCAGTAAGGGTCTGGCACCTGCTCACCCACACCTCCGGGCTCACCTACGGCTTCCACCGGACGCACCCGGTCGACGCCGTCTACCGGGCGGGCGGCTTCGAGTGGGGCACGCCGCCCGACCTGGACCTGGCCGGGGTGTGCGACCGCTACGCCAGCTTCCCGCTGCTGTTCCAGCCGGGGACCGAGTGGAACTACTCGGTGTCCACCGACGTGCTGGGCCGGGTCGTCGAGGTGGCCTCCGGGCAGACCCTCGAGGAGTTCTTCAAGGCCAGGATCCTGGTCCCGCTGGGCATGACCGACACCGCCTTCTGGGCGGGCCCCGAGACCGCGCCCCGGCTGGCGGCGCTGTACCAGCCGGGTCCGGGCGGCCAGGCCAGGCGGCTGGACGCCTTCGGCCAGGCCGCGCTCAAGGCCCCGCGCGTGCTCAGCGGGGGCGGCGGCCTGATATCCACCGCGGCCGACTACGACCGGTTCCTGCAGATGCTGCTCGGGCGGCCGGACAGCCCGGCCGGCGAGCTCGACGGCACCCGGCTGCTGAGCCCGCGCACGGTCGCCTACATGGCCCGTAACCACCTGCCGGGAAACCAGGACCTGGAGACGTTCGGCCGCCCGCTGTACGCCGAGTCGCCGTTCCGCGGCGTCGGCTTCGGCCTCGGCTTCGCCGTCGTGATCGACCCGGCGGCGGGCAAGGCCGTCTGCTCGCCGGGCGAGCTGTCCTGGGGCGGCGCCGCCAGCACCACGTTCTGGATCGACGCCGAAGCCGGGCTGACCGTGTCGTTCTTCACCCAGCTGCTCCCGTCCAGCACCTACCCGATCCGCCCGCAGCTGCGCCAGCTCGTCTACCAGGCGCTCACCGACTAACCAGGGCTGACTGACCCCGGCCCGTGCTGACCAGCACTGACCAGCCCGGTCTCGTATGCCAGCACGACCGCCTGGACCCGGTCGCGCAGTCCCAGCTTGCCCAGGATCCGGGCCACGTGGGTCTTCACGGTCGCCTCGCTCAGCGTCAGCGCGGCGGCCAGTTCGGCGTTGCTCAGGCCCCGCGCGATCAGCCCGAGCACCTCGAGCTCGCGCGGCGTGAGCGCGGACAGGTCAGCGCCGGCCGAACGCGGCGCGAACCGCTCCACCAGGCGGCGGGTGATGGACGGGGCGAGCAGCGCGTCGCCGCGGCGCACCAGCCGGACCGCGGCGATCAGGTGCTCGGGGGAGACGTCCTTGAGCAGGAAGCCGCTGGCTCCCGCGGTCAGCGCCGCGTAGACGTACTGGTCCAGGTCGAACGTGGTCAAGATGATGATCCGCACCTCGGACCGCGCGGCCGCGATGCGCCTGATCGCCTCCAGGCCGTCCATCTCCGGCATCCGGATGTCCATCAGCACCACGTCCGGCCGGTGCCGCAGGGTGGCCGCGATCGCCTCCTGGCCGTCCGCCGCCTCGGCCACCACCGGGATGCCCGCCGAACCCAGGATCAGCCGGAACCCGCCCCGGACCAGCGTCTGGTCGTCCGCGATGACCACCCGCGGCGCCGCTTCATCCGCACTCACGTGAGGAGGTACTCCGGCGCCGGCTCGAGCGGGATGACGGCCCGCACCTGCCAGCCGCCGCCCGGCCGCGGCCCCGCGTCGAGCTCGCCGCCGTACAGGCCGAGCCGCTCCCGCAGCCCGAGCAGCCCCCGGCCGCCCGCACCCCGCGCGCCGTAGCCGGCTGGCCCCCCGTCATCAGTCACCGTGATCACCAGCTCGCGCTCGCCATATACCAAACGGATCACCGCGTGAGCCCCGCCCGCGTGCTTGATCACGTTGGTCAGCGCCTCCTGGACCACCCGGTACGCGGCCAGGTCCACGCCCGGCGGCAGGACCCGCGGCCCGTCGACGATCAGCTCGGCCGGCTGCCCCGCCGTGCGGACCCGGTCGACCAGCGCCCCGACCTGCCCGAGCCCCGGCTGCGGCACCAGCGCCGCGTCCGGTTCCCCGGGTGCCTGGTCATCCGGTACGGCCGGAGCCAGCAGCCCGAGCAGGTGCCGCAGCTCGCCCATCGCGGTCCGCCCGCTGGCCTCGACCGCCAGGAGCGCATCGGTGGCGAGCCCGGGGGAGCTGCCGAGCACCCGCCGGGCCGCGCCCGCCTGCACCACCATCACGCTCACGTTGTGCGTCACCACGTCGTGCAGCTCGCTCGCGATCCGGGCCCGCTCCGCCTCGACCGCCCGCCGGGTCTGCGCCTCGTGCTCGGACTGGGCCTGGCGCAGCCGCTCGGCCGAGTCGCCGGCCCGCCGCCGCCAGGTCCGCATGGCCGTCGCGACCGCCGCCGTGGGCAGCAGGACCAGCAGCGCGGTCAGGCGCTCGGGCACGTGCGGGGAGGTGCTGGGGAACGCCGCGGTGACGATGACCGCGGCGGCGGCCACGCACAGCAGCGCCAGCCGCCGGTACGGGCTGTACACGATCGCGCTGTACGCGGCGAAGAGCACGGTCACGAACGTCACCGTGGTGGCGTAGCCGCTGGTGGCGAGCACCGCCGCCGTGATCAGGCAGAACACGCCGGCCGGGTAGCGGCGCCGGAACGCCAGCGGCGCCGTGGTCGCCATGGCGCCGAGCACGATGAGGCACGCAGCGGCCGCCGACGGCCCGGCCGTCGTCACGATCCCGCCCCCGGCCGGCCCGGGGATGGCCTGGACCACGGTGTCTCCCGCGTGGCCGGCCCGGAGCGGCGTGACGACCATCCAGACGGCCGCGATCGTGGCGACGGCGGCGATGGCGGCGTCTGCCACGCCGTCCGGCACGCGCCCCACGAGCCCGCGCTGCTGCATCTCCCCATTGTCGCCCCGCGCGCGACCGTCCTCATCGCCCGCGCGGCGTAACCCCGTACATCGCCCGGATGACGGCGGTACCGCGGCCCGGCTCAGGTTGCCCCGGACGGCTGACGCGGCCGCGGCGGTCCCGTTCGTACCGTCCAGCCATGGATAATCTCGTGCAGCTCACCGATGTGACCAAACGTTACGACCATGACGGCACCCCCGCCCTGCACCACGTCAGCCTGGCGGTGGCGCCCGGCGAGGCGCTCGCCGTGATGGGACCCTCCGGCAGCGGCAAATCGACGCTGCTCAACCTGATCGCCGGCCTCGACCGCCCGACCGGCGGCGAAGTCTCGGTCGGCGGGGACCGCGTGGACCAGCTCAGCGAGACCGGCCTGGCCCGCTTCCGGCGCCGGCGGGTCGGCATGATCTTCCAGTTCTTCAACCTGCTCGACGACATGACCGTGCTGGACAACATCTTGCTGCCGGCCCAGCTGGCCGGGCTGGCCGCCGCCCGGGCCCGGACCCGGGCCGGCGAACTACTCGAGGCCTTGCGCATCGCGAAGCACGCCGACGCCTACCCGGCCCGGCTCTCCGGCGGCGAGCGCCAGCGCGTGGCCATCGCCCGCGCCCTGGTGAACCGGCCCGCGCTGCTGCTGGCCGACGAGCCGACCGGGGCCCTCGACACCGCGACCGGCGAGGAGATCGGCGAGCTGCTGCTCGATCTCAACCACTCCGGCCAGACCCTGATCGTGGTCACCCACAACCCGGACCTGGCCGCCCGGTACGCCCGCCGCGTCATCCGCCTCGTCGACGGCCAGGTCGCCAGCGACGCCGCCGTGGCGGTCCGGCCGTGAGGGCGACCCCGCCCCCGGCGCTGCAGCTGCCGCCGGCGCTGCGGGCCGCGCGCGGCGGCCTGTCCGGCCGCCGGGTCCAGACCGCGGTGATCGCCGCGGTGGTGCTGGCCGCCACTGCGGCCTGCACGCTGGCGCTCGGCCTGCTGGTGGACTCCAACGCCCCGTTCGACCACGCCTTCGCCGCTCAGCGCGGCGCCCACGTGACGGCCACCGTCACCCCGTCGGCGCAGCTGGCCGCGGCCCGCCCGTCCGGGGTGACCGCCCAGGCCGGCCCGTTCGCCGAGACCACCGACAGCGTGACCATCGTGATCGCGGGTCGCCCCGGCGACGGCCCGCAGGGGGTATTCCAGACCCAGCTGACCTTGGTCGGCCGCGGCTCGCCCGGCGGCCCGGTCGACGACCTGACCATCACCGCGGGCCGCTGGGCCTCCGCACCCGGGGAGGTCGTGCTCGACCGCAACCGCCGCGGCCCCGCGCCGCTGCTCGGCTCCAGGCTCACCGTCCACGGCGCGCCCGGCTCCCCGCGGCTCACCGTGGTCGGCCTCGCCTCCTCGGCCACCGGTACCGCCGACGCCTGGGTGCTGCCCGCCGAGCTGGCGAAGCTGCGCACCCCGCACGCCCCCCCGACGGCCCAGCTGCTCTACCGGTTCGCCCGCGCCGGGACCACCGCCGAGGTGAACGCCGACATCGCGCGCCTGCGCGCCGCGCTGCCCCCCGGCGGGCTGCTCGGCGCCCAGTCCTACCTGACCGCCAAGCTCCGGGCCACTGGCTCGATCGCCCCGTGGGTGCCGTTCATCGTCGCGTTCGGCCTCATCGGCCTGGTGATGTCGGTCCTGATCGTGGCCAACGTGGTCAGCGGGGCGGTAGCGGCGGGCACCCGCCGGATCGGCGTCCTCAAGTCCGTCGGCTTCTCGCCCGGCCAGGTCGTGGCGGCCTACCTGATCCAGGTAACGGCCCCCGCCCTGGCCGGCTGCGTGCTGGGCGCGGTCGCCGGCAACCTGCTGTCGGTACCGCTGCTCGGCCAGACCGCCCAGGTGTACGGAGTCGGCACGCTGGCCGTGCCGTTCTGGGTCGACCTGGCCGTGCCCCTGGCCATACTCGCCCTGACCGCCGCCGCTGCCCTGCCCCCGGCGATACACGCGGCCCGCCTGAGCGCCGTCCAGGCCATCGCGACCGGCCGCGCCCCCCGCCCGTCGGGCGGCTACGCCGCGCACCGCCTGCTCGCCCGCGCCCGCCTGACCAGGCGGCTGCCGCGCCCGGTCACCCTCGGCCTGGCCAGCCCGTTCGCCCGCCCCGGGCGGACCCTGGTCACCCTGGCCGCCATCGGATTTGGGGTGCTCGCGGTAACCTTCGCGGCCGGCCTGACCACCTCCCTGAACCGGGTCGCCGCCGACCTGTCCCGCTCCACCGCCGTGCCCGTGCAAATAGAGGTACCGGGCGATCCATCGGCTGGCTCCGGCCCCGCCGCTGGCGCCAAGGCTGGCCCTGGCGCTGCCCCCGGCGGCGGCAGCCTCCCGAGCCCGGCCGCGCAGCAGCGCGCCGTGCTGGCCGCCCTGCACGCCCAGCCCGGCACCCGGCGCTACGTGGCCGAAGCCGACGACGCGATCAGCGTCCCCGGCCTGTCCGGCCGGCTGTCCCTGACCGCCTTCGGCGGCGACTCCCGCTGGACCGGCTACGCCCTGGTCAGCGGCCGCTGGTACGCGGCCGGCAGCGACCAGGTGGTGGTGAACACCCCCTTCCTCACCGCGACCGGCACGGCGGTAGGGGACAGCTATACCCTGACCTCCGGCGGCCGGCGCCGCACCGTCCGGATCGCCGGCCAGGTCTTCGACCCGTCCGGCGGCACCCCGGAGGTCATCGGCGGCCTGACCGCCCTCGCCAGCCTGGATCCGCAGCTGGCCGTGACCCAGTACGACGTGACTCTAGCCCCGGGCACCGACACCGCTCTCTACACGGCCGCGCTCAACCGCGCGCTCGGCCCGGATTACCAGGCCAACGCGATGTCGGACAGCTCACCGGAACTGCTGGCCGTCATCGGCCTGGTCGGCGCGCTCATGCTGCTGCTGGCCGCGGTAGCCAGCCTCGGCGTCCTCAACACGGTCGTGCTCCAGATCCGGGAACGGGTACACGACCTCGGCGTGTTCAAGGCGGTCGGCATGACCCCCCGGCAGACCATGGCCATGGTGATCTGCTCGGTCGCGGGCACCGGCCTGGCCGCCGGCCTGATCGCGATCCCGGCCGTTATCGCCCTGCACCACACGGTGCTGCCGGTGATGGGCCACGCCGCCCAGACCGCCATCCCCGCCGCCGTCCTGCACGCCTACCAGCCCTGGGAGATCGTCCTGCTCGCCCTGGCCGGCCTGCTCATCGCGGTAGCCGGCGCCCTGGCCCCCGCCAGCTGGGCCGCCCGCACCCGCACCGCCTCCGCCCTCCGCGCCGAATAAGGACCAGCACCCAGCGCAGCGAACTAACGTCGCCCAGCACAGCGAACTAACGTCGCCCGGCGCAGCGAATGCACGTCGTCGCGGCCGGGCGGGCCGCCAGTCGTTCGGTCCCGATCGGCTGCCCGCACCGGCCGCACGCCCCGTACTCCCCGGCCGCCAGCCGGGTCAGCGCCGCCTCGACCGCCGCCACCTGCTCCCGCGCCCCCTCCAGCAGCGCGGCGGCGTGCTGCCGCTCGAAGGCCAGCGTCGCCCCCTCCGGATCGTGCTCGTCATCGGTCCCCGCCGCGCTGGCCGCTTCCGCCAGTCCAGCGAACTCCCGCTCCAGCGGCGCCACCCGCTCCCGCGCCCGCCGCCCATCCTACTCCAGCCGCTCCCGCCGCCCTTCCTCCTCCAGTCGCTCCGGCACCCCGCCACCTCCAGCCTCGGCCACCCCACCCAGCTTCATGATCTCGGGCAGTTTTGGCCACATAGGAGCCAAAACTGCCCACGATCATGGTCTGCCCGGACACACGGCATGATCGATGGGTGGAAAGGCTCGCACTGACCGAACGAATCCGTGCCTCGCCTTATTGCCGGCCCTCGTTCACCCGGTGTTCCGCCGGATCCTGTCCGGGGCGGCGGCCTCGGCCCTGGGCGACGGGATGCCCGCGCCCGCACCCGGAAATAAGGCTCAGAGGTTACGGAGAGGATTCGCGCAGGGAGCCTGAATAACGCGAACCCACACTGAATGACATGAGCAGCACCAACGGGGATAAGGTCCGCCAGGCCATCGCGGCCAGGGAACGCGGCCGGGGCAAGGTCAGGACCGCCACCACCGCGGTCACCGTGGCCAGCGTGGCCGCAGCCGGAGCGTTGGCCCTGGTCCTGCCCGGATCCACCCACACCGCCAGCGCCTCCACCGGATCCAGCTCCGGCTCTACGAGCTCCGGATCGAGCTCGAACTCCGGCTCCAGCAGCTCGGACAGCTCCTCCGGCCTCAGCTCCGGCTCCGCACCGAGCTCGAGCTCCGGCAGCAGCCAGGTCACTTCGGGCGGCTCGTGATGTCCCTCACCACCGAAGCCACCGAAGCCACCGAAGCCACCGGACCAGCCGCTCCCGCCGAAGCCAGCTGGCGCGCCCTCGGCACGCTCGTCCACCTCCTGGTGACCGACCCCTCCCACCTCGGCCAGGCCCGCCAGCTCCTCATCGCTGACCTAGCCGACGTGGACGCGGCCTGCAGCCGGTTCCGTCCCGACTCCGAGCTCTGCTCCCTCCCAGGCGGCCGGCCCACCGAGATAAGCCCGCTCCTCGCCGAGGCCATCGTGGTCGCCCTGCGCGCCGCCCGCCTCACCGACGGCGACGTCGACCCCACCGTCGGCGCGGCTATGTCCGCCGCCGGCTACGACCGCGACTTCGGCCACCTCCCGCCGAACGCCCCCGCGCTGCGCCTCACCGTCCGCCGCGTGCCCGGCTGGCAGGAGATCCACCTGGACGGCCGGACGCTGATCATGCCCCCGGGCGTCCGGCTCGACCTGGGCGCCACCGCCAAGGCGTGGGCCGCGGATCGCTCCGCCGCCCGCATCGCGGCCCGCACCGGCGGTGGCGTCCTGGTCAGCCTGGGCGGCGACATCGCCGTCGCCGGCCAGGCCCCCGACGAGGGCTGGCGGGTCCGGGTACAGGACGTGACCGGCGCCCCCGGGGACCCGCCGGCCGGCCCGTACGCGAAGATCGCCATCCGCGACGGCGGCCTGGCCACCTCGAGCACCGCGGCCCGCCGCTGGCGGCGCGGCGGCGACGTGCTGCATCACATCCTGGACCCGCGCACCGGCCTGCCCGCCGAACCCGCCTGGCGTACCGTCTCGGTCACCGCCGGGAGCTGCGCCGACGCCAACGCGGCGAGCACCGCCGCGATCATCCGCGGCCGCCGCGCGCTGGGCTGGCTGACCCAGCTGGGGCTGCCCGCCCGCCTGGTCGACGCGACCGGCGTGGTCTTCACCGTGGCCGGCTGGCCCGCCGAATCATCAGGGGAACAATGAACACCGCGTTCTGGTACGCCAGCCGCGCGACCGGCATCGTCGCGCTGCTGCTGCTGACCGCCGTCCTGGTGCTCGGCATTGCGGTCAACCGGCAGGGCCGGCTCCCCGGCCTGCCGAGGTTCGCCGTGACCGGCCTGCACCGCAACCTCTCGCTGCTCTCGGTGGCGTTCATCGCGGTGCACGTCGTGACGGCGGTGCTCGACAGCTACGTGCACATCCCGCTGCTGTCCGCGGTGATCCCGTTCGCCTCGGGGTACGAGCGGCTGTGGATAGGCCTGGGCGCGATCTCGGTGGACCTGATGCTGGCCATGATCGTCACCAGCCTGCTCCGCGGCCGGATGAACCGGGTCCTATGGCGGGCTGTCCACCTGCTCGCCTACGCCAGCTGGCCGCTCGCGTTCGGGCACAGCCTCGGCGCGAGCACGGACCTTCAGCAGGGCTGGCTGCTCGGCCTGTCGGCTGCCTGCGCGCTCGTCGTCGCGGTGGCGGTCAGCTGGCGCCTGGCTCAGGCCGCCCGGCAGGTCCCCCGGGCCGCCCGCGTCTCCGCCGTCCTCGCTCAGCAGAAGGCAATGACCCGGTGAATACAGCTCTCAACGAAGAAACGGCCCCTGAAGACCTCCAGGCCCACCTGTCCCGGTACGGTGCCGTTCCGTACCGAGGCCGGACCAGCACCCTGATCCCCGACCTCGAAGCCTCCGGCCTGACCGGCCGGGGCGGCGCGGCCTTCCCGGTGCACCGCAAGCTGGCCGCCGTCGCCCGCGCCAAGGGCACCCGCAAGGTGGCCGTCGCCAACGGCGCCGAGAGCGAGCCCGCCAGCCGCAAGGACGAGCTGCTGCTCCGGATCGCGCCCCACCTGGTCCTCGACGGCCTCCAGCTGGCCGCCGAGGCGGTCGGCGCCACCGAGGCGCACCTGTACCTGCACGCCGCCCCCGGCCCGCAAATCCTCCGCGCCCTGGCCGAACGAACCGCGCAAGGCGTCGACCGCCTCCCCGTCACGATCACCCAGGCCCCGCCGCGGTTCCTGGCCGGCCAGGAAACCGCGCTGATCAACCGCCTCGGCGGCGGCCCCGCGCTGCCCGCGTTCCAGCCGCCGCGGGTCAGCGAGCGCGGCCTGGGCGGCGCCCCCACCCTGGTCCAGAACGCCGAGACGCTGGCCCACCTGGCCCTGATCGCCCGCTACGGCCCCCGCTGGTTCCGCGCCGTCGGCACCCCCGAAGAACCGGGCAGCATGCTCACCACCCTCTACCGGGCCCGGGTCAGGACGGAGATCCACGAGGTAGCGATCGGCACCCCGCTGCGTGCCCTCCTCGGCGACGGCCCCCAAGCACAGGCCTGGCTAGTCGGCGGCTACCACGGCACCTGGCTACCCTTGCCGCAGGCGAGAGAACTCACCCTGGATCACGCCTCACTGCGCACCTTCGGCGCCGCACCCGGCGCGGGCGTGCTGGCCGCGCTCCCCGCCGACCGCTGCGGCCTGGCCGAGACCGCCCGCATCACGACCTACCTGGCCGCCGAGTCAGCCGGCCAGTGCGGCCCCTGCCTGAACGGCCTGCCCCGCATCGCCGCCGCCCTCACCGAGCTGGCGGCCGGCCGGGCCAACCTCCAGACCCGCGCCAACCTGGAACGCTGGTCCGGCCTGGTCACCGGCCGCGGCGCCTGCCACCACCCGGACGGCACGGTCCGCTTCGTCCGCAGCGCCCTGAAGGTCTTCGCCCCCGAGATCGACCGGCACGCCCGCGGCCAGTGCGCGGCCACCAGCCGCGAGCCGTTCCTGCCGCTGCCGGACCGCGCACCCGCCAGCGAACAGGACTGGATCTGACGATGGCAGGAACCCTCCGGGTGAACCCGATCGCCTGCACCGGCCACGGCGTGTGCGCCGAACTCCTCCCCGAGCTCATCGCCGTCGACGAGTGGGGCTACCCCCTCATCGACCCCCGCCCGGTGCCCGGAGCCCTGGAACGAGGGGCCAGGCGAGCCGTGTCCGCCTGCCCCGCGCTGGCGCTCAGGATCGCACGGATAGAAGAGCCGGCTCGTTCGGGGTAAAGGGCCTAAATAACGTCGTGGCCGGGGCGGGGCTCGGCCGGGACCGCGGGCACGGACCCCAGCCGTCCGGCCTGGAAGTCCTCGAAGGCCTGCTGCAGCTCCGCGCGGGTGTTCATGACGAACGGCCCGTACGCCGCCACCGGCTCCCGGATCGGCGCGCCGCCGAGCAGCAGGATGTCCAGCTCGGTCTGGGCGGCGAACGTGATCGCGTCCCCGGCCCCGAACACGGCCAGCTGCCCCATCTTCACCGGCCGCTTCTCCGCCCCCACGGTCCCGCTGCCCGCCAGTACATACGCCAGCGAGTTGAAATCAGCCCGCCACGGCAGCCGCACCTGCGCGCCGGCCGAGACGGTGGCGTGCACCAGCGAGATCGGCGTGTGCGTGATCCCCGGCCCCGCGTGCCCGCCGAACTCGCCCGCGATGACCCGCAGCAGCGCCCCGCCGTCGCCCGAGGACAGCAGCGCGACCTGCCCGGCCCGGATGTCCTGGTAGCGCGGCGGCGTCATCTTCAGCCGGGCCGGCAGGTTCACCCACAGCTGGAACCCGTGGAACAGGCCGCCGCTCATCACGAGCTCCTCCGGCGGCGCCTCGATGTGCAGCAGGCCGCCGCCCGCGGTCATCCACTGGGTGTCGCCGTTGGTGATCAGCCCGCCGCCGCCGTTGGAGTCCTGGTGACGGAAGGTGCCGTCGATGATGTAGGTGACGGTCTCGAAGCCGCGGTGCGGATGCCACGCGGTGCCCTTGGGCTCCCCGGGGCCGTAGTCGACCTCGCCCATCTGGTCCATGTGGATGAACGGGTCGAGGCGCTTCAGGTCAACCCCGGCGAAGGCGCGCCGGACCGGGAATCCCTCGCCCTCGTAGCCGGACGGCGCGGTCGTCACCGACGTGACCTTCCGCTCGGCCTGGGTGACATCGGGCTCCGGCACCCGCGGCAGCACGAGTATGTCGTCGACGGTGATCGCTGGCATGGCAGCCTCCCTCAGCTAGGTTCCAGCATAACAATAATTGAAAGTTCAAATATTCCGAACGGGGCAGGCCATTCACCTCGTCCGGCTGCTCGTTACCATGGCGCCCATGGATCCCTACGCGAGCGCGGGCGTGGACGAAGAGCGCGAACAGGAAGTCTTCGCCAAGGCGATGCGCCCGTGGCTGTCGAAAACGGCGGTGCGGTCCTCACTGGTGACCAGCATCACCGGGCTGGCCAGCGGCTACTTCGCCACCTTGATGCACATCCCGCCCGGCCCGCCGATCGCGCTCACCACCGACGGGGTGGGCACCAAGATCCTGCTGGCCCGCGAGGCCAACCGGTGGGAGCCGGTCGGGATCGACGTGGTGGCCAACAACGTCAACGACGTGATCTGCACCGGCGCGGTGCCGCTGGCCCTGCTCGACTACATCGCCACCGACCGCATCGACGCGGCCGTGCTCGAGGACGTGGCCCGCGGCCTGTACCGGGGCGCCGACGAGGCCGGCATCGCCATCCCCGGCGGGGAGATCGCGCAGATCGGCGCGATGCTGGCGAGTTCGGCCGGCGGCGGCCCGATGATGGACCTGGTCGGCACGGCGGTCGGGGCGATCCCGGCGGGCCGCGACCCGGTGGACGGGTCGCGGGTCGAGCCGGGGGACACGGTCCTGGCGCTGCCCAGCTCCGGGCTGCACAGCAACGGCTTCTCGCTCGCCCGCCGGGCCCTCAGTGACTGTACTGATTTCCTCGACGCGCTGCTCGCGCCGACCCGGGTCTACGTCCGGGCCATCGAGGCGCTGTGGGAGGCGGGCGTGGTGCCCCGGGGGCTGGCCCACATCTCCGGCGGCGGCCTGCTCAACGTGACCCGGCTGGCCGCCGACGTGTCGTACGTCCTGGACGCGCTGCCCGCCGCGCCGGAGATCTTCGGCCAGATCGCCGCGGCCGGCGACGTCCCGGCCGCGACCATGTACGCGACCTTCAACATGGGCACCGGCTTCTGCGTCGTGGTCGCCCCGTCCGAGGTGGCCGCCGCCCTGGACGCGCTGCGCGGCGCGGGGGAGGAACCGGTCGTGGCCGGGTCGGTCACCGACCGCCCCGGCAAGTACGTGTCGCTCCCCGCCGCGGGACTGCTGGGCCGCGGGGATGTGTTTGAGGTGGCGCGCGATACCGTCTAACCATGGACGTCCGTGGCTATGTCGAGGCGAACGCGCGCGAATTCATCGATGACCTGAAGCAGTGGCTGGCGATCCCGTCGATCTCCGCCGACCCGGACCGGCACGGCGATGTGGGGCACAGCGCCGCGTGGCTGGCTAGTCACCTGCGCGGGGCGGGCTTCCCGGTGGCTCAGGTGCTGGAGACCGGCGGGCTGCCCGCGGTGTACGCCGAATGGCCGTCCGGGAACCCCGCCGCCCCGGTGGTGCTGGTCTACGGTCACCACGACGTCCAGCCGGCCGAGCCGCTCGCGGAGTGGGATAGCCCGCCGTTCGAGCCGGTCGAGCGGGACGGCCGGCTGCTCGGCCGGGGCGCCTCCGACGACAAGGGCCAGGTGCTCCTGCACTCACTCGGCGTCCGCGCCGCGCTGGCGGCCTCCGGTGCCGCGGCCCCCCCGGTGACGATCAAGCTGCTGGTCGAGGGCGAGGAGGAGTCCGGCTCGGAGCACTTCGCCGACCTGCTCCGGCGCGAGCGGGAGCGGCTGGCCTGCGACGTGATCGTGATCAGCGACACCACCATGTGGGCGGCCGACGTGCCGTCCATGTGCACCGGCATGCGCGGCCTGCTCCCGGTGGAGGTCACGCTGACCGGGCCGGTGCGTGATCTTCACTCGGGATCGTTCGGCGGCGGGGTGCCGAATCCGGTGCACGCGATGGCGAGCCTGCTGGCCGGCCTGCACGACGACCAGGGGCGGGTCACCCTGCCCCGGTACTACGACCGGGTGCTCCCCTTGTCGTCGCCGGAGCGGGAGCTGCTGGCCCGGCTGCCGTTCGACGAGAAGAGCTGGCTGGCCGACGCCGGCCACAGCGGCGCGCTGTACGGCGAGCAGGGCTTCAGCACCCTGGAGCGGATCTGGACCCGGCCGACCGCCGAGGTCAACGGCATGTGGGGCGGCCACACCGGGCCGGGCTCCAAGACGATCGTGCCGCAGGCCGCGCACGCCAAGATCTCCTTCCGGCTGGTCGCCGACCAGGACCCGGCCGACGTGGCCGCGGCCTTCCGCGAGTACGTGGCGGCGCACACCCCGGACGGACTGGAGGCCGCGGTCACCGTCCAGCCCGCCGTCCGGCCCTGCCACTCGCCCATCGACTCCCCGGCCGTGCAGGCCGGGCGGCGCGCCCTGCAGCGGGCCTTCGGCCGCGAGGTGCTGTTCACCAAGGAAGGCGGCAGCGGTCCCGAGGCGGACCTGGCCGAGATCCTGGACGCGCCGCTGGTGTTCATCGCGGTCGGTCTCGACGCCGACCAGATCCACGCCCCGAACGAGAGCATGGACATCACCCTCCTCCAGCGCGGAGCCGAAGCCTCGGCCTACCTGTGGGACGAGCTAGCCGCCGCGGGTATTAAGTGATCGCGCAGGAGCTGCTGGACCAGTCGTCGCTGGCCCTGTCCCGCGGTACGGTCGACCGGGTAACGCACCGGCGGGCCGACGCCGAGTGGCTGGACGCGGCCTGGGCCGACCCGGCCAGCCGGGTGCTCGTCGTCTCGGCCGGCCAGGCCCTGGTGCGCGACGGCGGGGACCGGATGGACCTGGTCTTCGTCTCCCCGGGCGACGCCCCGGCCGCCCCCCGGCTGCTGCTCGGCCAGGACGACGACGGGGTGGTGTACTTCGGCGTCTCCGCGGCGCTGCCCGCGCCCGACGGGGTCGCTGAGATCCGGCCGGCTTACCTGCGCGAGGCGGGCACGCTGCTCGGCGACCGCGACGCGGGCCTGTTCACCCACGCCGTGGCCCTGGCCAACTGGCACGACACGCACACGCACTGCCCGGTCGACGGGACGCCCACCGTCCCCGATCCCGGTGGCCACTCGACCCGCTGCCCGGTGGACGGCACCGAGCACTTCCCCCGTACCGACCCCGCGGTGATCATGCTGGTGACCGACCCGGACGACCGCTGCCTGCTGGCCCGGAACGCGGCCTGGCCCGGCAAGCGGGTGTCGATCCTGGCCGGGTTCGTCGAGCCGGGGGAGTCGGCCGAGCAGGCGGTGGCCCGCGAGGTCGACGAGGAGGTCCGGCTCAAGGTCACCAACGTGCGCTACGTCGGCAGCCAGCCCTGGCCGATGCCGCGCAGCCTGATGCTCGGCTTCCGGGCCGAGGCCCCGGCCGGCCAGGACATCGTGGTCGACACCGAGGAGATCGCCGAGGCCTTCTGGTTCAGCCGGGAGGGGCTGGTGGCCGCGATCAGGGCCCGCGAGATCGCGCTGCCCCCGCCGGTCTCCATCGCGAGACAGATCATCGAGCTGTGGTACGGCGGGCCGTTGCCTTCTACCTGGACGGAACCACGATGACCACTTCTGCTGGCGCTGGGCAGCGAGTCAACTGGGCGGGCAATATCACCTTCACCGCGCCGGAATTCCACCGCCCGGCCACGCTCGGCGAGCTGCGCGCCGTCGTCGGGCGGGCCGCTGCGGTCCGCGTGCTCGGCACCGGCCACTCCTTCAACGAGATGGCCGACTCGCCCGGCGCCCAGGTCAGCCTGGCCGACCTGCCATCCGAGGTCGAGGTCGACTCGGCTAACTCCCTGGTCAGGGTGACGGCCGGCCTGAGCTACGCCACCCTGGCCGCCCGCCTGGACCGAATGGGCTTCGCGCTGCGCAACACGGCCTCGCTGCCGCACATCTCGGTGGCCGGCGCCACCGCCACCGGCACCCACGGCTCCGGTACCGCCAACCAGTCCCTGTCCGCCGCGGTGACCGGCCTGGAGCTCGTCACCGCCGACGGCGACGTGGTGGAGCTTCGCCGCGGCTCCGATGACTCCTTCCCCGGCGCCGTCGTGCACCTGGGCGCCCTGGGCGTGGTCACCCGCCTGATCCTGGCGGTCGTGCCGTCCTTCGAGGTCGCCCAGCGGGTCTACGAGGGCCTGCCGCTGGAGGTGCTGGACGACCACTTCGCCACGATCATGGCGTCCGGCTACAGCGTGAGCATGTTCACCGACTGGCGCGCCCCCCGCCTGACCCAGCTCTGGATCAAGAGCCTCGTCGAAAAAAACCTCTATGCCCCACCCGCCATGGGCTCCTCAGCCCCATCAGTCACACCGGCCTCACCGGTCACTGAGGAACCGTGGTTCGCCGCCACGCCCGCCCCGGCCGCCCGGAACCCGGTGCCCGGCGTGGCCGCGGACTCCTGCACCGAGCAGCTGGGCGTGCCAGGCCCGTGGTTCGAGCGGCTGCCGCACTTCCGGCCCGACTTCACCCCGAGCGCGGGCCACGAGCTCCAGTCGGAGTACCTGCTCCCGGCGCACGATGCGGTGCCCGCCCTGCACGCGCTGCGGCAGATCAGCGACCGCCTGGCCCCGGTGCTGCAGATCTGCGAGTTCCGCCGGGTCGCCGCCGACGACCTGTGGCTGAGCATGGCCTACCGGCAGGACAGCGTGGCCTTCCACTTCACCTGGATCCCGGACCCCAGCGCGGTCCTGCCGGTGGTCACCGAACTGGAGCGGCAGCTGGCCCCGTTCGATCCCCGCCCGCACTGGGGCAAGGTCTTCGCCACCCCGGCGGCCGGACTGCACGCCCGCTACGACCGGCTGCCCGACTTCCTCGCGCTCGCCCGCCACTACGATCCCGCCGGCAAGTTCCGCAACGCCTACACCGCCCGCGTCCTGGAACGTTAACCGCTGTGTCGCCCCAGGGAACGGCCGCCTGCTCCGCTTCCCCGGCTAGCTCCCGTCTTCTGGTCAGCTCCCGTCCCGCAGATCAGTCGGCGCCCCGGGACGGAACGTGATGTGGTCGAACGTGGCCGCGCACCCCTCACCAGTCGGCGACTGAGCCATGAATCCCACCCGGGCCAGGGTTGCGCCGAGGGTGAAGTACCGTAGCAGCCGCCACCACGCCCCGTCGGTGGAAGCGTGGAAGGCCCAGGCCGCGCCGGCCCGGGTGATCCGCCGCCACAGCGTGTGCTCCTCCACCTCGAAGGAGTTGCAGTCGTCCGAGGTCTGCCTGGTCACTACCGTGACCGCGGTCGGCCGGTGCTGCGGCGAGTACTCGAAGCAGAGCTTGGCC
>JAJKHX010000445.1 GCA_021154785.1 Nocardiopsis sp.
AGCGCGGCCGGCAGGCCGACCGCAAGGGACGCTGAACTCCCCGGCGGGAACAGGATGGTCCAGGAAGCAAATGCCGGCGTGCCGAAAGGTGACGGGAAACCGGGGCAGCATGGTCGCTCTCTCCTGGCGGCCGCCCTGGATAACTGGCCGGATACGGGACAGCGTGCCCGGACTCGAAAGGGTGCTGACGTGGACCGGGTGAGTCTTTGAAGGCGAACGGTCACGGCCGCCGGAACCGAAGGGCAAGTTAGGCACGATGACGGGACACGCGTTCGCGCTGGCGATGCCGGCCCTCAAAGTGAACGGACCGGAGGGCGATCTCCTCGACTGGGATTCCGCGGACTGGCGGTCCCATGAGGAGAACGTACGGCGGCTTCGGCAGAGGATCTTCAAGGCGACGCAGGCCGGGGACTGGGCCAGGGTCCGGTCCCTGCAGAAACTGATGCTGCGGAGCCGGTCGAACACGCTGCTCAGCGTGCGGCAGGTAACGCAGCGCAACGCTGGACGCCGGACCGCAGGCGTGGACGGGGAGGTCGCGCTGGCCTCCGCGGACAGGGCCAGGCTGGGTGACCGGGCGCACCGGACCCGGACTGCCTGGAGCGCTCTGCCGGTCAGGCGGGTGTATATACCGAAAGCCGATGGGCGGCAGCGCCCGCTCGGGATTCCGGTGATCTTGGACCGCGTGCATCAGATGCGGGTCAAGAACGCGCTGAGCCCGAGTGGGAGGCCCGGTTCGAGCCCAGATCGTATGGGTTCCGGCCGGGCCGGGGGCTGCCTGGACGCGATCGAGGCCATCTACTGGACGTTGAACGGCAAGCACGCTAAACGGCAGTGGATCCTGGATGCGGACCTGAAAGCGGCGTTCGACAAGATCGGCCACGCTCATCTGCTCGGCCTGCTGGAGGGGTTCCCCGCCAGGGACCTGATCCGGCAGTGGCTGAAGGCAGGTGTGGTCGAGCAGGACCGGCTCACCCCGACCGAGGAGGGAACTCCACAGGGCGGGGTGATCAGTCCCGTCTTGATGAACGTAGCGCTCCATGGGCTGGAGGAGGCCGCCGGAGTCCGGTACTCAAAGCTCGGCAGTAATGTCGCGCAGACAGTACCGGGCACTGCGGCGCTGGTGAGATACGCCGACGATCTGGTCGCGCTCTGTCACTCTCGTGACCAG
This sequence comes from Nocardiopsis sp., assembly GCA_021154785.1. GTDB lineage: Bacteria > Actinomycetota > Actinomycetes > Streptosporangiales > Streptosporangiaceae > Palsa-504. The sequence continues at coordinate 1,169 of JAJKHX010000445.1, forward strand.
GCCGAACAGGTCAGGGCCCGGCTGGCTGAATGGCTGGCGCCCAGGGGGCTTGCCCTCAATGAGGATAAGACCCGAATCGTCCATGTGACGGCGGGTTTTGATTTCCTGGGGTTCAACGTCCGCCGCTATCCCAACGGCAAGCTGCTCATCATGCCCAGCGCCAAGGCGGTCAGACGGATCCGGGAACGGCTCACTGCCGAGATGCGCTCCCTGCGGGGGGCCAGCGCCATCATGGTGATCCGCAAGATCAACCCGATCGTGCGGGGCTGGGCTGCCTATTACCGGAGCGTGGTGTCCAAGGAGGTGTTCAGCGAGGTGGACAACCACCTCTGGCTCGTCACCTGCAAGTGGGCGCTGCGCGCGCACCCGGATAAGTCGAAGTCCTGGGTTATCAGCAGGTACTTCGGCGAGTTCAACCCCTCCAGGCACGACCGCTGGGTATTCGGGGACCGCGACAGCGGTGCCTGCCTGGTCCGGTTCGTCTGGACGAAGATCGTCCGGCACCCGCTGGTGGGGGGCACGTCGTCACCCGACGACCCCGCCCTCACCGATTACTGGGACCTGCGCCGACGCAGGAAGCCGCTCCCGCTGGACAAGGCGACCCTGCGCCTGCTCCAGGCCCAGCACGGGCAATGCCCGCTCTGCAGGGAGCTGCTCCTGCACGCCGATCGCGAGCCGCAAAGCCCCGAAGAATGGGAGACGTGGCTGAAAGCGACCCGGACAGCGATCAGGAAGAATCAGATCGCCCGCCCGGCACGGCACGGCGCACCGGACGACAATGCGCTCCGCCTCGTGCACTCCCATTGCCAGCGGCGGCTGGCGAAGAGACCAGCAACTCTGCGCGCCTGCGAGCCCTCCGGGACTTGCTTGAGCCGTGGTGCGGGGAAATCTCGCATGCCCGGTTCTGAGGGGGCGGCGGCGCGGTAACGCGCTCCCGCTACCCGACAACAAGAGCGCACGCGCTGCTCGCGTCCCGGAACCGTGGTCTAGTTGGAGCGCCCACGGCGAGGCGAGGACGAACGACCTGGACGGCGGCGAGAATGCCGGCGATCAGCTGGATCTGCCCGCTGGCGGTTGCGGAGACGGTGCGGTGGCCATCACAGAAGGTGACCGGACTCCCAGGGCCGCTGCGCCGTCATCCCGCCCTCGCCGATTCGGGGTGGGTCATGAGGCGGCTCTCGTATCGCAGGACGGCGCCCAGATCGGCCAGTTCGGGGCGCCCTCGGCTCACGTCGTTTTGAGGTCGTTGGCGGTGCAGTGGACCGGCTTGCTGCTGGCTTATCCTGCTTCCCTGCTGGTCGCGTCATGCCAGATCAGCGGGAAGTTGCCGGCGCCGAGTTCTTCGGCGCGGTGGAGCCGCTGGGCGATCGGCGGCTGGCGGGCGGGTGGCGCGGCGTTCAGCAGGGTGGTGAGCAGGGTCCTGGCCCGCAGCAGGACCATGGGGGACTGGGACGCGGACTCGATGAGGTCGTCCAGGCCGGTGCGCAGGTAGTCATCCCAGGACGGCAGCGCCAGCACGACCCGGACCGTCCCGGTGCCGTCGGCTACGTCGGCAACGTCCAGGTCACGTGATACCAGAGCCTGGAGCAGGCTCTCGGTGGTGTCTAGCACCTGGACGGCGGTGGCCGGGTCGTTGACCGCGGGTGATAGGGCCCGCAGGGCGATGTCGGCCAGCAGGCGGAACGCGAACAGCGGATCCTGGTCGAAGGAGCGCTCGGGCCCGGTCACCAGCCCGGCCAGGACCGCCGTGTCGGCTGCCTCGCCGCCGTGCAGGTCGGCGACCGGGGCGCCCTGCTGCAGCGTGTCGCCTATGCCGGCCCGCAGCACGATCACGGCGCCGCCGGCGGCGCGCAGCAGCCGGGCCAGGTCGAGTTGCTGCAAGATGGCCTGCCGGTGTGGCCAGATGATCGCCCTGAGCCGCGGCGGCAGCGGGGCGGCCGGCGGCCGGCCTGGCGGGCATGGCCGGGGGTACAGGTCGTCGATGATGCCGTGGCCCTGCCCGGCGATGGCCGCCAGCGTGGGCGCCAGCTGGATGGATGCGAAGGCTTTCGTCTGCAGGGTCCGGATCAGGGCGAGGGCGGCGAGGACCGCTACTATCTCGGCGGCCGGCACGATCACCGACACTTTGTCCTGGTCGCCGATGGCCAGGGCGGTGGTGACCGAGAACACGAACACCCCGACGGCAAAGGCGAACGTCCGCCATACGATCGGGTCGTCGCGGAACAGGGTCAGCCGGGGTGACAGGCTGCTGAAGGCCCACTGCACGACCAGGAACAGCAGCGAGTAGATGATGGTCACCAGCCCCAGGACGCCGAAGCCCACGCCGATCAGCCTGTCCGTCACCCGGGTGCTGGCCACCGTAGCGTCGGTGGTGATCCGGGGCAGCAGCAGGCCAAGCCCGAGCCCGGCCAGCACGCACAGTAGCTGCACCAGGCCGGCTCGCAGCCGGCGCCGGGGCCGGGCGAACCGCCCGCGCGGGCGGTCAGCGAGCGGCTGCATCACCGCGCCCGGACGCGGCCATGCGGGAATCCCGCCCGGCGGCGTCTTCCGGCCCTGAGCGGTATCTGATCTGTGCTCATCGGCGACTTCCCCGTTCCGTGGGCCGGCTCGCGGCGGGTGCGCGGCGGATGAGGCGTCGTTCGGGTACCTCGGCCAGCCCGGCCGGGGCGGCGGCGCCTGGTGGCGGAGTGAGCCGGGGGCCGTAGCGGCTGGCCAGCGGGTCCGCGCTCAGCCCGTGTGCCAGCACGCTGAGCAGCACGGTGACAGCGATCACGGTGATGGCCGGCCTGGCCGCCGGCTCGGCCAGGTCTTCCAGCGCGAGCAGCGCGAAGACGACCGAGGCCAGGCCGCGCGGGCCGAACCAGCCGATGAACAGCACGGCGGGCCGGCCGAGCCGGGCCCCGGCCAGCGCGACCGCTACCGGCAGCATCCGGATCACGGTCAGGCTGAGCACCGCATACAGCACCGTCTGCCAGGTCAGGCCCGTCAGCGCCAGCACCACCGCGACCACCCCGAACATCAGCCAGACCAGCAGCGACAGCATCGTGCCGGTCTCCTCGACGAAGGGAACCAGCTTGGCCGCCGACCCGGCGGCGGCGGCAAAGGCCAGGCCGCCGGTGAACGCGGCGATGAACCCGTTGCCGTGCAGCGCTGCCGAGGTGGCGTAGGAGCACAGCGCCAGGCCCAGCACCGCAGCGCCGACGAACCCCTCAGCCGCCCAGCCGCGGCCACGGGCCACCTTGACCAGCCAGCCGCCCCCACCGCCGACCGCAGCCCCGATCAGCAGGCCGAGTGCCAGTTCGGCCACCGCCTTCCCGGGCCCGGTGCTGGCGGCGTGCCCGGCGGTGGCCGCGCCGGCGATGGCGACCAGCACGACCGGGGTGGCGATCCCGTCGTTGAGCCCGCTCTCGACGTTGATCAGCCGGCGGATCCTGGCCGGGACCGCCGGGTTGACCATCATGCCCGCGCCGAGGGCGGCATCGGTCGGCGCGAGCGCCGCGCCGATGAGCAGGGCGAGCCAGATGTCGTTCACCCCGGGCAGGATGAACGCGGCCAGTGTGCCCAGGCCGATGGCCAGCGGCAGCCCGATGCCCAGCAGCCGCAGGCACAACCCCAGGTCCGCACGCAGCTGACGGAGCCCGACCCGGGACGCGTCGGAGAACAGCACCAGCGCCAGCGTGGCCTCGGCCAGTACCTTGACCACCTCGCTGCCGGGCGTGATCCCCAGCGGCGCCAGCAGGCCATGGGTCAGCAGCACGCCCGCCGCGGTGAACACGATCGGCGCGGTCACGTCGAACCGTTCCAGCCGCGCTGACAATGTGCCCCACGCGAACACCAGGCCGGCGATGATCGCCAGATCCGCGACCGTCACCGCGTCACCTCCGGCGGGCTGCTGCCCCGGTCGCCTACTGGCGGGCCATGTGCACGCGCAGTTCGGCCTCGGGGTCGTGGATCAGCTTTCCGCTGACGTCCACCGTCACGCTGTGGATGGTGCCGGTGAACTTGAACGGGCTGGAGTAGTCGTCGGTGACCGCGGAGCCGGGGTTGGCGCCGCAGGTAAGCGCGCCCGGATTGAACGCGAACGGGGTGGTGACGGGTGCCTCCGCGTTCCCGGTGAGGGTGCCGTCGACGTAGAGCTGGAGCTTGCCGGGCGCGCCCTTGCCGTGCGCCATATCCGGCTGCCCGGTCGGTTCGAACTCGAACCTGAGCGTGTGCTCGCCGGGCGTCAGGACGATGTCGGATTCCACTCCGTACACGGCCCGGCCCACGTAGTTGTGGACGTAGCGGAGCTTGCCGTCCTTGACGAACAGGGAGTATCCGCCGGCCGCGGTGCCCTGGGACAGCAGCACCCCCTCGGCCCCGTCCGCGGGAATCTCGACGTCCGCGGTGATGCTGTGCGGCCGGTTCAGGACCCGGGGTGCGGCGAAGAACGGGACCGACTGCCCGCCGGGCCGGTAGGTGCAGCTGTCACGGGGAGCCGCCACGAGCGGCTTTTCCGCGACCAGCCGGGCCAGGCCGCTACCGTCGACCGGCATCACGCCGTACTTGCCGGCTTCCACGTACCACGTCCCGATCATCGCAATCAGCTGGTCGCGATGGTCGGCGGCCACGTCGTGGTTCTCGGCGAAATCCTCCGCCACGTGGTAGAGCTCCCAGCCGGTGGCATCCAGCTCAGATAGCGTCTGGGCCGAGATCGGCTGCCCGAAGGGCATGCCCGCCTCGGTGAACGACGGGCCGGGCCAGGGACAGACGGCCCGCCAGCCGTCGTGGTAGATCGCCCGGTGACCCAGCATCTCGAAGTACTGCGTGTGATGGCTGGTCTCGGCGGCGGCGTCGTGCAGGGTGCGGGCGAAGCTGACGCCGTGCAGGGGCGACTGGGTGACGCCGCGGATCGCCTGCGGCGGCTCGAGGCCCAGCAGGTCCAGCACCGTGGGCACCATGTCGATGATGTGCGCGTACTGGGTGCGGACCTCGCCCCGAGCCGTGATCCCCTGCGGCCAGGAGACGATGAACGGATCGCTGACGCCGCCCCGGTAGGTCTCCCGCTTCCACCGGCGGAACGGCGTGTTCCCGGCCCACGTCCAGCCCCACGGGTAGTGGTTGATGTGCTTGGGACCGCCGATCTCATCGATCAGCTTAATGGTATCCTCCAGCGGCTCCTGGGCGTTGTTGAAGAACTGCGCCTCATTCGTGGTCCCGGTCGGCCCGCCCTCGGCACTGGCGCCGTTGTCGGAGATGACCATGACCAGGGTGTTGTCCAGCTCACCCAGCATGCGCAGGAACTCGACCAGCCGTCCGACCTGATAATCGGCGTGGGACAGGAAACCGGCGAACACCTCCATAAACCGGCTGTACAGGCGGCGGGCCTCCGGCGGCAGCGACCCCCAGTCGGGCACGTCCGGATCATGCCGCGACAGCTCGGCGTCGCCGGGGACGATGCCGAGTTCCTTCTGCCGGGCGAACACCTTCTCCCGGTAGGCGTCCCAACCGTCGTCAAAGACGCCCGCGTACCGGTCCGCCCATTCCTTCGGCACGTGGTGCGGCGCGTGCGTAGCGCCGAAGCACAGATGCAGGTAGAACGGCTTGGCCGGGTCGACCTGCTTAACGTCGGAGATAAACTCCATCGCCTTGTCGACCAGATCCTCGCTGAGGTGATACCCCTCCTCCGGCGTACGCGGCGGCTCCACCTGGTGGTTGTCATACACCAGATCCGGATACCACTGGCTGGTGTCACCGCCCAGGAACCCGTAGAAACGCTGGAAGCCGCGCCCCAGCGGCCACCGGTCGAACGGGCCCGCGCCCGTCTCCTGGTTACTCGGCGTCAGGTGATACTTCCCGACCAGGAACGTGCTGTAGCCGCGCTCGACGAGCATCTCGGACAAGAAGCCGTTCTCGAACGGGATCACCCCGTTGTACCCGGGATAGCCGCTCGCCAGCTCGGTGATGGCGGCCATCGCGTTGCTGTGATGGTTACGGCCCGTCAGGATGCACGAACGGCTCGGCGAACACAACGCCGTCGTGTGCATGTTGCTGTACCGCAGGCCGTCCGCGGCGAGCGCATCGAAGCTGGGCGTCGCGATCGGGCTGCCGTAACAGCCCAGCTGCCCGAACCCCGTGTCATCCAGCACGATGAACAGCACATTAGGCGCGCCCTCGCGAGCCCGTACCGGGGCCGGCCAGGCCGGCGCGGACTCATCAGCGGTCCGCCCGATCACACCCGGGAACGCAGCACCCTGCCCATACTCGATAATCGCCATCCGGACCTCTCCCCCTGGTCGTTACCGGCCGCCGCTAGCCCGTATCCTGCGCTGCGGCGCCGGAGCCCACATCACCCGGCACGGATGGTCTCTGCTCCGATCGCGTTTGAGCAGCGCGCGCCCGGGCACGGGTACCGCGACCGCCACCACCACGATCAGATCGACGCCCAAAGCGATGAGCAGCGTACTTCCCCGCCGTCCCCGCTCGGTGTCGTACCTCACGATGTCGGCTGGCATATGCAGGCCGTGCGGAGAAGGTGTGGAGGTCGCGTGGAGAAGCCTTCACCCCGATGCGAGCCAAGGGCGGGCCACGACCACCGGCGGAGCCATGAACTGCCAGCTCAACCCCATGAGGGCCCATGCCGCGCAGATTCCCGGCTGACGATCCGGCGTCAAGACCGCAAAGTTCCCGTTGCGCGGCGCAGTCGCTGCGCAGCGAATGCGTGTTACCGTCCGGTGATAATCGGCATCGCCGCTGTTGCAGACCCCAGCAGCGACAGGGACTACGCCCGGCGGTGAATCAAGTGAGCAGTCCTGGCGCCCCCGGCACCGTGACCAGTACCGGACCGGCGGGCCCGCGGCCCGATGATCGCGGTGACCCCGTGGCCCGCATCGGGCCTGAGGACGTCATGACAGCCCCGTTCGCCGGGCAGCCCGGCCACGGCAGTACGGCGTTCGTGCGGAACCAGCCGGCCCGCATCGCGGACGGCCGTTTCCAAGCCGGCTCCACCGTAGTGCTGCTCCAGACCCCGGCAGTGGCCGAGTCTACTGAGGTGGGGTCCACCTTGAGCACCGAAGCTTCGCATGTCGTGACCGAGATCTCGTTGTCACGGCAGCGGATCTGCGGGCCCTACACCGCCATGGCCGCGGTCCTAGCGGCGTATGACCAGCACCTCGGGCTGACTACCGCATGGCGCCGGTCATGACCGGCCCGCAAGCGGCCGCGGCCCAGCCTTCCGGAGAAGATGCCCGCGCTGAGGCAGACCTGGCCCGTATCCAGGCTGAGCACGACGCCCCCCGCGGGCAAGAACGAATCAAGAAGCCGCGCCGGAGGCGTATCCGCAGGAGTGTCGTCGCCTTGCTCGTCGCGCTTTCCTGCCTCCTGGTGCTGCTGTCCACCACGGAAGTATGGGCGCACAGAACCCTGCTCAACACCGGCACGTTCGTCGGCACGGTCGTGCCCGTCTTCGAGGATCCGGCAGTGGCCTCCGCCGTAGCGGCGCGCGCCACCGACGAGCTGTTCACCGAGCTCAATGTCCAGGCCCGCCTGCGTGATGCGCTCCCTCCCAAGGCCAGTTTCGCGGCAGCCCCGGTCACCAATGCCACCAAGGGCTTCGTTGCCGGTGAGCTGACGAAGGTGCTGACGTCCCCCCAGTTCCAGGCCATCTGGACCGCGGCGCTGACCTCCACGCACCAGCAGCTGGTGGCGGTCCTGCGCGGCCAGAACACGGCGGCTGTTTCCACCTCTGGCGGCTACATCGTCCTGAACACCGTCCCGGTCATCAACCAGGCCCTGGCGAAGGTGTCCGGCCTGGCCTCTGACTTGGCGGGCAAGCCCGTGACCCTGCCCGCCATCACCAGCGCCGACCCGCCCCAGCAGGCGGTGACCAAGCTGTCCAAGGCCCTGGGAGTCCCCCTGCCCGGCAACTTCGGCCAGATCACCCTGGTCCGGTCCAGCGATCTGGCCACTGTCCAGAAAGGGGTGAAGGCCTTCGACCGGCTCACCCTGGTCCTGCCCCTGGTCACGATCGTCCTGATCGCCCTGAGCCTGTGGCTGTCGGTTAACCGCCGCAGAACCGTGCTCCAGCTGGCGGTGGGCGTATCCCTGCTGATGATCGTGGAACGGCGTATCGTCATCCACGAGCAAGGAGTGCTGGCCAGCGCCGCGCACAATCCCCAGGTCGCGCAGAGTGTTCTCGGTTATCTGCTGCACGGATTCTTCGTCCTCACCGCATGGGTGCTGGGCGCGGCTCTGGTCGTGCTGGTCATCGCCGTGCTGAGCGGGCCGTACCGATGGGCCGTGGCCCTCCGCTCGCGGGTGAAGCGGACCGGGCGCAGCATCGCGGGGGCAAGCAGCGGTGGCCGCCGGGGCGTGGTCGCCTGGATGGCTTCTCATGCGGCTGGCCTTCAGCTGGCAGGCGCCGCCGTCGCCGGGATCCTGCTCCTGTTCGTGCCCGTATCGTGGCTCAGCTTCCTCATCATTGGGGTGCTGCTCGCCGCCTGCGAGCTCTACCTCCAGCGGATCAAGCCTCCCCCGCCCGATGAAGCACCGCCCGCCCCCGGTCCCGGCAACCAGGCGAGCCTCCCGTCTCGCACCGGCGAAACCTAGACAAAGTCATCGAATTCCCGGCCAGCTGAACGGGTGCGGCCATCCGGAGTGCGTGGCGGCGGGGGGTTCCTAGTCTCTTCGGTTTCCGGGCTGTCAGGACGCATCACCGCAGCTGTGGGTCAGATCCCCAAGATCTTTGCCTTCGAGGCGGCGAACTCCTCCTCGGTGAGGATGCCCTGGTCCTTGAGGGCAGCCAGCTGCTTGAGCTCTTCGATCTGCGGGCTCTCGGCTGCTTCGGGTGCGGCAGCTTCTGGTGCGGCGGGTTCATCCGCTGGAGCGGGGGCAGGCGGGGCCTGGTCCTGGTCTTGGTCGGCCGCGGCGCTCCGCTGCGCGGACTTTGCTCCCATGTGGGCTGCGGTCCCGGCCACGACCGCGGTCGTGGCCATGCGCGCAATGGGTCGACGTCGTCGGAACGGCATGTCAATCGCCTCCTGTTGTGCTGGCGCCTTCGGCGCAGGGCCATTCGGCGCGAATGGTGCGGGTTTGCCGATCTCAGCCGAGGGCGTCGGCCAAGGCGCCCATGGCCTGTTCGATGATCTCGCGCGGGATTCGTGCGCCCTCGAGGATTACTCCGCTCGCATTGCGCACTGCTTCCGCGAACGGGCCCGCCCAGCGGTCCTCCCAAATGATCAGCACGGCTGAGGTGTTCGGCTCGAGGCTCAGAGCGGCGTGGGCCACGTCTTCGTCGGTGAGAATCCCGCCCACTTCGGCGTCGAGGCCGGCGAACGCCGCCAGCTCCTCGACAGCGTCGAACTCGACCACCTCCACACCACCGGCGGAATCTTTCATGATGAAGGTCAGGTCGATGATCCTGACCAGTCCGCTGTCGATGAGCTTGGCAAGCTCCGGCACGATCTGACCGGTGAACTTGTTGCCGGGAAAGCCGAGAATCACATATTCCACCGGACCGATACTCATGGCTTGTCTCCCGTCTGGCCCCGGCATCCGCGGAGCGCCACACCTGCAAGTCTCCGACGACCGACGAGAAGGGCCGTCACCCCCAGAGGATGATTCACGGGGAAGCGGCACCCAAACGGGACGTCGGCGGCACACCACCCTAGGAAAATGATCTCCGCACGATCATTTCGCCAGGATGACTCCCCCCGCCCCCCGGGGTCAGGGTGGGGTGACGGGCGAGAAGCGAGGTGGAGCCCGGACGCCTGTGGCGACTGGTCCGGGGCCATCACGGCGCCAGGGCTGGCCAGATACCGGCCCCGGCAACCAGAGCGGCGATGATGGGGGTCTTCCGGCGTCCCGGCTGACAGGCAGGTTGTTCATTGCCGGGCCATCGCGATCCGCAGCCGCTCCTCGGGTGTGATCAGGTGGTCGAGGTCTTCGGCGACCTCGTCGATGTCAAGCTGGACCCATCTGATGCGGCCGGTGAACCGGCTGTCATTGGGGCTGTAGTCGTCGCTGACGGGTGTCCCGCCGTCGGCGCCCACATCGGTGGTCTCGTCGGCCGAGAAGATCATGGACACCAGGGCGGCGGCCGTTCAGGGACATCGCCTGCCACCCGTGCCGCCAGCCCCTCTCTCCAAGAAACCGGTTCATGGAAGGCGCGGCATCATCCCCCGAGGATGAATCCACCACGGCTGGACGCGAGCCAGGCGGCCGCAGCAACCCCGATCGGGCCCACAGGTAACCTCCGCCGCGCAAGGGGTGCAACGCAGCCGGATCGGCGCGGGCACGTCCGCTCATCAATGCACAATCGAGCGCCGATCAGCAGCGCCAGCCACGCACGTGACCCCACACAGAACACCCGGTTCTGCTCGGCGTATGCCGATCTACGGAAGAGTGGCCAGACCCGCACCTAACGGCGGCTCCGCGCGCGTTCTCCGCGACCTTGCTCGTCACTTAGCGTGATACTAGACCAGTAATGTCGGCGTTCTAGGCAGCCGTGCCCTCCCGCGCCTAGGTGATCAGTACTGCGGCCGCCCTCCTCCCGCGCCGTCCGGGCACGGCCGGCCACCTACCGGAAGCTCGGCCCGCCGGATGATCCAGGCGGCCTTCCCCGTCCGGGGATCACTCGAGACCTCCAGGTCCACGACGGAGTCGCCCGGTCTCTCCATGCGGATCTAGATCCCGGCGTGGATGTCCGAGCCGAGCACACCAGGCTTGGCCGCGGTCAGAACCCGGATCGTTCCGGTGACGGTCCCCGCTGCCTGCGCCATCACAATCAAAAGAGACCTTGTCCGCGGTAGATGAGGACGTCGGATGGTCTTTGGTCGGCAGGTTCGAGCGGCTCCAGTCTGATGCCGTGCGGGTCCGCGTTGCAGAAACGGCGCAGGGCTGGCCGGCGGTCGCCAGGGCATGGACGGGCGGCACCGGTTTGTGCCAGGTACTTGTGACAAATTCCTAGGCGTGGGATGGTGCTTGTGTCATATAGCTGATACAAGCTGGAGGGCGGCATGGCAGGTGCACTGGTGCTGGCGGCTGGAGCGTGCCTGGCGGCGGCCGTGGCAGCGGCGGCGTGGCTGGCGCACGCCAGGTCACCAGGGACGGTCCCGGTAGACGGGCCGGCAGTTCCGGCTGCGGTCCGCCAGACAGCGGGCTTCCGGCTGGCCGGGGTGATCGCCGGGCTGGCAGCGGGCGGTGCCGCCGCTGGCCAGGACGCACTGGGACGCGGGCTGCTGCTGGCCGGGCCGGTGTTCGGGTTGTGCGTCCTGGCCGGGGTGGTGGCCGGGGAGATCAGCGTGCGGCCTGCGGGGGGCCGAACCCGGACGGCGGCAGTGGAGGTCCGGCGGGTACGCGACTACCTGCCGCGGGGCCTGGCCGCGGCGGTGACGTCAGCGGCGGCGGTGCTGGCTGCCCTGGCCGCCGCGACCACGGCGACCGCGGGGCCCGATGATCTCGGCCGGGCCGGCCGGGTCCTGCTGCTGAGCTGCGGGCCCGACGCGCAGCAGACCTACGGGCCGTGGCCAGGCTCGTTCTACACCGTGCCGCTCGCAGCGGTGGTCGCCGCCGGCCTGATCACCGGGGGCGGCGCCCTGCGCGTCGTCATCCGCCGGGCGCGCACCGGCGCGGACGCGGACACGGTAGCGGCCGACGACGCCCTGCGGCGGCGGGCCGCCCGGACGATCACCGGCGCCTGCGGGATCCTGGTCGCCCTGCCGCTGGCCGGCGTCTGCCTCGTCTCCGCGGGTGCCCTGCTGTCCTTGTCCTGCCGCCCGGCCTGGTTCACCTACGCGGGATGGGCCCTGCTGGCGCTGCTGATCCTCGCGGTGGCCCTGATGAGCTGGTGCGCCGCCGTGCTGCTGGCCCCGGCCCGCGCCGCCGCACGGCCAGCCCGGTGACCGGCCGTCCGCTGCTGACCGTCGACACCGGCAATCCGACGCCCCCCTATGAGCAGCTGCGCCGCCAGCTGGCCGAGCTGATCCAGTCCGCAGCACTCGCACCAGGCGACCGGCTGCCCCCGCTCCGGCAGCTAGCCGCCGACCTCGGCCTGGCCGTCGGCACCGTCGCCCGCACCTACCGCGAGCTGGAATCAGCCGGCCTGGTCAGCTCACGCCGCGGCGGCGGGACACGCGTCCTGGCCACAGCACCGAGCCTGTCCGACTCCGAACGCCAGCGGCTCCTCCGCCACCACGCCAGGGCCTTCATCCAGCAAGCCACCCTGCTAGGCGCCGATAAGCAGCAGATCCTGAGCGCGATCACCCAAGCCCTGGCAACCTGACCAGCCCGCAGGATCCGCGATAGCCGCTGAGGCGCGAAGTGGAGGAACGAGTTCGCGGGCTGCGGCTGCTGCCTGACGAATATGACCAGGTGCTTCGCCTGGGCCGGTTCCGCCGGGACCATCCGGCGGTCGTCGTCGGGGCCGGGAACGGCTGGTGGCAGGCGGTGATCCCGGCATCAGACGGCGAGATCGTCACCACCCGGTACACGCTGCGCGCCTTGCTCGGACAAGCTCGATGAGCTGCTGCGGGCGATGAGCCCGGGCTCGTCGTGCCCATCAGGCGCCGGGCAAGACGTCGGCGAAGCGGGGAGCGCCGGGCTCGTACGGCACCCGGGCTGCCCTCGCAGCGAAGCTGACCGCGTGGTACCAGCCGCACAGCAGCAGCAGGTCGAGGAGCTGGCGTTCGTCAAAGGCCGACGCGAGCCGCGCCCACAGTCCGTCATTGACGTCGGCGTCCTCGTGGAGCGCGTCGACGGCGAGGATGAGCAGCCGCTCCTGCTCCGACGGCCAGCACCGGTCCTGCGGCCCACCATGGACCAGCGACGTCAGCTGCTGCGGCGTAAGCCCGACCCGCCCGGCGAACATCATCACGTGGACGCCCCACTCGTATTCGCAGCCGCAGCGCGCGCAGGTCCGGTCGATGACGATCTCGCGCTCCCGCATCGTCAGCGTGAGCTGCCGGCCCAGCTCGTACCGGCCCCAGCCGTGCATGGCACCGGTCATCGGCAGGTGGCGGGCGAACACCCGGAACAACCCGATCGGCGGGACGCCCGCGGGCATCATGCTCGCGAGCTGAGCGCCGGCCTCGTCGGTGTACGGCGGCTCCAGCGGGGCGATCCTCGGCATAAGCCCTCCATCCGTTTCGGAATCAGAAACGCTGTCTAGGGAGATGCTAGTGTTTCGGGAAAAGAAACGCAAGGAGGATCATGCCGGCACCGCGCCCCGGCAGCCCGGTACGAGGCTCGACCACGGGCCGTCCGATCATGGCCGCCATGGACCTGCTCGGCCGCCGCTGGGCCCTGCGGATCATCTGGGAGCTCCGCACCGGGCCCGTCGGCGCCCGCGCGCTCCTGGCCCGATGCCAGGGTCTGTCATCCAGCGTCCTGTACCAGCGGCTTGCCGAGCTCACCGCCAGCGGTCTGATCACCGCCACAGCCAACGGCTACCAGCTGACCCCCCTGGGGGCATCCCTCGGCCGGGCCCTCGCCCCGCTCGACGCATGGGCCAGTACCTGGGCACAAACCCAGACCCCAACTGACCAGGCAAGCCAAGCGTTACCTCTGCAGAACCCCATTGGAGACTGTGGCCATCCAGAACGACCTGATCTGGGCCCAACTCAGCGTTCTGCGGGTGCCGCCAGCCCGCTCGCATATCGGCTCCGCGCGCGTTCTCTACGACCACCCGCATCACTCAGCGTGACGCCGGGACAGGGCGCGGTCGTTCCGGGTAGCGACGTCCTCCCACGTCCCGGCGAACTGAACTGCAGCCGATGGCCCTGCCGTGACGTTCTCGGGGCCTGGTCGCCTGACGGGAGCCAGGCCGTCCGAGAGCTCGTGCCCACCTCCCGGGGACCGGACCCAGATACCGGCCAGGCACGTCGACGGCATCGCCGCATCCCTGGCGTCTGCCTCCTGCGCCGTGACCCGCGATCAGTTCACCGCCAAGAGCCATGAGCCCGTGCGTCACGCACGACGGACGCAGTACTGGCGCACCACCGCGGTCACGGAAGACCCTATTCGCGGCAGAAGCGGACAGTCTCCCGCACGTAGCGGCGTTGCATGAATATACGGTCTGGCTTACTTGCCGCGCCTCGTGCTGCGGTGCGGCAGATGATACGGGAGCCTCAGGTAACCGCCCGCCGATGAGCAGATCTGCGGGCCTGTTGCCCTTTGGAGGTGCGTCTCCTGGTGGCTGCGGATATGGGTTGTCCTGCCGCCGCGGCCTGCACGCGGATGAGGCTCGTCGTGTGCCCGCCCGGCTTGCCCGGCCGGGCCCGGACGGTGGTCGTGGTCCGGGCCCGGCGGGTGTCTGGCACGGGCGGGGGATGTCATCCGGTGCTGGAGACGGTCCGGCGGCTGGCCCGCGCGCGGTCCAGGACCACCGCGGCGGTGGCCGCGGCC
>JAJKHX010000446.1 GCA_021154785.1 Nocardiopsis sp.
GGCCCGGGTGACGCCGGTGTAGAGCAGGTTGCGCTGGAGCATCATCCACGAGCTCATGGTGAGCGGGATGACCACGGCGGGGTACTCGCTGCCCTGGGACCGGTGGATGGTGACCGCGTAGGCGTGGGCGAGCTCGTCCAGTTCGTCGAAGCCGTACTCCACCGGCTCGTCCTCGTCGGTGAGCACGGTCAGCACGTGGTCCTCCAGCGAGATGCCGGTGACGACCCCGACGGTGCCGTTGAACACGCCCGCCGCGCCCTTCTCGTAGTTGTTCCGCAGCTGGGTCACCTTGTCCCCGACCCGGAACACGCGGCCGCCGTAGCGCCGTTCCGGCTGGCCGTCGCGGAACGGCGTCAGCGCCTGCTGCAGGGCCAGGTTCAGGTTCCCGGCCCCGGCCGGGCCGCGGTGCATCGGGCACAGCACCTGCACGTCGCGCCGCGGGTCCAGGCCGAACCGGGCCGGGATGCGCCGGGCCACGATGTCCGTCACCAGCGCCGGGACCTCCTCCGGCTCGTCGCAGGAGAACCAGAAGAAGTCGGCGAAGCCGGTCAGCCCGGGCGAAACGCCCGCGTTGATCTTGTGCGCGTTGACCACGATGCCGGACTGCTGGGCCTGCCGGAAGATCTTGGTCAGCCGCACCACCGGCAGCGTCCCCGCGGTGAGCAGGTCGCGCAGCACCTCGCCGGCACCGACCGAGGGCAGCTGGTCGACGTCCCCGACCAGCAGCAGGTGCGCGCCCGGCGGCACCGCCTTGACCAGCTTGTTGGCCAGGATCAGGTCCACCATCGAGGTCTCGTCCACGACCACCAGGTCGGCGTCCAGCGGCGTGGCGGCGTCGAACGAGGGTTCCCCGCCCGGCCGCAGCTGCAGCAGGCGGTGGATGGTGGCCGCTTCGTGCCCGGTGAGTTCGGCCAGCCGCTTGGCGGCCCGGCCGGTCGGGGCGGCCAGCACGACCTTGGCCCCCTTGGCCTTCGCCAGGGCCACGACCGAGCGGACCGTGAAGCTCTTGCCGCAGCCGGGCCCGCCGGTCAGCACCGCGACCCGCGAGGTCAGCGCCAGCCGCACCGCCTCTTCCTGCTCCGGGGCCAGCGGCGCCCCGGTGCGGCTCCGCAGCCAGGCCAGCGCCTTGTCCCAGTCGACCGCGCGGAACCCCGCCAGGCGGTCGGCCCGGGCGGCAAGCAGGCGCAGGAGGGCGGATGACAAAGCTCGTTCGGCCATCAGGAAGGGCGGCAGGTAGACGGCGGGAACCTGCGGTGCGGTCTCAGCCCCGTCGGACGAAGCCGCCGGGACGCTTTCCCGGATCACGCCCTCGGCCGCGGCCAGCTCGTCCAGGCACGGGGCGATCAGCTCGGCCGGCACCTCGAGGATCTTGGCCGCGTCGGCCAGCAGGTTGGGCGCGGGCAGGTAGCAGTGCCCGTCGTCGGCCGCCTCGGACAGGGTGTACGCCAGCCCGGCCTTGATCCGCTCCGGGCTGTCGCGGGCGATGCCGACCGCGGCGGCGATCGTGTCCGCGGTCTTGAAGCCGATGCCCCACACGTCGGCGGCCAGCCGGTACGGCTCGTCGCGCACCACCGCGATGGCCTCGTCGCCGTACTTCTTGTAGATCCGCACCGCCAGCGAGGTGGACACCCCTACGCCCTGCAGGAACACCATCACCTCCTTGATGGCCTTCTGCTCGGCCCAGGCGGCGGTGATCTTCGCGGTGCGCTTGGGGCCCAGGCCGTCGACCTCGATCAGGCGCGCGGGCTCGGATTCGATGATGTGCATGATGTCGACGCCGAAGTGGGCGACCATGCGCTCGGCCATCACCGGGCCGATGCCCTTGATCAGCCCCGAGCCCAGGTAGCGCTGGATGCCCTGGGTGGTGGCGGGAAGCACGGTGGTGTAGGAGTGCACCTCGAACTGCCGGCCGTACTTCGGGTGGCTCGTCCACCGGCCGCGCAGCCGCAGCGACTCGCCCACCTGCGCGCCGAGCAGCGCGCCGGTCACCGTGACCAGGTCGGAGCCGCCGTGCGCGGGGCCGACCCGGGCGATCGTGTACCCGGTCTCGGGGTTGGCGAAGGTCACGCGCTCCAGCACCCCGTCGAGCAAGGACACTTCGGGCGGCATGACACTATCTTGGCGGAATCAGCTCGCCCTGGATGTTCCAGGGGGCCTGCGTCAGCGAGCGCACCGGCGGTAGGCCTCGGCGATGAGGCCCGCGCAGGCGTCCAGCGGCACCACCGTGCTGTCGATCTGGAGATGGTAGAGGTCGGGGTCGTCGATGTCGGTGCCGTAGAGCCGCTGGACGTACTGCGCGCGGGCGCGATCGACTTCGGGCAGCCGCTGCCGGGCCGTGTCCGCGTCCACATCCTCGATGCGGGCGGCCTGGGCGATCCGGGCCGCGGCCGGGCCGAACAGCCGGACCCGCAGCACCCCGGGCTCGTCCCGGAACGCCGCGCCGCCCGCCCGGCCGAGGATGACGGCGCCGGTCACCAGGGCCTTCCGCATGATCGCCTCGGCCTGCTCGCGAAAGAGCGCGGCGTCATCGGGCGGCGGGAACCCCTCCGGGGGAGCGCAGTCGGTGCCGGCGCCCAGCACGCCGCCGGCCAGCGGCGCCAGCACGGCCAGGAACCGGCCGGCGCCCGTGCGCTTGATCACCCCGCCCTCGGCCTCCGGGACGGACACCTGGAGCTGGGCGGCGACCCGCGAGCTGATCGCGCGGTCGAGCAGCGGCAGGCCGAGCTGGCGGGCGACCGCGGGCGCGATCATGCTCCCGCCCGCGCCGTAGCCGGCTGAAATCGTGACGCCGGGCATCTAGTGCATCCCTCCGGGAGCGGGCGGAGCCGAGCCGGTCTCCTCAGCGGACGGGGCGGGCGCGGCGGACGGGGCGGATCCGGCGACGGCGGCCCCGGCGGGCACGCCGTCAGCGGGCGTCCGGGGCACGGCGTTGCTCGTCCGCAGCTTGACCTGCCTGATGAACAGCGCGGCGATGACGCTCAGCAGCGACACCGGCACGGCGGCGATGAACATCCGGTCGATGGCGTGCGAATAGGCCTGGATGATTCCCTCGTGCAGGGCCGGATTGGTGCGCTTCAGCGCGTCGAGCGCGGCCGGGCTCTGGACCAGCTGCGCTACCTTGCTGCCGCTGTTACCGCCGCCCGCCAGCGCCGCGCGCGGCAGGAAGCGCGGGAGCTCGGCCGCGATGCCCGCGGTCAGGACGGCTCCGAGCGCCGACGCCCCGATGGCGCCGCCCATCGAGCGGAAGAAGGTGACCGACGAGGTCGCGACGCCCATCTGCGTCATCGGCACCGCGTTCTGCACGACGAGCGTCAGCACCTGCATGAACAGGCCGAGACCAAGGCCGAAGACCAGGATGTCCAGGCTCACCACCAGCAGCGAGGTGTGGGCGCCGAGACGGCTGAGCAGGACCAGCCCGATGGTGACCCCGGTCGTGCCGGCCAGCGGGAACCAGCGGTACCGGCCGGTGCGCGAGATGTACAGGCCCGAGCTGATGCTCATGGACAGCAGGCCGACCAGCAGGGGCAGCAGCAGCAGGCCCGAGATGGTGGCCGAGACCCCGTGCACCAGCTGCAGGTACTGAGGCAGGAACGCCAGGGCGCCGAACATCGCGATGCCGCTGACGAACGCGATGATGTTGGAGACGGAGAAGATCTGGATCCGGAACAGCGCGAGCGGCAGGATCGGCTCCGGGGCCTTCGCCTCGCGCAGCACGAAGCCGGCGATGACCAGCGCGCCCAGCGCGAAAAGCCCGATGATCTGCCACGATCCCCACGGGTAATTCTCGCCGCCCAGCTGGGTGGCGAGCAGGATGCACGACACCCCGGCGACCAGCAGCAGCGCGCCCAGCCAGTCGATCTTCACCTCGCGCTTGCGTACCGGCAGCCGCAGCACCCGGTTCGTGACGATCAGCGCGACGATGCCCAGCGGCAGGTTGACGTAGAAGATGTAGCGCCAGCTGAGGTTGTCCACCGCGAATCCGCCCGCCAGCGGGCCGACGACGCTCGAGACACCGAAGACGGCACCGAAGTAGCCCTGGTAGCGACCGCGCTCACGCGGCGGTATCACGTCACCGATGATCGCGAACGCGAGCGAGAGCAGGCCGCCGCCGCCGACTCCCTGCAGCCCGCGGAAGGCGATCAGCTCGAACATGTTCTGCGACGCCCCGCACAGCGCGCTGGCCACCAGGAACACGACGATGGCGAGCTGGAACACGCGCTTGCGCCCGTAGAGGTCGCCGGCCTTGCCCCACAGCGGCGTCGAGGCCGTACTGGCCAGCAGGTACGCGGTGATCACCCAGGACAGCAGGTCGCTCCGGTGGAAGTCCCCGACGATGGTCGGCAGCGCCGTGGCCACGATCGTCTGGTCGAGCGCGGCCAGGAACATGCCGAGCATCAGCCCGGACATGATCATCAGGATCTGCCGGTGGGTGAAGCCCTCGGTCTCCGCCTGCGTCGCGGTCGAGGTGGGGGAGCTCATCAGTGGCCGCTCTTCCGGTTCTGTATCGGTCCGCAGGTTCCTGGCCATGCTGCCAGCCCTGTCACCGAAAATGCTAATTCTCGCCGCCCCGCCGGTGCCTGCCCGCCCCCGGTGCTCAGCCTTCCGCTAGCCGGCGCCGCCATCTGGCTCGCCATCACCCTGACCAGGAAAGCTAACCCCCGGTGAGCACGCTCCCGGCCGCGTCCGCGTAAAGCTCCGCGGCCCGCCAGCAGTACCAGGCGGCCACCGAACGATACGGCCGGAACGGCTCGCCCAGCGGCTGAAGCTCGCGCGCGGTCGGTTCGGGGATCTGCCAGGCCAGCCCGTAGCCGCGGCGGACACCCAGGTCGCCGACCGGCCAGACGTCCAGGCGGCGCAGCTGGAAGAGCAGGAACATCTCGGCCGTCCAGGGCCCGATGCCGCGTACCGCCGACAGCCGGGCGATGATCTGGTCGTCATTCTCCCGGCTCAGCCCGCGCGGCGACAGCACCACCGTGCCGTCGAGCACCTTGGCCGCCAGGTCCCGCAGTGAGGCTATCTTGTTCCTGGACAGCCCGGCCGCGCGCAGCTGTTCGTCGGACAGCGCGAGCAGCGGCCCGGCCGCAACGTCGCCGCCCAGCGCCGCGATCAGCCGCCCGTGGATAGCGGCCGCCGCCCGCCCCGCGAGCTGCTGGTACACGATGACCCGGACCAGCGTGCCGAAGTGCGTCTCGGCCGGCCGGGGAAGCCGCGGCGGCCCGGCCTCGGCGTACAGCCGCGCGATGACCGGATCCCGTCCCGCCAGGATCCGCGCCGCCGCCCCGAAGCTCGGTGCACTCATGCGCCTTAATCTAGTCCCGGTCATCCAGCCGTCCCGTGCGGCCGCAGCAGGCCCCGTGAGCCTCAAGCGTCCCAGGTTTCCCGCGCCCAGTCTGATCACTGCCGGCTCGATGTTCCATCCATCCGGTGATAGCCGGCTCGATGTTCCATCGATCCGGCGGCAGTCCGTAGTAACAACGGTCCGGTCCGGCAAATGCGCCGCCGCCGCGAAGCTCACCTTCCGGGCGGCCCGTCCGGCCGGCTCGTCATCTGACCGCCTCGTGTTTGGCCGGCCACCGCTGAGGTAGCAGCCAGCCCGCGATTCCGTGAACCCGATGGATGGATGGACGAATGTCATGCTAATGCGCCTGCGGCAGCGGTCGCCGAAACCGGCCGGCCGGGCCACCCTGGCCGGCGGATTCATGCTGGCCAGCGCGGTCACGCTGGGCCTGGCCGGGTGCACCAGCTCGGGGCCGGCGGCTACCCAGGGGACCGCGGCGGAGGCCGCCGCGTCATCGTCGGCCGCCACCTCACCGGGCCAGGCCGCGTCTGCGGGCCAGACCGCGCCGTCCGGCCAGGCGGCCGCGGTCCAGAACGCGTTCGTCAGCGTCATCAACCGGGTCCTGCCGTCGGTGGTGGAGATCCGCACCAGCTCCGGCCTGGGCTCGGGGGTGGTGTTCGACGCCCAGGGCGACATCGTGACCAACGCTCACGTGGTCGGGAACGCGACCAGCTTCCAGGTGCTCCAGGCCAGCTCGGCCTCGCCGCTGCGGGCCACGCTGGTCGGCCGGTACCCGCCGGACGACCTGGCCGTGATCAAGGTGACCGGGGGCGGGAAGCT
Source organism: Nocardiopsis sp. (assembly GCA_021154785.1). Taxonomy (GTDB): domain Bacteria; phylum Actinomycetota; class Actinomycetes; order Streptosporangiales; family Streptosporangiaceae; genus Palsa-504. The sequence goes on from JAJKHX010000446.1 coordinate 6,119, forward strand.
GCGCCCGGCCTCGTTCGGCGACTCGGCCAAGCTGGCGGACGGTAACCTCGTGCTGGCCATCGGCAACCCGCTCGGGCTGGCCGGCAGCGTGACCGAGGGCATCGTGTCCGCGGTCGGGCGGACCGTGTCCGAGCCGACCGGGGAGGACTCACCCGGTGCGACGCTCCCCGATACGATCCAGACCTCGGCCGCGATCAACCCCGGCAACAGCGGCGGCGCGCTGGTCGACCTGGCCGGCCAGGTGGTGGGCATCCCGACCCTGGCCGCGACCGACCAGCAGCTGGGCGGCGGGGCGGCGCCGGGCATCGGCTTCGCGATCTCGTCCAATATGGCCGTCAGGATCGCCCGGCAGCTCGTCGCCAACGGACGCGTGACCAATTCGGGACGCGCCGCGCTCGGCGTGGCGGTCGCCACCGAGATGACTCCTGACGACACGTCAGCAGGCGTGGGCGTCGTCTCGGTCACCTCGGGCGGTCCCGCCGCCAAGGCCGGCATCCGCGCGGGGGACGTCATCACCGCGGTCAACGGCACCGCGACGCCGGACGCCCAGACCTTGTCGGCCGTGCTCGCGAGCCTGCGGCCGGGGCAGGCCGTCGGCGTGCGCGTCACCCGCGCGGGCGGCGGCAGCGCCACCGTCCAGGTCACGCTGGGCCAGTTGCCCGGCAGCTAGCCGCGCAGGGTCCCGGTGGCGGTCACCCGGCCCGTGCGGTCGCGGCAGGACGCGCGGACCGAGCCGCCTTCCCCGGTAACCGCCGAGACGACCAGGCCCTGGTCGTCGTACAGCGGGGAGACCAGGCGGTAGGAGTACTCCCGCGACCCGAACCCCGGCCCGGACCGGCGGGCCAGTTCGGCCATGAGCAGGGCCTGCAGCGGGCCGTGCACGAGCAGGCCGGGATAGCCCTCGGACCGGGCGTAGTCCCGGTCGTAGTGGATCCGGTGCGCGTTGTACGTCAGCGCCGAGTACCGGAACAGCAGGACCGGATCCACCTCGACCGCCCAGTCCCCAGGACCGGCCGGAACCGGCGGAGCGGCCACGTCAGCCGCGACCGCAGCGCCAGCCGGAGCAGGCTCCCGGTAGACCAGGTCCTGCTCCTCGCTGACCACCACCGCGCCGCCCTGGCTGATCTCGGTGCGCACGGTGACGAAGTGCAGCGGCCCGGTCCGCCCCTGCTTGACCGCCGCGCTGGCCTGCCAGGTCCGCCGGGTCGCCTCGGCCCCGGTCCGCAGCGCCCCGTGCCGCCAGGCCCGCCCGCCGGCGAACATCCGCCGCAGCCCCGGCCCGGGCGGCACCGGCATCCCGCCGCGCACCTGGTGACCGTCCGGCCCGAGCGCGGCCGTAGGCGGCCGGTCCAGGAGATATACCCAATGCCAGAGCAAAGGCATTTCACCGAACGAGCCGCCTGTCACGCCCAGCAACCCCGCCAGCGCCTCCGCGGGCCCCGGCGTAATCAGCTCGGTAACCTCGCGGACATTACCCATCAGGCTCTCATCCGATGGTGAAGGGGTCGCGGGTGCCGCCGGTGAGCTCCACCCAGATGGCCTTGGTCACGGTGTACTCGTGCACCGCCTCGATGCCGTTCTCCCGGCCCAGGCCGGACAGGCCGTAGCCGCCGAACGGGACGTCAGGACCGACCACCCGGTAGGCGTTGATCCACACCGTGCCGGTCCGCATCGCGTGCGCCACCCGGTGCCCGCGGTGGATGTCCTTGGTCCACACCGCCCCGGCCAGGCCGTACCGGGTGTCGTTGGCCAGCGCCAGCGCCTCCTCCTCGGTGTCGAAACCGATGACCGACAGCACCGGGCCGAACACCTCCTCGCACGCCACCGTCATCGTCGGTTTCACCCCGGTGAGCACGGTGGGCTGGACGAAGAACCCGCCCAGATCCGCGGCGGGCGCTCCGCCGGCCGCGACCGTGGCGCCCTCGGCGCTAGCACCATCAAGGAACGAGAGCACCTTGCGATACTGCGGTTCGGTGGCCACCGGGCCCATCTCGGTGTCGGCCGCCTTCGGGTCGCCGAGCTTGATTCCCCGCGCCCGTTCGGTGATCTTCTCCACCAGCGCGTCGTGCACGGTGCGGGAGACCAGCAGCCGCGACCCGGCCATGCAGGTCTGCCCGGTGGCGGCGAACACCCCGGCCAGCACGCCGTTGCAGGCCGCGTCCAGGTCGGCGTCGTCGAAGACCAGGTGGGCCGACTTGCCGCCCAGCTCCAGCAGGACCCCGGTGATGTTCTGGGCGGCGGCCGCCGCCACCTGCGCGCCGACCGCGGTTGAGCCGGTGAACGCCACCTTGTCCACGTCCGGGTGGGCGGCCAGCGCCTTGCCGACCGCGGGCCCGAACCCGGTCACCACGTTGAACACGCCGGGCGGGAACCCGGCCTCGTCCATCAGCGCGGCCAGTTCGACCGCGGAGGCGGGGGAGTAGTCGGACGGCTTGGCCACCATGGTGCAGCCCGCCGCCAGCGCCGGGGCCAGCTTCCAGCACAGCAGCAGCAGCGGGGAGTTCCACGGCACGATCGCCGCGACCACGCCGGCCGGCTCGCGCCGGGTGTAGACGAGGAAGTTCGGCTTGTCACCGGGGATGGTGGTGCCCTCGAGCTTGTCGGCCAGCCCGGAGAAGTAGTAGAACCACTCCGGGATGCTGCCGAGCTGGCCGCGCATCTCGCGCAGCAGCTTGCCGGTGTCCCGGGTCTCGATCTCGGCCAGCCGGCCGGCGTCCCGGGCGATCAGGTCGCCCAGCTTGCGCATCAGCCGTGCCCGGCCGAACCCGGTCAGCTTCCCCCACTCCCCGGCCAGCGCCCGGCGCGCCGCGGCGACGGCGGCGTCCACGTCGGCGGCGTCGCCGTCGGCGGCGGACGCCCACGCCGAGCCCAGGTACGGGTCGACCGAGTCGTACCGCTGCCCGGACGCCGCCTCGGTCCGCTGCCCGTCGATGACGAGCTGGTAGCGAGGCCGTTCTGTCGTCGTCATGATGATGTTCTCCCAGGTAGGAATTCCGCCCGGATGGAGTCGGTGTGCTGGCCGGGCGCCGGGACGGCGCCCATGGCCGGCTCGCGGCCGGGCACGGTCACCGGCGGGAGCAGGGTGCGGACCGGCCCGCCCGGGGTGTCGACCTCACGCCACCGGTCCCGCGCCGCCAGCTGCGGGTGCGCGGCGAACTCGGCCGGGGTCCGCAGCCGGGCGCTAGCGATGCCGGCCGCGTCCAGCCGGGCCGTCACCTCGTCGGGAGTCAGCGCCGCGAACGCGCCCTCGATGATCGCCCGCAGCTCGGCGTCGCGGGCCACCCGGTCCGGGTTGGTGACGAACCGCGGGTCCGTGACCAGGTCGGGCCGGCCGAGCACCTGGTCGCAGAACACCCGCCACTCGCGGTCGTTCTGCAGCCCGAGGAACACCTTCCCGCCCTTAGCGGTGTACGGGCCGTAGGGCGAGATCGACGCGTGCCGCGCGCCGGTGCGCACCGGCGCGGTCCCGCCGTAGACGGTGTAGTAGTACGGCTGGGTCATCCACTCGCCCAGCGCGTCGAGCAGGGATACCTCGAAGCTGGAGCCGCGGCCGGTGCGCTCCCGCTCGTACAGCGCGGTCAGCACCGCCGAGTAGGCGTACATCCCGGCGGCGATATCGGCCACCGAGATCCCCGTCTTGCACGGCTCGTCCGGCGTCCCGGTGACCGAGAGCACCCCGGTCTCGCACTGCACCAGCAGGTCATAGGCCTTCTTGCCGGCGTAAGGGCCGTCCGCCCCGTAACCGGAGACCGTGCCGCAGATCAGCCGCGGATGCCGGGCCAGCAGGTCATCCGCGGCCAGGCCGAGCCGCCCGGCCGCGCCCGGCCCGAGGTTCTGCAGGAACACGTCGGCCCCGGCCAGCAGGGCGGCCAGCGTATCGGCCCCGCCGGCGCTCTTGACGTCGAGGGCGACCGACTCCTTGCCCCGCTTCAGCCAGACGAAGTAGCTGGCCTGGCCGAGCACGGTCGTGTCGTAGCCGCGGGCGAAGTCGCCCGGCCCCGGCCGCTCGATCTTGATGACCCGCGCCCCCAGATCGGCCAGCTGCCGGGTCGCGAACGGCACCGCCACCGCCTGCTCCAGCGCCACGACGAGCAGGCCTTCCAACGGCAGTCCAGTCATGAGCCGGCCGGGTGGCGCTGCACCAGCTGCCGGGCGATCACGTTGCGCTGGATCTCGTTGGTGCCCTCGCCCACGATCATCAGCGGCGCGTCCCGGAAGTAGCGTTCCACGTCGAACTCGGTGGAGTAGCCGTAGCCGCCGTGGATGCGCACCGCGTTCAGCGCGATCTCCATCGCGGTCTCCGAGGCGAACAGCTTGGCCATGCCGACCTCCATGTCGGCCCGCCGCCCGGAGTCGTAGCAGCGCGCGGCGTACATGACCAGCTGGCGGGCCGCGGTCAGCTTGGTCGCCATGTCGGCCAGGTAGTTGCCGATGGACTGGTGCTTCCAGATCGGGACGCCGAACGCCTCCCGCTGCTGTGCGTACTTCAGCGAGTCGTCCAGCGCGGCCTGGGCCACGCCCAGCGCCCGCGACGCGACCTGGACCCGGCCGATCTCCAGGCCCCGCATCATCTGCGCGAACCCCTCGCCCTCCACGCCGCCGAGCAGCGACCCGGCCGGCACGCGGTAATCCTCGAAGACCAGCTCGCAGCTCTCCACGCCCTTGTAGCCGAGCTTGGGCAGGTCCCGGGAGACGGTGAAGCCATCGCCGGGCTCGGCCAGCAGGATGCTGATGCCCGCGTGGGCCGGCCGGGCGGCCGGGTCGGTCTTGCACAGCAGCGCGGTCAGCCCCGACCGGCGCGCGTTGGTGATCCAGGTCTTCGACCCGTTCACCACGTAGCCCCCACCCACCTCCCCGTCCCCCTCCACGCGCCGCGCCGAGGTCCGCATGGCCTGCAGGTCGGAGCCGCCGCCCGGCTCGGTCAGCGCCATCGTGGCGCGCAGCTCGCCGGTGGCCATCCGCGGCAGGTACGCGTCCTTCTGCTCCCGGGTACCGAACACCAGCAGCAGCTTCGCCACCACCGTGTGCCCGCCCATGGCCCCGGCCAGGCTCATCCACCCGCGCGCCAGCTCCTCGGTGATCCGGGCGTAGCAGGACGTGCTGACCTGCGCGTCTCCCCATGGCTCGGGAATGGCCAGGCCGTAGATGCCGAGCTGCTTCATCTGCTCGATCAGCTTGTCCGGATAGGTGTTGGCGTGCTCGAGCTCCCGGACCACCGGCTTGACCTCGCGGTTGACGAAGTCCCTGACGAGCTGCACCATAGCCCGCTCGTCCTCGTTCAGCTCATCCACGCTCGCCTCCAGATAGGAACCGCCGGAGTACGCCGGGAACATTCTCCCAGGTCCACTCGGACGGGTCAGTGCCCAGGTCTCCCACGCAGTCGTCCAGCTTGGCCCGCAGCTGGTCCGGTGCCGGCGGCCGCGCCGGGGATCCCGGCGGGTACTGCTGACGGCCCCGCCGGACCGTCCCGTCGCCGAGGTGAACCTCGGCCTCGAGCTCGCCGTCCAGCAGCCCGTCGCCGCCCGGCTCCAGCTTGATCTCGACCAGGCCGGCCAGCCGCCGGGCAGCGTCCCGCCGGACCGCCTCGTCGGTAAAGCTGCCGAAGCCGGGATAGGCGTCCAGCAGCGCGGCCGCCGCCGCGTACTCCAGGCTGAACTTGCCCTGCAGCCCGGACTCCGGCCGGTGATGGATCAGCGGCACCACGGTCGCCTCCGGTGTCCGCAGCACGATTCGCCGCACCGCCGCCGGGTCCAGGCCGGAGCCCAGTTCCGCCAGCACGGCGATCGGGCGCTGCAAGGCGTAGCAGCAGGGGTAAAGCTTGATGGCCAGCCCGTTTGGTATCAAAGGCCCTGACGGCTCCACCGCGGCCGGGTTCAGTGCCGCCGGGTCGCCGCCCACCAGGCCCAGCCACGTGTCCAGCGCCGCGGGATCGGCCTGAGCGCCCGCGGCCGCGAGCCGCGCCGCCCGGAGCCCGGCGTCTACCGCGAAGCCGGCCTGCAGCGACTTGGCGTCGGTGCCGAACGCCCGCTGCACCCCGCCCGCCGCGGGCACGGCCAGCGCCATCGCCACCGCGATCCGCTCCGCGGGCAGCCCCAGCGCGACC
>JAJKHX010000447.1 GCA_021154785.1 Nocardiopsis sp.
CCAGGCGCTGGCCGCGGTGACCGTCCGGCCCGGCGAGACCGTGCTGGTCCACGGCGCGGGCGGGGTCACCGGCAGCCTCATCGTGCAGCTCGCCGCGCACCTGGGCGCGCGGGTGATCGCGACCGCCAGCGAGGCGAGCGCGGCCCGGGTCCGCGCGATGGGCGCGACCGAGGTGCTCGACTACCGCGACCTCAGATGGCCGGAGCGGGTCCGCGCGCTGGCCGGGTCCGGTTCCGGTGCCGATGCGGCGGTCAACGCGGCCCGGGCGGGGGCCGCCGACGCGCTGCGCGCCGTCCGCGACGACGGCAGGCTCGCTACCATCACGTCGGACCCGCCGCCCGCCGAGCGCGGCATCGTGCTGGCCGACATCGTGGTCGAGCCGGACGGTGCCCGGCTCGCACGGCTGGCCGGGCTGCTGGGCCAGGGCGTGCTCACCGTCGCGACGCTGCCCGCCTTCCCGCTCGAGGAGGCGGCCGCGGCGCTGGGCCAGGCGCGGCACGGCACGCACGGCGCAGCTGTCGTCCTCGATCCAGCCGGCTAGGGCGCCCGCGCCGGGTGACGGCGGCGGGCCGGCCGGGGGGCGGGCACGGAACTCGTTCGGATCAATGGTCTTGAAGCAGGCCGAGCCGGGCGGGCGGGCCGAACTCGATGGTCAGGACCGACCCGGCCAGGCCCGCGTAGGCGGGCAGGTAGGGCGAGCGCTGGGCGTGCAGGAAGGCCAGCATCCGGTGCGCGGTCCCGGCGGGCGCGGTCAGCTCGGCGGTGCCCACCGGCAGGCTGGGGCTGGCCCCCGGGGCGGCTTAGGACATATATGTCCTAAGCGGACGCGGGATGAGGACGGAAGTGGCTCAGAGGATGACGCGGGGCTGGTCGCCGGCCGCGACGGTCACGGCGGCCGCGACTGCGGCGTTGTCTGCCTGACCTGCGGTGGCTGGGTTCTCGGGGCTCTCTGGGCTCTCCGGGCTCTCTGGGCTCTCTGGGCTCAGCCCGACGGCCGAGCGGGCGAACTCGGCGGCGATCGCGTGCCACAGGCGGGCGCGGCGCAGCATCGGGTGATCGCCGTCCCGCACCTCGATGGCCGTAACCGCGGTGAACTCACGCGCGCGCTGGACGAAGGCCCAGGTCTCGGCCGGGCTGGTGATGGTGTCGGCGGTCCCGTGCGCGACCAGCACCCGCCGCCCGGCGAGCTGGGCGGCGGGCTCGCCCAGGGGCAGCCAGGGGGCCAGCCCGGCGACGGCCGACACCGCCGGATGTCCGGCCGCCCGGATCGCGGCGCGCGCGCCCATGGAGTGCCCGATCAGCACGACCGGGACGGCACCGTAGGTGGCCGCGATGCCGTCGAGCGTCTCGTTCAGGTCGCCGACCGGGGAGGCCTGCGCGCCGTTCCAGCCGCGGACCCGGAACCGCGGTCGCAGCACCACCGCCCCGCTCCCCCGCAGCGCGTGCCGCACCGCCGCCGCGACCGGGATCATGCGGAGCACGGCGGGCTGCAGCGGGTTGGTGGGCTGGGTGCTCGCGGACTGGCCGCCGTGCGCGATCACGACCACGCCCGCTACGGCCCGGGCCCCGCGAGCCCCTTGGGGCCGGGTCGCTCCGCGTGGGAGCGTTCCGCCGCTCGTCATCCGTTCTCCCGCCGCTGCGTCCCGCTGCCGTGCCGATGCCTGGCCGGATGGCTGGCTGGCGCTAGGCGCCGCCGGGGCCGCCGCCGGCGTGCCGCTGGGTGCCGCTGGGCGCCGTGTCCCCTGGCCCTGGCCAGGCTAACAGCCCTGAGGGACACTGCTGCGGTGGAGGCACCGGTGAACGAATGGGACCTGGTACTGCGCGGCGGCCGGGTGATCGATCCCGAATCCGGCCTGGACGGCGTCCGCGACGTGGCCATCGCGTCGGGACGGATCGCTGCGGTCGGGACCGGCCTGCCGCCCGGCTCGCCGTCCGACGTGGACGTGTCCGGCCAGGTGGTGACGGCCGGCTTCATCGACCTGCACAGCCACGTCAACGACGTGGGCGGGCTGCGGCTCCAGGCCATGGACGGCGTGACCACCGCGCTCGAGCTGGAGGCGGGCGAGACGCCGGTAGCCGCGGCGTACCGCCGCGCGGCCGAGCAGGGCCGCCCGGTCAATTACGGCTTCTCCGCCTCCTGGGCGCTGGCGCGGATGGAGACTGTCGCGGGCCTGCCCGCGCAGGCCCCGGGCGCGTTCATGGCCCGCATCTCCGATCCGGCCTGGCAGCGCGCGGCCGGGCCGGCCCAGCTGACGGCCCTGCTCGAGCGGATCTCGGCCGACCTGGCCGACGGGGCGCTCGGCATCGGCGTGCTGCTCGGGTACGCGCCCGGGGCCGAGCCGCAGGAGTACCGTCGCGTGGCGGGCCTGGCCGCGGCCAGCGGCGTGGCCACCTTCACGCACGCACGGGACCTGATCGAGATGGTGCCGGCCACGCTGGCCGACGGCGCCGAGGAGATCGTCCGGGTGGCCGGGGAAACCGGCGCCCACATGCACTACTGCCACATCAACAGCACCTCGCACCGGCACATCGACCGGGTCCTGGCGCTGGTGGGCCGGGCCCAGGCGGCCGGGTCGCGGGTCACCACCGAGGCGTATCCGTACGGGTCCGGCATGACCGGCATCGGCGCCGCTTTCCTGGCCCCGGAACGACTCAGTGAGCGCGGCCTGTCGCCGTCCTCGCTCACCTACGCGCCGACCGGCGAGCGGGTGGCGAGCGAAGAGCGGCTGCGCGAACTGCGCCAGGCCGACCCGGGCGGGCTGGTCATCATCGAACAGCTCGACGAGTCCTCCGCCGCCGACCGGGCGCTGCTGCTGCGGTCGCTGACCTTTCCCGGATCCGTCGTGGCCAGTGACGCCATGCCGCTGACCTGGACTGCTTCCCCGGCGCAGCCGCTGGCCTGGCCGCTGCCGCCGACGGCCATCACCCACCCGCGAACGGCCGGGACGTTCTGCCGCGCGCTGCGCCTGCTGACCCGGGAGGCGCCCGACGGGGCCGGGCGGGCCGGCCTGGCGCAGGTGCTGGCCAGGTGCAGCCTGGACCCGGCCCGGCTGCTCGAGGGCTGGGTGCCGGCCATGCGCGCGAAGGGGCGCCTGCAGCCCGGCCGGGACGCCGATGTCGTAGTGTTCGACCCGGAAACGGTCACCGACCGGGCTAGCTACGCCGACAGCACCCGCCCGTCAGCCGGCATCCGGCATGTCCTGGTAAACGGGGCCTTCGTGGTGCGCGACGGCGGCATCGTGCCGGACGCCCGGCCGGGGCGCCCGGTGCGGGCCGAGCCGCGCTAGCCGGCCGCTGACGCCGGGCCGCCCGCTCATGGCAGGCCGCCCGCGGGCGGCGTTCGAACGCAGCTCAGCTGTGAAAACAAACACTTCCCATGGTCATCGATCCTGTGTTCTAATACCTACATGGGTCGGTTCGGCGAGGCAGGAGCGCGGGGTGGCCGGCTCGGCCATCCGGGACGCGGAAGGCCGCCCGCCTAAGCCCGCACGCCGGCCATCGGTCCGGAGTGTCTCAGTTCATGGCAGTTGCTGGAGGTGAAAACGATGCGCGAGGATTTCGAAAATTTTAACGATGAAGACGAAGAGTGGCTGAGCGAGCTAGAAATCAGCGACACGGATCTCGAGAACGAGCTCTCCGACTGGCACGCCGCCCAGGCCCGGCAACTCGCGGAGACCAGCTACGGCCAGGACGAGATACCGCACCGGGGACGGCCGGGCATGCTGCGGGCACAGCCGAGGCCACCCTCATCCCGGCCGGCACCGTCCAGGCAGGCATCATCACGGCAGGCCCGGGGGCGGCCGGCGCCGCCGCCGCGGCAGTTCATCGAGGAGGACCCGGACGACGACTTCACGACGCCCATCCGGACCGGAGGCTGGACCGCGTCCGGGCACCCGGGTGAGGACCGGACCCAGGCCATCATCGACCGGGGTCGCCGCAGCGCCAGCCGGGTTCGCCGGCCGCGGTCGCGCAAGATCATGTTCGGCGTAGCGGCCGCCGTCGCGGTGATCACCCTTGCGTCCGTGCTGATCCTGCGGTCGGGTCCCGGCTGGCCGTCCAGCGTGGCGACCGTCCAGAGCCAGGTCACCACCGCGTGCCAGAACCCCAACGTGGCCTCCGAGCCGGGTCAGGTCAACTTCGCCTGCGGCAAGACGACCAGTCAGATCCTGTGGGTGTTCGCCCTGATGACCAGCGGGAACAATCCGAGCTTCACCGACGCCAAGACCGGCCGGCAGGGACTCGAGCCGATCTCGCCGACCCAGGGCGGCGAGATCGCCTGGTCGCTGAACATGCACCACCCGTACAACCCGCTGGACCCGGTGGACAGCCTCGAGGTGGCGGCCCGGGCGCTGAACAACATCATCGGCGGGGCCACCCTGACCGGTACCAACGGCAAGCCGACGGTGCAGCCCGGGCTGGAAGGCAACCCCGCGAACTGCGCCAAGTACACCGGTTCCTCGGCCGTCGTCTCGCACGCCGGCTTCCCGAGCCTGTGCGCCCAGCCGGTGAGCACCGCGACCGGGCAGGCGGCCCTGGTGGCCGACGCCTACAAGCAGTGGGTGGTCGGCGCCACCGACGCCCAGGCCTATGACGTCGGCGTGCTCTTCGCCAACGCCGACAATCCGGGGAACGCGCAGGTCCAGGCGATCCTCAAGAGCCTGCCCAACGCGAGCTGAAGGAGCGCGACCGGAACCCAGAGCCCCGAACGCAGCCAGCCAGCCAGAACCGCAACGTGGAAGTAGGTGATTTCGTGCACCCGGGCAGGAAGCCGACCTGGCAGCAGGCAACCGCGCTGGTCAGCCTCAGTACCTGCGGTGCGATGACCGGATTCGCCTTCGCCCACGGAACGGTCGGCGAGATGACGTCGCCGACCCGCATGCCGGTCAGCCTGATGGCGCTCAAGAAGGCCGCCGCGCCGGCCACCCCGTCGGTAAGCGCCCAGCCGTCGAGGGCCATGTCGACGAGCGAGAAGGCGATGCGGGCGGCCGTGGTCAAGGTGGCCAGGTACTACCTCCGGATGGCCCAGACCAAGAGCCCGGCCGAGATGGAAGCGCTCATCTGGGGGCAGGACAGCGTGGACGGCACCGACCACGGTCAGTCGTGCGCCGCCTTCGCCAGCCTCACGCTCGCCCTCGGCGCCCAGGCCACCGGCCAGGAAAGCTGGGTGACCGGCGGCTCGACGTACCCGTGGCCGCTGCGCCAGTGGGCCGACGTGCGCGTCGACACCAACCCGGACTCGCCGCAGATCACTTCGGTGATGCAGGACGCCCAGGCGCACGACCGCTGGCATCCGCTGGGCGACGGCTACCGTCCCCAGCCGGGCGACTGGGTGCTGTTCGAGGGCCACGTGGAGGTGGTCACCAGGTACGCGGGCGGCGTCCTGTCCACGATCGGCGGGGACTCGGCGCCGAACCTGTCGGTCAACGCCCACACGTTCACCGGCTCGCTGGCCGGTCAGGGCGTGACCGGATTCGTCAACAACGGCCGGCTGGCTGGCGCGGCGAGCCCGGCCGGGAACAGCACGGCGTCGGCCAGCGCGGGATCGTCGAGCACGGGATCTTCGAGCACGGGATCTTCGAGCACGGGCGGCGGGGCGGCGCAGGCCGTGACGGCCGGGATCGTGGAACAGGGGAACCCGGCCACGGCGGGTGCGGGTGGCGCGGTGGTCCCGGGCACGGGCACGGCGGTACTGACGCCGGCCGGGAAAGGCGCGACCAGGATGGTGGGAACAGCGGGCCGCACGCAGGCGGCCAGCACGGTCGGCACGGTGACGGTGCCCGGCCTGATGGCGGACCTGGCGGCGGGCAATAGCCAGGCCCCGGCCGCTAAAGCGGGCGCGAGCCAGGCCAGCGGATCCCCGGGTGCGGCTAGCCAGAGCCGGGCGGCTCAGAAGCGGACCACGCCGGGTGGTGCGGCGCCGAGCCGGGCCAAGGCGGCTAAGGGACGTGGCAGCCGGGCGCAGGCCAGCGGGGCGGCGGCCATCCCCGGACTGCAGTCGGGCCTGACCGGGACCACGGGCCAGTCCGGCGCGGCTGCCAAGGCCAGCAAGGCCAGTACGGCCTCCTCGTCGGCCACGCCGTCGTACACCAGGAACAACCCGCCTAAGGCCGCGTCGCACGTTCCCGATACCTTGAGCCAGCAGGCCTTCATCAGCGCGATCGCGCCGGGTGCGATGGCGGCGCAGAGCCGGTACGGAGTCCCGGCCGCGGTGACGATCGCCCAGGCCATCGACGAATCCGGCTGGGGCCAGAGCGCGCTGGCGATCCGGGACCACAACCTGTTCGGCATCAAGGGCACCGGGCCGGCCGGCAGCGACGCCCTGCCGACGCGCGAATTCGAGAACGGCCAGTGGGTGACGGTGACGGCCCAGTTCCGCGTTTACCACAACGTGGCCGAGAGCATCGCCGACCACAGCGAGCTTCTCGCGACCGGCCCGAGCTACCAGCACGCGATGGCGAACCGGCATATCCCGGACGCCTTCGCCACCAACCTGACCGGCATCTACGCGACCGACCCGCAGTACGGCACCACCCTGATCACGATCATGAAGCTGTACAACCTGTACCGTTACGACGCCTCGACAGCACCAGCGGCCCAGCCCGCGCCGAGCAGCCAGGTGACGGCCATCCCGGCCGCCTCGATCCCGGGCGCGCCGGCTCCCTCGGCCGCGGCCTCACCTAGCCCGTCCTCGGTTCCGGTGGCTCCGGCTCCGTCCGCGCACGCCGCACCGTCGGCGTCCGCGCACGCCGCGCCCGTAGCGGCCGCGTCCGCTGCCGCCGGTCACGACGGAGGCAGGACGGCGAGCGCGAACCGGGGCTCGGCCAGCGGATCCCGCGGTACGGCGAACCGGTCCCAGGGGGCGGCCAGCCGGTCCCCGGGGACGACGAACGGGTCCCGGGGCACGGATAGCGGCTCCCGGGGCACGGGGAGCGGCTCCCGGGCCGCGGGAAGCGGAGCCCGTGGCGCGGGTAGCGGATCCTACGGCACGGCGACGATTCCCGGGGTACTTGACGCTTACTCGGCCGGACCGGACCACCAGGCGCCGGCCGCGGCCGGGGCGCTCGCCGGGGCGGTGCTGGCCGGTTCGGGTCTCACCCGGGCCGCGGCGGCGCGACGGCGTTCCCCGCGCCCGGAGGCCAGGGTGACGCCGCGCCGGCCGCGGATGATCCGGTACGTGCCGCAGCTGCCGCCGACGGTCACGGCCGCGTTCGCCGCCACGGCGGAAGCGCCGCTCAGCCGGGCCGAGCCGCTCTACGACGAGGTGGCGGACTACACCGGCATCCGCTGGGAGCTGCTCGCCGCGTGCGACTGGATGCAGTGCCAGGCCCGGCCGCGTTACTCGCCGGTGTACGGGGAGAAGCTGGGCACGGCCGGCGCGGGCGGGACGGTGTACCGGACGAAGTCCGAGGCCCTGACCCAGTGCGCGACCGACCTGATCGAGCTGGCGATGGCGGTCTACTGGATCGACATCACGGCCCGGCGCCCGCTGTCCGTCCGCGAGCTGGCCCGGGTCTTCGCGGCCTTCCGCTGGGGCGGGCTGCTCAAGCTGCACGACATCTCGGCCATGGAGTTCCCGTACTCGGTGGAGGGCCTGACCGCCCAGCACGTCAAGATGCGCTGGCCCGACCTCAAGGACCCGAACGCTCCCGACAAGCCCGGCACGCGGTTCCGTCAGCCGTTCGGCGCGGTACCGGTCGTGCTCAGCCTCGGCTACCCGGCCATCGCCTAGCCTCCCGTTGCCAGGAAAGCCCCACGACCAGAAAGCACCGTGACCGGAAGGCAGGGCCCGCCATGCTGCGCTTGCTGATCCTCCTCGTGAGCATGCTCACCACGCGCCGGCCCGGGAGGACGGCGGGGCCGGGACGGCTGCCGCTCCGCGACCGGGACCCGCGGGACTTCGATACGCGAGAGTTCGATACGCGGGACTTCGCTGCGCGGGACTTCGGTGCGCGGGAACAGGGCGCGTGGGAACGCGAGGCCTGGGAGGACGACTCCGGGGAGGACGACCGGTGGGAGGAGGACGCGCGGCAGGGCAGCCAGTGGTATCCCCGGCCGGGTTCCCCGGCGCGGCTCGAGCGGCCGCCGCGCCCGGTGATCCGCGGGCAGCTGATCAGGCCGTCGCGACGGCGCCGGCGGGTCCCGCGCAAGCTCGCCTGGGGCGCGGTCCTGGTCCTGCTGGTCCTGATCTTCCGCAAGGTCATCGCCTGGGCGGTGCTGGCCGCGCTGTCGGCGGCCCTGCACCTGGTCGGGCTCAACGTGCGGCTGCCGCACGTGTCTCTCAGCTGGCCTTGGCAGTCGGTCACCGCCGGGACGACCACCGATGTCAGCGTCGGCCCCTGGGTGCTGCAGAAGATCGAGGGCATCTCCCGGCCCGCGCTGGGCACGGAGAACTTCAACTTCACGTTCACCCATAAGGTCTCGAAGAGCATCGGCATCTGGCCGTGCTGGTATTCGAGTACCTTCGCCACCACCGGGCACGCCTCGGCCACGGTAGATCTCAATCCGGGACCGGCCTGGTGGGCCCCGGGCACCGGTCACTACCGGCTGCAGGTTCTGTCCCGTCCGGCGACCGGTGTCCCGGGCCGGGTCAGCGTGGCCATCGTCCTGCCACTGCCCCAGCTGCCGCAGTCGGTCCACGACGTCACCGTGGACAATACGATGTCGCACCCGATCGACACCCAGCACAGCTGGACGTATCCCGGGCTCGGGTGCGGCGCGCTGATACGGCCGCAGTTCTCCGTATCGGTGCTCTACGCCCAAGCGCAGAACCTGGCGTTCGATCAGGCCAGGAACAACCCGAAGGTCACCGGGCCGCTGATCAAGGCGGCCGAGGCCCAGGCCGCGCTGATCGTCAGGAACAACTTCGTCCAGCCGACGGTTAACGCCCTCGGCTACACCCTGGCCGATTTCACGATGACCTGGGCCGCGACGTCATTTAAGTGAGCCGCGGAGGGTGATGCCGATGCGCGTGAGCTGCGAGATTTCCGCGGTGGTCCAGCCGCGGCGGCCGGCACCGGCCGTCGCGGCCACGACTACGTGGAAGCAATTCCCCGGCCAGTGACGGGGACGGTCGTATGTCGGGTGAACGGCGACTGGCATGAATGCCCCCGCCCAGCTGCAGGCCATGGTTTTCGGCCGCCTGCAGCAAGCGCGCCCGGACGATGCCTAACATGCCGGTCGAGGCATCCATCAGGCAGGCGAGCATGAAGCCGTCGATGTCCGACACTGGGTCGAGCAGCGCTTCGGCCTCATCAAGAATCACAGATGCTTTCTCCCTCGCGCTGCAGGCCTCGGGTACGGAGCTATCGTAAGACAAGAATTGGCTAAGCCGGCGGCATAGTGACGAATAACGAGCTAACGACCATTCTGAGCGATAAGTCCCCCGTACCCTGGCCATTTTAGTAAATGCTGCTCCGGGGGACCGCTAGCGGGCGGCGCGGGCCAGTTCGGGCACGAAGAGCTCGGCGTTGATCGTGCCCAGGCCGGTGGCCAGGTTGTAGCCGGCCCGGACGCTGAACCCGCGGACCGTGTGCTTGCGGCCGCCCTGGCGGAACGAGACCGTGTTGTTCCCCGAGCGGATGGCCACCAGGCCCGGCGCGCGCTGGGCCGCCAGCCGGTACAGGGCGTGGTTGATCAGGCCGAGCCGGTGGCCGGCCACCTGGTCGGCGAGCGCCACGACGCCGGCGAACAAGGGCGAGGACTCGCTAGTGCCGCACACGGCGTACCAGCCGGCCGGCTGGCCGGCGAAGCTCTGGTACGTGTTGACCGCACCAGAACAGGCCGCGCTCATCGAGATGTCGGGCACGCCCCGGTGGCCGCCCGTGATGGCAGCCACCTTGCCCTGGTAGGAGGGGCGCGTGAAGACGACCGACTTGCCGCCCCCGGTACCCAGCGGGTTCGGCCCGTTGTTCCCGTTGACCAGCTGGTTCGCCGTATGGCTGTAGGTGTCGTTCCACACAGTGTCGGCGGAGTCGCGGCTGCCGCCGGCGTCCAGGTGCAGGCGGGTCCCGCCGACCGCGGTCACCAGCGGGTCGCTGGCCGGCCAGGACGTCACCCGGTGGGTGTAGTAGCTCCGCTGACTAGGCTTGAAGCCGGTCACGCCGGTGTCGCCGGAGGCCGCCAGCATCGTGACATGGCTGGCGTAGGCAGCGGTGTAAGCGCCGCGCAGCGACCGGATGGCGGTGGATCCGACGGCCTGCTCCGCGACGCCGAAGCTCTGGCTGATCACGTCGCCGAGATGGTGCCTGATCACGTACTTCTCGGCCGTCAGGATCTGCGACAAGCTGACGTTCCCGCCCGTGCCGCCCCCCGGCGTCTCGACGAGCAGGATCTTCGCACCGGGCGCGACCGCGTGCGCGTACTCCACGTCCAGCGTGGTCTCGCCGGCCCAGCTGAGCATGCTGGCGTTGCCGGGGTTGAAGTGCGGAACCTTGCCCGCGGGCCTGATGATCCGCAGCGACGGCGGCCTGGGCACGCTCTCGGCGCGGTCGAAGGCACGCAAATCCCGGGCGATCGTCGGCGAGCCGTACGGCTCGACGACGACGATCGTGGCGCCCTTGCCGGTGACCCCGCGCGAGTAGAGCGCCGTCAGGCCGTACGCCTGCTGGAGCTGAGCCGGGTTATAGCAGGCGATCTGGAGTGACTGCTCGCAGTCGGCGGTGGTCGAGGGCCCGCCGTCGGCCTCCCGCTGCGGATGCCGCATCCCGGGGGTGATGATCACGCTGCCCGGGCCCGCGGCCGGTCCCCGGCCGGCCAGGGCCAGGCCGGCTCCGGCGGCCGCTCCGCCGTCCGCCGTGGCGGTGGCGGCGGCTGTAACGGTGTCGACGGCGGTGGCGGTGATCACCGCGAGGCCGATCGTTCCCGCTGCTAGAACCCGTGCCCCGTACGCCAGATGCATGGCTGCTCCCCGTTGCGTTTATCAGCGCCATTTCCGGTCATCGGATCGCCGGGATTTAATCCCCGCTTATCCGGCTAGAGGACCATAGCATTCCTTAAGCGCCCGAAAGCACATATTCCAGCACGCCCCATTAACCCCTTGCCCAGGCTGCGCATAGCGCGGGAAAATAGGCAGGTGAGAGCGGGAGCGAGCTTCGAAGTAGTGCCGGTCGGCTGGGTGGAGTCGCCGCTGACCGACCGGGTGCAGGCGCCGCGGCAAGCCGACGAGGGGGCCCCGCCCGCCTGGCTGGCCTTCGAGGCCGGAGTGGCCGAGGCCCTGCGCGATTTGCGGCCCGGCACCGAGATCATCGTGGTGACCTGGCTGGACCGGGCGGACCGGGACGTGCTCGTGACCCGGCCCCGCGACGACCCGGGCCGCCCGCTGACCGGGGTGTTCAGCACCCGGTCGCCGGACCGGCCCAACCCCGTCGGCCTGCACCGCGTCTCGGTGACCGCCGTCGACGGGCTGCGGGTGCAGGTGGGCGGCCTGGAAGCCCTGGACGGAACGCCGGTAATCGACGTGAAACCGGTACTGGACCTGGCCGCCGAACGGTAGAGCCCCGGATCCCGCGCGGGGATCCGGGGCACTGAGTACCGGGCGCTTAGCGGGCCAGCTCGAGCTCCGGGGCCAGCTCGGCCGCCGGGCGGGTGCGGAGGCCGGGCAGGAGCAGCGCGGCCGCCGCGGCGACGGCCACCGCCGCCGCGCCGACCCAGACCGCGGGGGCCAGGCCGGAGACGAACGCGGTCCCGCTGGCGTAGCCGCCCCGGGCCGAGAACACCGCGCCGAGCACGGCGATCCCGAACACGCCGCCCAGTTCCCTGATCGCGTTGTTCGCTCCCGAGGCGATCCCCTCCTGGTCCCGCCGCACCGAGCTGAGCACCACGTTGGCGACCGGCGCGAAGAACAGGGACATGCCGACACCGGAGACGACGAACGCCGGGACCAGCGTCAGGTACGGCACGGTGGGACTGATCACCGCGGCCAGCCAGCCGAGGCCGACAGCCTGCAGCCCGAGCCCGGCGACCAGCAGCGGCCGCCCGCCGATGCGGTCGGACAGCACGCCCGCGACCGGGGCGATGAACACCGGCATGGCGGTCCAGGGCAGCGTCCGCAAGCCGGCCTGCAGCGGGCTGTAATGCTGCACGACCTGGAGGAACTGCGCGAGCAGGAAGATCGAGCCGAACATCCCGAAGAACATCAGCAGCGAGGCCGCGTTGGTCACCGCGAAGCCGCGGCTGCGGAACAGGTGCAGCGGCAGCATCGGCTCGCGAGCCCGCAGTTCCCAGGCGACGAACGCGGCGACCAGCAGCGCGCCGGCCACCAGCGGCGGCAGCACGGTGAGGCTGGTCCAGCCGTGGTCGTTGCCGCGGACGACGCCGAGCACGATGCCGAGCAGGCCGACGCTGGCCAGGACCACACCGGGGATGTCAAGGCGGGTCGAGGAGCCGCGGCTCTCGGTGAGCCGGAATCGCGCTACCGGCAGCAGCGCGATGCCGATCGGCACGTTCAGCCAGAAGATCCACTGCCAGGACGCGCCCTCCACGACGGCTCCGCCGACCAGCGGGCCGATCGCGATGGCCAGGCCGCCGACCGCACCCCAGGCGCCCAGGGCCAGGCCGCGCCGCTGCGGGGATACCGCCGCGGACAGCAGCGTGAGGGTCAGCGGGATCACGATGGCGGCGCCGACGCCCTGGACCGCCCGGGCCGCCACCAGGAAGCCGATGCCCGGCGCGAGCGCGGCGGCCGCGGAACCCGCGGTGAACAGCGCCAGCCCGGCCGTGAACATCCGGCGGCGGCCGTACCGCTCGCCCAGCGCGGCCCCGGTGAGCAGCAGGACGGCGAAGGTGAGGGTGTAGGCGTTGACCGTCCACTGCAGCCCCTCGAGCGAGGCGTGCAGGTGCTCCCGGATGGACGGCAGCGCGGTGGTCACCACCAGGTTGTCCAGCGAG
>JAJKHX010000448.1 GCA_021154785.1 Nocardiopsis sp.
GATCGTGGAATGCGACCTGCGCGGCCTTGGGAAGCGCGCCTGGCGCTCCGTGATCGTGACCGGTGCCTGACGCATGCGCCTCCCGCTGGGTGGTGAGCGTGAGCGCGGCAGCGATAATCGCGATGAGCAGCGCGAAGGTAAGGGGGACGGCGCGCCGCCGGGTCAGGGCCGAGTTCATGTCCTGTCCTTTCGTGACACGAGCGCGACGCCGCAAGCGGCACCGGATAGTTCGGTGACTGTGGTGGCCGCGCCGAGCGGGTCGAGTCCCTCCGGCTGGCCGATAAGCAGCGGGACCCCGGCACTTCTCGAGAGCAGGTAGCTGAGCGCGATCACGCACAGCACAACGGTCGCGGCGGCCGGCGCCCACGGATCGTGGCGCGGCTGCCGCACTGTCAGGGCCGCGACCGCCAGCGCGGCCGCGGCGGCTGCGAAAGCCGAGCCCAGCGGCGGACCGCCCTCGGCCAGGTGCGGCCCGACGAGCGCGGCGTGAATCCCTGCGCTCCCCGCGCACACCGCCGTGACCCAGTAGCGGAGAGGGGCGTCTGCTGTCACGTGCGCACGGAGTGAGGCGGACACATGCGGGACTGATGGCAGGCTCATGCCGGGTTAGTGGCATCGACCGCGGGGGTTCTTACCAGAAGTCGGTAAGACGCGGTCGCTGCCAGGACACTCACAGGACATGAAAGTCCAGTCAATTCCCATCGCCGTGCCGCACTGGAGGTAACAGGATGCACCAGACCGTTAGCCGGACCAAGCCGGAACAGCCGATCATCGCGGGGCGCCTGGGCCCGCTTCGCGGCGACGTCCGCGAGCCCGCCTTCCAGGCCTTCCTGCTCCTGTGGGCCGGGTTCACCGTGGCGCCGATCCTGTTCGGCCTCGACAAGTTCTTCAACTGGATGACCTTCTGGCCGAATTACCTGTGGGTCGGCTTCCCGCACCTCTTCAGCGTGTCACCCCAGACCTTCATGTACGGCGTGGGCGTTATCGAGATGGTCGCCGGCCTGCTGGTTTTCCTGATGCCGCGGTTCGCGCCGTACGTGGTCGCCTGCTGGCTGGCCGGGATCATCACCAATCTCGTGATCATCAGCGGGGTCCGGGGCGGGCACACCAATGTGTACTGGGACATCGGGCTGCGCGACTTCGGACTCCTGCTCGCTGCCCTCGCCCTGGCCCGGCTCGCAGCGATCTACGCGCCGAATCCATTCCGTAGCAAGGCAAGCAGGCTATCGTGATCTTCGCGGCAGGCTGAGCAGCCGGCGAGGTGCGCGCGCATCGCCGGCAGGGCAGCGTCGGGATCCGCGGCGGCCAATTCGCGCTCAACATAAGCGTCGAGCACGTCGAAGCACTCCTCACAACTGAGCTCTGGCCCTTCCGGGCCTAGCAGGCAGGCAGCCAGCAGCCTGGCGTCATCAGGCGTGTTCGCGGTCATGGCTGTTCCCCCAAATCGATGCCCAGTCCGCGGGCGGCGAGCGCGGTCCGCAGCTTACGCCGGGCATCGTGCAACGTCTTGTAGAGCGCGCCGCGGGTGGTGTCCAGTCGCTCGGCCAGCACATCGATCGGAACGTCGTTGAGCGCGATCGCGACGAACACCTCCCGCTGCCGCACGGTCAGCCGCTCGACTTCCTCCCGCAGCGCCCACAGCAAATCTCGCGCTTCGGCATGCTGCTGCGGACCGGGTCCCGCGTCGGCAACTACCGGCCAGAACGCCGGGGCGAGTGGAATCTCGCGGCCGCGCCAGGCGTGCCTGCGGACCTTGACGCCCGCCTCCAAGATGGCGAACTTGCAGGCCCAAGTCGTGAACCGGCTGTCCCCCCGGAAATCGCTGAGCCTGCGCAAGATGGACATGAGCGCGTCGTCGGCACTCTGCCACGCGAGGTCCTCCAGGTCGGCACCATACAGGTGCGAGAACGTCGCCCGGCGGCGCTCGATCTCGAACCGCGCCGTACGCAGCAGCAGGCCATGCAGCTCAGCCGCGGCAGCCTCGCGCTCAGCACCCGAGTGGCGCAGGCGCGCTACCCACGCTCGTGAGACCAGGTCGGATGAGACCGCGAGGCCGGCAGCGACACCAGCTCCCGGCGTTTCCGTCGCCATGATCCAAGAAAAGCGCGCCCCGTCCAGGAAAGCAAGCGCGGCGGCAACGGCCGCCGGCCGCAGCGCCACCGCCAGGGATCACCACGCCGCTGTCACGCACATGGACGATAATGCCGGCCGTCCGTGAGGGCCCCGACTTCGACCGCATCAGTAAACTGACCGCCGGCTACCACCCGAGTTTCCGCCTCGACTGGTCGACGAACTGGCCGCGAAACACGCTTCGCAGTCGACGACGGGAGTGGCTTTACGATCCAGAGCCGTTGATATCGGCGAGCCTTGTCACCAGCGGTGCTGGGAGCGCTCGAGAACTTATGCTTACTCGCGCATCACGGCATCGAGCGCCGGCCACGGCGGACCCGAGCGCAGCGCGCCGAGGAGGTCGCGCAGCGCTCGCTGCCCGTTCGGGAGCTGGTCACCGGGATCACAGCGGTGCTTTGCCACCACCGCCAGGACGAGTCCCCGGCAATCTCGGAGCAGCGCTTGGTCGGCATCTTGGTAATGCTCGCTGACCGCTGCTGGCACGTGGGCGAGGTCGAACTCGACTGGTCCGCGGCAGCACGTCTCCAGGTCGATGAACAGCGGGCCGAGTTTTGTGCTCAGCACGTTGCCCTGGTGCGGCTCGCCGTGCAGCAGCTGCTCGGGGGCGCCGCGGTCGGTGACGGCTCGTCCCAGGTCCCGCAGCCTGCTGCTGAGGAGCTCCCGGTCAGCGTCGTGGAGTGCTGGCGTGCTGGCGACGTGCCCGGGAGCGTCCGCGACGCGTTCGGTGAAGTGCGGCGCCGGGACGTCGATCATCCGCATGCTAAGGTGCAGCCGCTCGAGCGCAGCCGCGAAGCCGGCTGCTGAGACTTCGGGCGTCACAGGTTCGTAGTAGGTCCACAGCGTGACCTCGAAGCCGTCACGCTCGTAGCCGCGTGGCTCCGCCCGCGGCTCCAGGGCAGCTACAGGGCTCCCGGCTGCGGCGAGCCGCAGAGCTAGCCCGACCTCGAACCGTGCGAGCTCATGCCCGGCGTGTGCGACCCGGGCGAACACGTCACAAGGCAGCAGGCGCAGAGCGAGCTTGTTCGAGTTGTGAAGAACGCTCGCGTCGTCGACCGGCAGGTCCAGTCCTTCGGCGATCGACGTCGCCGCAGTCACAGCACGTGAAACTTCTGATGCCTCCATCTTTCCTCATCCTCGCACCCGAGCCGCCGTTCTGGACGGTCACTGCCCCGCTGATGGCGGCCAGGTGAGGCGCGCAGATCTGGCACTCTGGCGCGCTCTGGGCGCCAGTCCTGTCAATTGCGGGACGTTGCGTCTGGACGTGCTGATGTGCCGGTCGCCATGCTCGCTGGCTGTCCTTAGCCGCTGCTGTCCATGATGAATGGTGTGCCTGGTGCAGAATGCCCGCTTGTGGCGCATGATCTCCTGCAGCGCGCTTATCGCGGGCAGTAGCCGGGGCCCGGAGCGCGGGGGGAGTTTGGCCCCGGAAACCAGCTGCACTCACCCGGGGAGGGTGAGGGACCGGTGGTGGATCTGCATCAGGATTGACACGTGGTGCGCGCTGTCAACGTAGCTGGGTAATCCAGGCACGCTACGGATGCCGCGCCACGGCAAGGAAAGTACCACCTGCTACGGAAGGTGATGGCCATAGCTGATCTGACTGCCGTCGGTTGCCAAGTTGAGACTGCTGCGGCGTCTCGCTCAGGCCTCGGCGGTTTCGTGGCCCTGCACGTCGCGGCGGGTGTAGCAGCAGGCGTGAAGCACCTGACGTTGAACCGTAAGCGGGTTCCCGATTCACGAGTCCTGGCGGATGCGGGGAGGGCCGGTGAGGGTCATAGGGCTGCGTCCGGGGCCACGCGGGTGCGAAGGGCGCGCCGAAAGCGCAAGATTGCCGGAGCGGTGAGCCTGCTATGACTGCCGAGTCTGGCACCAGCGCTCCTGGGCTGGCCAAGGAAGGCCGCAGGCTGGCCGTCTTGCTGGCGATGGCGATGTTCGTCCTGGTTGTGGACACCTCGGTGATGAACGTCTCCATCGCAGCGGTGGTTCATGACCTGCACACGACCGTCAGCGGCGTCCAGTCCGCGATCGCGCTCGAGGCGCTGGTGTCGGCGGCGTTCATCTTGATCGGCAGCAAGGTGGGCGATCTGATCGGGCGCAAGCGCGCGTACGTGCTGGGCCTGCTCGGCTACGCGATCGGTGCGCTTGCCATGGCTGTGGCGCAGAGCCTGACCGCGATCATCGTGTTCTGGGCGATCGTGGGCGGGCTCGGCGCATCACTGCTGCTGCCGGCGATGCAGTCCCTGATCCACGGCAACTTCCAGGGCGCGGCCCAGCGGCAGGCCTACGCGCTGGTCGGGGCCGCCGCCGCGATCGCCGCCGCCGTCGGCCCGCTGCTCGGGGGGTTCATCACTACCTACCTATCGTGGCGGATCGCGTTCTTGCTGGAGGACGTCATCATCGCGGTCGTGTTGTCGGGCATCAGGCTCATCCACGACGTGGAATACACCGGATCCCGGCGGGTGGACGTGGTGGGCGCGGTCCTGTCCGTACTGGGCATGGGCGGCATCGTGCTGGGCATCTTGGTCTGGCAAGAAGGCGGCGAGGCGGTCGGCCTGCTGCTGGCGCTCGGCGCGGTCTCGCTCGGGTTGCTGGCGTGGTGGCTGGTGCGGCGCAAGCGTGCGGGTAAGGCGGTGCTGCTGGACCCGGACCTGTTCAAGGCCAAGCTGTTCAGGTCCGGGGTCTCCGGGCAGCTGCTGCAGCAGATCGGCCTGGGCGGCACGATGATCGCGCTGCCGATCTACCTGCAGATCGTGCTGGAGTACAGCGCGATGGGCGCGGGCCTGTCCATCGCCCCGCTGTCCCTGAGCATGTTCGCGGTGGCCCTGATCGCCGGGAAAAGAGCTGGGAAGCGGCGCCCGGCGAGCCTGATCCGGGCCGGGTTCGCGTTGTTCACGACCGGGATGGTCATCGTGGAGCCGATCGTGCCCCGGGCGACCTCAGGCTGGTACCTGGTAGTGCCGTTGCTGATCGCGGGATCGGGGCTGGGCCTGCTGGTTTCTCAGCTCAACAACTACACGCTGGCGCCGATCTCCGAAGAACGCGTCAGCGAGGCTGCCGGGGTGAACTCGGCGGGGGGCTCGTTCGGCCTGTCGTTCGGGCTGGCCTTCGCCGGCGCCATCTTGCTGGCGGCGCTTTCCACCGGCTTCACCAGCATGGCCCAGTCCAGCACCGTGCTGTCCCCGGCTGAGCAGCAGCAGGTCGCGCAGACCCTGGAACACGACGCCGAAGTGGTCAGCAACACCCAGCTCCAAAAGCAGCTCGCCGGGCAGCCGCAGGAAACCCAGGACGAGATCATCAGGATCAACACCCAGGCCCGGCACATTGCCCTTCAGGTGGCCCTCCTGGTTCCCATCCTCGCGGGCCTGGCCGGGCTGCTCACCTCGTTCCGCATGATGCGCCTGCCAGATCCCCGCCAATCAGGCTCCGACGAACAAATGGTCCTGGGCTGATTCGGGATCACCCCGGGCGACTGGTCCCAGTAACCGAACCAGCGATGGAGCCAATGCAGGCAGACGTTCGGCGATGCGGCGCCGGGGAACCGGCATTCTCCCGTCACGCACTGCAGTTTGCACTGCGCGTCATCTGACAAGCGGCAACCACCCCGGGATACGTCCTGGGCTGCTAGCTGCGCGACTACGCCAGGCAGGTGCGGGTATTCACCAGCGATAACCCGGACGATGTGCTGGCGAAGCAGATCAAGCTCGAGCTGCCGTCGACCAGCGTTTCTCGAAGGCTCTCATCGCCCGCCCCCGGCGTTTCGCCGCTGTGATCATTCCGTGCAGACATGGCAAAAGACTCTCGCGACAAATGCCTGCCGCTTGCCCCGGCTCGAGCTCAGCGCATAACTCCCCGGCTCGGATGCCCTGGACGAACGCTTGCCATCCTCCCTCGGTGAATACGAGGATCGGTCCCTCTGGGTGCTTGGAGTCACGGACGGCCCGGCCGCCGGTCAAGCCGGCTACCTCCACGCACTCGCCGCCGGTTCCGTTGCTATAGCTGCTCTTGCGCCACGTGGCACCGTCCGGTTCCACGTTCATGGCGCACCTCCTTGGTTCTACGCCAAGTCGTCGGCGCTGCGAGCCAGGAGGCGTCTGGAGTCCTCGGGGGATAGCGCCATGGCTCGCAGATGGTCGAACATGAGTCTATAGCGCGCGACGTCGTCCGGTACTTCGAGATATAGAGCGCCGGACGGGTACTCGAAGTACACGACGTCGCCTGGTGTCGGCGGATCGAACGTCACCACGGAGAAGGCCGAGTCCATCGCCGGGTGCGGGCCGGCCGAGAACGGAAGTACCTGGATGACGACGTTCGGGACACCCGAAAGCTCCGACAGCTTCACCAGCTGGGCCCGCATGACGGCTCGCTCACCGACCTGACGGCGGATCACGGCTTCGTTGAGAACGACCCACAGCTGCGGAGCATCGGGTTCTGTCAGCCGGTGCTGCCGGGCCATGCGGACGGCTACCTGCTTGCTGATCTCGCCCTCGTCCGCGTTCATCAGCGCCACCCGGTGCACCGCGGTGGCATAGGCCTCGGTCTGGAGCAAGCCGGGCACGTATTCGGCTCGATAGGTGCTGATGGCCGATGCCGCCGCCTCCAGGCCGACGTAGGTCTGGAAATACTCGGGGACGGCCTCGCCGTATTGCTGCCACCAGCCGCGCTCCCGGGACTGGCGAGCCAGCGTGAGCAGGGCTTCGCGCTCGGGGCCCTCGCCGATGCCGTAGGCCTCGAGCAGGTGGCGGACGTCTCGCGGCAGCACCGAGACCCGGGCGTTCTCGATCTTGGAGATCTTGCCCGGTGACCACTCCAGGTGCTCGGCTACCTGCTCGATTGTCATCTTGGCGGCCAGGCGCAAGCGCTTGAGTTCAGCAGCGAGCTGCCGACGGCGGACGGTCGGGCTTGATGACGCGGCCATAAATTCTCCGAGGAAAGTTTACGATGATAGTTGCGGAAGAAAGCGTTTCGGGTCCAGCATGGCACTGGAAGACCGATCGGCGAAGGGTAACCAGCCAGATGGATACGCGAGGGTACTGCCAGGATCGGCTCAAGAGCCGCGGCACCGTCCCGTCCTCCCATCACGGCCATGACCTCGAGCGCTGGCCGCTGCGCGACGCGCTCATGCTCGGGGCTCTGGCGGATGCGGTGCCCGTGGCTCGGGCTCACCTGCGGCAACTTCTCTCAGGCTGGGGTCGGGCCGGGCTAAGCCCGGATGCAGGCGTGGTGGTTTCCGAACTGGTGACCAACGCCGTCGCGGCGTCTGCCGGGCTCCGGACGGCGGCGCCGGTACTGGTGTGGCTCGGAACGGATGGCTATTGCCTTCTCCTCGCCGTGGCCGACGTGAGCCTCCGGCCTCCGGTACGGCTGGACGTGTGGCCAGACGCCGAAGGTGGCCGCGGGCTGGCACTGGTAGAAGCGCTCAGTGGCCGGTGGGGATGGCACCCGGCCACCATCACCGGGCTAAAGAAGGTTGTCTGGGCGGAATGGCGCCTTGCTGAGGAGGAAACCATGCAGGAGCCACCCGTGCCTGACCCCGGCCGCAGCCACGATGTCAGCGGGCTGACCGATGCCGAGCTAGAGCGGACCAGACGCGATCTTCAGGCGTCTCTGGCCCTGGCCCGTCCTGGCTCGACCACTTGCGTACCCATGCTGGCCCACCTGAGCGCGGTCCAGTCCGAACTAGCCGGGCGTTCTGCGGGTAGGCCCCGATGACCAGCTTCCCTGCCCCTTACGCCGCCGCGCGGCCGGCCCTACGTGAAGGCTCCGATGCCGGTGATGGCACGGCCGACGATGAGGGCTTGCATGGTCTCGGTGCCCTCGAAGGTGTGGATGGCCTCCAGGTCCACCATGTGCCGCATGACCTGGTAGTCGAGCAGGATGCCGTTGCCGCCGAGCATGTCCCGGGCCTCGGCGGTGATCGCGCGGGCCTTGCGGGTGTTGTGCATCTTGGCCAGCCCGGCCACGGTGGGGGTCAGCCGTCCGGCCTCGGCCAGGCGGCCGGTCTGCAGGCAGTACAGCTGCATCGCGGTCAGGTCGGCCAGCATCGAGACCAGCCGCTGCTGGATGATCTGGAAGCTGGCCAGCGGCTCGCCGAACTGGCGGCGCTCCAGCGCGTACCGGAGCGCGGCGTCGTAGGCGGCGGTGGCGTGGCCCAGCGCCGCCCAGGCGCAGGTGCTCCGGGTGGTGGCCAGGACCCGGGTGGTGTCCTTGAACGAGCGCGCCCCGGGCAGCCGGTTCGCGGCCGGCACCCGTACGTCGTCCAGCGTGATCTCGGCCTGCCACACCGAGCGCAGCGATATCTTGCCCTCGATCACCTGAGCCTGGTAGCCCGGCGATCCTTTCTCCACGACAAATCCGTTGACCTGGCCGTCCTCGGTGTTACGGGCCCAGACCACGACCAGGTCGGCCACGCTCCCCAGGCCGATCCACCGCTTGCGGCCGTTCAGTACCCAGCTGTCCCCGTCCCGGCGGGCGGAGGTCTCCAGGGCGACCGAGTCCGAGCCGTGCTCCGGTTCGGTCAGGGCGAACGCGCCGAGTTTGTCCATCGCCGCCATGGCGGGCAGCCAGCGTTCCTTCTGTTCTTCCGAGCCGCACATCGCGATTGACATCATGGCCAGTCCGGCGTGGACGCCGAGGAACACGCCGAGGCTGCCGTCGCCGCGGTGTAGTTCCATCGTGACCAGCCCGCAGGCCATCGGGCTCATCCCGGCGCACCCGTAGCCCTGGATGTCCTCGCCGACGATGCCGAGCTCGGGCAGCCGCTTGACCAGCGGCCAGCAGATCTCGGCCCGTTCCCAGTACGGGCCGACGACCGGCACGACCTCCTCGTCGGCGAACCGCCGGACGGCGATGAAGCGCTCCCACTGCTCGTCGGTGAACTGCTCGCGGACGGAGAAGAAGTCCGTCCCGAGAGACTCCCCGAGGTGCTCGCTAGCCACCTGCGACATCGTCTGCTCCTTCCGGGCCGAGGAACGCCTCCACGACCGGAGCGATGCGTTCCGCGTGTGCGGCCAGTTCCAGGTGGCCGCCATGGTAAACGTGCAGCTGGCTGCGCGGGATCAGCCGGTGCATGATCCGCGCGTTGACCAGCGGGATGATCGGGTCGTCGTCGCCGGCCAGGATCAGGGTGGGCGGCCGCAGCCGCGGCAGCCGGGGCAGGCTGGTCCAGCCGAGGATGGAGATCAGCTGGTAGTAGTACCCCCGCGCGGGGCCCAGCCGGGTGGTGGCGTGCAGCAGGTCCCGGGCCACGGCCGGGTCTTCCCGCTCGCTGCCCCCGTACAGCTCACCGGCGACGCGGGCCGCGTAGCCCGGGTCCCGGTGGCGTCGCGGCGTGAGCATGCGCAGCAGGACGCGCGGATTCCCGGGAACCATCAGCGTGCCCGGCGCGGTCGCCACCAGGACCAGGCGGCGCACCCGGTCCGGACGGCTCAGCGTGAACTGCTGGGCGAGCCCGCCGCCCCAGGAGATGCCCAGCACGTCGGCCTGGTCGTAGCCGAGCTGGCCGAGCAGGCCGGCCAGCAGCGAGGGGAGCATGGTCAGGTGGTAGGGGACGACGGGGGCCGGCGAGCCGCCGACGCCCGGCAGGTCGAACCGGATGATGGTGCGCCGCGGATCGAGTGCGTCGAC
>JAJKHX010000449.1 GCA_021154785.1 Nocardiopsis sp.
ACAGCTACCTGGCCGAAGTGGAGTTCCCCCCCGGCACCAATCCCCGTACTCCCGTCTACCAGGCCGTCTGCTCACCGATCCACAACGTCCTGCCGGACCACTACAAGCGCCTGCACCAGCTGACCACCTCCCGCCCCGGCGGCGTACTTGGCACCACCCTGGCCCGGCTGGCCCGCGCCCGCCTGCCCCGGATCAAGTGGCGGATCACCCAGGGCTCCTGGTTCCACAACACCCTCTCGTCCCTCGAATACGAGGACCGCCACGCCAGTATCCGCTTCACCCAAGCCATCTGCGACGACGACGACATCCCCCACCTCCAATCCCTCTGCCAAACCGACCTCACCTAACCCGCCAACCCACCCAGCCCCGTCGCCATCTCGAGGCCCAACTCCCCAGCGCCCCGGGCCCCAGCCCTCCCACCGCCCCGGGGCCCCAGTCGTCCCGCCGCCCCCGGGGCCCCGCCCTCCCCACTGCTCAGAGTCTCGGCCCTCCCATCGCCCGGGAGCCCTGCCCTCCCGCGCCCCGGGCTCGGCATCCCCATGTTGGAGCCAGCTCCACACCCATCAGTCACCCAAAATCGTCAAACACCTCACGTCACCTAGAAAACTTGAACAGCAAGCGGCTCCAGCCCAGGCACCTCAGTTAACAAATGTCACATTGCAGTTCAGTGGTTGTGGCGTCCTACCGCATAGAGCCGGTACGTTGCCACAACCACTGAATTCTGGACCGTCGCCCGGACCTCAGCATTGACCTCAGTAGCCGACCCCATCCGTCACCTAGCCCACGCCCGGCACTCAGTTCCCGTCAGGTGTCCAAGTCCCGGACGATCGCCGCACCTGGACCTCGCAGGGCGCCGCAGCACCCCCGATTTCGGGTCGGTTTGGCTTGCCAAGTGGGAAAGCCAACAGTTAGACTTTCCTAGCAGGAAAGCCAACGGGGCATCACACGGGGTAAGGGGAATCGGCATGGACACCGATGACGCGCGGGCCGAAATGGCGGGCATCGAGGCGGCTCAGGCGCAGGCGGTACGGGAGGCGGCCAGCTGGCGCTGGCCCCGGTGGTACATTGCCGCCACCGCGGCGCTGATGCTGGCCATCTCGGCGGCCATGGACTTCGACCACGACGCCGCACTGTTCACGGTGGTGTACTGCTGCGGCGTGTCGTTGCTGCAGATCCCGCTGACGGCCCGGATGCGGGTCCGGCTGCACCGGTCCCGTCACACGTCCCGGGTCAACTGGCCGCAGGCCGCGCTGCTGGTCGCGGTGGCTGGGGTCTACGTGCTCGCCCGGATGGCGCTGGGAGCGGCGGGGGCGCCGCTGCCGAGCACGCTCGCCGGGGTGTTGATGGCCGGCCTGTACGCGGCGGGCCTGCCGTTCGCTCAGCGGATGACAGCTCAGCGGCTGACCTCCCAGCGGCTCCAGGCCGCGAGCTAATGAGCGCTGCGCCCCAGTTCGACGAACTCATCCACGCGCCGACCCGCCTGTCCATCGTCGCCTTGCTGTCCGCGGCCGAATGGGCCGACTTCACCTTCGTGCGGGACAGCCTCGGGCTGAGCGACTCGGCGCTGTCCAAGCAGGTCTCCACACTGGAGCAGGCCGGGTACGTGACCGTCCGCAAGACCGGCGCCGGGCGCAGCCGGCGCACTCACCTGAAGCTCAGCCCGGCCGGGCGCCGTGCCTTCAGCGGTCACGCCGCCGCCCTGCAGCAGATGATCGGCCACGCGGGCGCCGTCACTCCGTAGCGTCCTCGCCGCATCGCGGTCAGACCGCCGCATCCCACAGGCCGATGCGGCGCGCGGCGACGTGGCCTGCGATACCCGCCAGCGCGGCGCCGGCCGGCATCGCCGGCAGCTGCCGCCCGTCCCTGAGCCGGACCGCGACCTGGCCCGCCGCGGCCTCACTGTCGCCGATGACCGCCTGGTAGGGGACCAGCCTGGCGGACCGGATACGACGGCCCAGGGTGCCGGATTCCGCCCCCGCGACGCGGACTCGCAGCCCGAGCCCGGCCGCCTGCCTGGCCACCTCGGCCGCGGCCGGGCCGTGCGCGTCAGTGACCGGCAGCACCACCAGCTGCTCGGGCGCGAGCCAGTCGGGAAAGGCGCCGCCGTGCCGTTCCAGCAGGTGCGCGACCGCCCGCTCCAGGCTGCCCAGGATGCTGCGGTGCACCATCACCGGGCGGTGTTTGCTGCCATCAGGACCGGTGTACTCCAGGCCGAACTGCTCCGGCTGGTAGAAGTCGACCTGCACGGTGGACAGGGAGGTTTCCCGCTCCGCGGCGTCGGCCACCTGCACGTCGATCTTCGGCCCGTAGAACGCGGCCTCGCCCGGGCCGGGCTCCCAGTCCAGGCCCGCGTCGTCGAGTACGCCGGCCAGCATGGCGGCGGCCCGGTCCCAGTTGGCCGGGTCACCGGTGTACTTGCCGCCGGGACCGGGCAGCGACAACCGGTACCGGACCGGCTCGATGCCGAGCGCGGCGTAGGCCTGCCGGATCATCGCCAGCGCGCCGCGAGCCTCGTCGGCGGCCTGGTCCGGGGGACAGAAGACGTGCCCGTCGTTCAGCTGCATGGCCCGCACCCGGGTCAGCCCGCCGAGCACCCCGGAAAGCTCGGCCCGGTACTGCCCGCCCAGCTCGGCCAGCCGCAGCGGCAGCTCGCGGTAGCTCCGCCCGCGGCAGCGGTAGAGCAGCGCGTGGTGCGGGCACAGGCTGGGCCGGATCACCACCTGCTCCCTGCTGCCCTCCGATGGGCCCACCTCCATCGGCGGATACATGCCGTCCCGGTAGTGCGACCAGTGCCCGGATAGCTCGTACAGCTCGCGCTTGCCCAGCACGGGGGAGTAGACGTGCTGGTAGCCAGCCCGCTGCTCCAGCTCGCGCAGGTACTCCTCGAGCGCGTGCCGGACCACGGCGCCCGCGGGCAGCCAGAAGGGCAGCCCGGTCCCGATCAGCGGGTCGGTGCCGAACAGCCCGAGCTCGCGGCCAAGCTTGCGGTGATCTTCCATGGCGGCCTCCCTGGCCAGCTAAGGAGGAGAGCGGCCACCAGGAAGCACGAAGCCCCGGGGCGCTCGCCCCAGGGCTTGTGACGTAAGACAGCAATCAGCGCACCGGGACCGGCTCCGGCGTCGTCGTCCTTCCCGCACGCTGCATGCCCGCCACCGTAGCAAGCGGCCACCCTCTTACGCACCCGGATTTCATCCGGCCAGGCCGCCGTCAGGCCCCGGCGGTGAGCCGGGCGCGCATGACCTCGGCCAGCGCCATCGCCCCGCTGAGCGGCCGGACCATGACAGTGAGCTCGTCGACGAGGCCGTCGGCGCCGGTATGCAGGAGATCGATGCCCTCGATCTCCCGGTCGCCTACCCGGGTGCGGAACACCAGGACGTGGCTGGCCGCGTCCGGTCCGCCGATCTCGTCCACGTAGCGGAAGTCCTCGAAGACCTCCGAGACGGCGTGCAGGATCGGTGTCACGGCCTCGCGGCCCTGGTAGGGACGGTGCACGACGGGGCTGTGGAAGATCACGTCGTCGGCCAGCAGCGCGAGGGCCGCGTCGATGTCGCCCGCGACGATGGCGGTGCCGAATGGGTGCATGCTTGGTCTCCTCCTGATTTCCGTCAAGTAGATCACCCGGCGCGATGAATCAGGCGGCCCAGGCCCGTCTGACGGTAAACACCGCGAAGGAGAACACGATGCGCGTGACCCTGCATACCTTCCTGACCCTGGACGGCGTCCTGCAGGCGCCCGGCGGCCCGGACGAGGACCGCGACAGCGGCTTCCCCTACGGCGGCTGGTCGTTCCCGTACGGCGACCAGGATTTCGGCACCGCCGTGAGCGGCTGGTTCGACCACGCCAGCGCGTTCCTGCTGGGCCGGAAGACCTACGAGATCTTCGCCAGCCACTGGCCGCGCGTCACCGACCCCGGCGATCCGGTCGCGAGCAAGCTCAACGCACTGCCGAAGTACGTCGCCTCGGCCACGCTGACGTCCGCCGACTGGGCCAACTCCACAGTGATCAATGGCGACATCGCCGCTGAGGTCGCCAAGCTCAAGGAGCAGCCCGGCGACGAACTCCAGGTTCACGGCAGCGGCGCCCTCGCCCATGCCCTTATCGAGCACGACCTCATCGACGAATACCGGCTGCTCTACTTCCCCGTGCACCTCGGCACCGGCAAGAAGCTGTTCCGCGACGGTGCCGCCCCGGCGGCCCTGCGCCTAATCAGCGCCACCACCACCAGCACCGGCGTCATCATCGCCACCTACCAGCCCGACGGCCCCATCCGCACCGGTTCCTACGCCCTCGACGAGGCGTGACCCGCCGCCGCGGCCACGACGCACCGGGGGCCGGTGCGCCACTGGGTACCTCTTACGTACCCGCGGTGCCACCGGCTCCCTGGAGGGCGTCCTTCCCCCGAGCGCGCGGGACCGGGATCCGGGCCAGGTCGCTGGCCAGCACGACCTCGCCGCCGAACACCTCCGCCGCCTCGCCCGCCAGCCGCTCGTCGCCGGTGGCCGCGGATCCGGGCCTGGCCTCGTAGCGCTGCGAGAAGTGGGTGAGGACCAGCAGCCGCACCCCGGCCTGGGCCGCGATCTGCCCGGCCTGCCCGGCCGTCAGGTGCCCGTAGTCGCGGGCCAGCGCGGCCTCGGCGTTGGCGAAGGTGGACTCGCAGACCAGCATGTCAGCCTGGTCCGCCAGCTCGAAGGCCGCATCGCACAGCCGGGTATCCATCACGAAGGCGAACTTCTGCCCCGCCCGCGGCTCGCTCACCTGCTCCAGCGTCACTACCCGGCCGCCGGCGTCCAGGCGCCCCAGGCGTTGCAGCCGGCCGATATCGGGCCCCGTGATACCGAACGACGCCAGCGCCTCTGGCAGCATCCGCCGCCCGTCCGGCTCGGCCAGCCGATAGCCGACGGTCGGCACGCTGTGCGACAGCGCCCGCGCCTCCAGCCGGAACGGCTCCGTTCCCAGGACCACCGGGCCGGACCCGAGGGCTCCCCGGATCCGCCGCTCGCGCAGGTCCAGCCCGTCGCGGAACAGCGAGGCGTGCCGGAGCCGCCGGAACACCTCCCGGCTGCCCGCGGGATAGCAGGCGTCCACCGGGTGCGCGACCCGGTCCAGCGACATCCGCGCCAGCACGCCGGGCAGCCCCAGGCAGTGATCGCCGTGCAGGTGGGTCACGCAGATCCGGGTGATCTGGCTGGCGGTGACCCCGGCGAACAGCATCTGCCGCTGGGTCCCCTCACCCGGGTCGAACAGCAGGCCCTCGCTGTCCCAGCGCAGGAAGTAGCCGTTGTGGTTGCGGCGGCGCGTGGGGGCCTGGCTCGCCGTGCCGAGGACGACAAGCTCGCGACTGGCCACGGCATCACACACTATGCCGCGTTACCGGCCGGGATGCACCACCAGCGCGCTGCCGCCGCCCAGCCGGCAGTCAGGACCGCCGGGGCAGGTACAGGTCGGTGATCGTGCCCTCGAACGCCTCCGCCGCCATGGCCACCGTCTCGGACAGCGTCGGGTGCGGGTGGACGGTCAGCCCGATGTCGGCCGCGTCGGCGCCCATCTCGATGGCCAG
This sequence comes from Nocardiopsis sp., assembly GCA_021154785.1. Lineage (GTDB taxonomy): Bacteria > Actinomycetota > Actinomycetes > Streptosporangiales > Streptosporangiaceae > Palsa-504. Next base: position 5,558 of record JAJKHX010000449.1, read on the forward strand.
CACCGCCTCCGAGATGAGGTCGCCGGCCGAGGGACCGACGATGCCGCAGCCGATGATCCGGCCGCTCGCCTCGTCGAACAGCACCTTCGTCATCCCCTCCGAACGTCCCAGCGACAGCGACCGGCCGCTGGCCGCCCACGGGAACACCCCCTTGCCGTACCCGACGCCGGCCGCGCGCGCCTCGTTCTCGGTGACACCGGCCCAGGCCACCTCGGGGTCGGTGTAGGCCACCGACGGAATCGCCCGCACGTCGAAGAAGCTGTTCCTGCCCGCGGCCACCTCGGCCGCCACCTTGGCCTCGTGCATGGCCTTGTGCGCCAGCATCGGCGGCCCCACCACGTCGCCGATGGCGAAGATGTGCGGCACATTGGTCCGCAGCTGCTTATTGACCCCGATAAACCCAGCCGGATCGACGGTAACTCCCGCCCGTTCCGCGTCGACGATGGTGCCGTTGGGCCGGCGCCCGACCGCCACCAGGATCTGGTCGAAGGTGCCCTGCGCCGGGGCCTTCGCCCCCTCGAACGAGGTCACCAGGCCCTCCGGCGCCGCCCGCACCCCCGTCACCTGCGTCTTCAAGAACACGTTCTCGTAGAGCCGTCCCACCCGCTTGGCCAGCGGCGCGACCAGATCCCGGTCGGTGCCCGGGATGAGCTGGTCGAGCAGCTCGGCCACGGTGACCTTCGCGCCGAGCTCGTGGTAGACGGTAGCCATCTCCAGCCCGATGATCCCGCCCCCGATGACCAGCAGCCGCCGGGGCACCCCGGCCAGCGCGAGCGCGCCGGTCGAGTCGACGACCCGCGGGTCGTGCGGGAGGAACGGCAGCCGCACCGCCGACGAGCCGGTCGCGATGATCCCCTGTTCGAAACCGACCGTGGCCGAGCCGCCCCCGGCCAGCTCGACTCGCAGCTCATGCGGCCCGGTGAACCGCCCGTAGCCCCGGATCGTGGTCACCTTACGCTGCTTCGCCAGGCTGCCCAGCCCGCCGGTGAGCCGGGCGATCACCGAGTCCTTCCACGCCCGGAGCCGGTCAAGATCAAGATCAGGCGGACCGAACGAGATGCCGTTCCCGCCCATCTCCCTAGCCTCCGCGATCACCTTGGCCGCGTGCAGCAGGGCCTTCGACGGGATGCAGCCGACGTTGAGGCAGACCCCGCCCAGCGTCGGCTCCCGGTCCACCAGCACGACCTGCTTGCCCAGGTCGGCGGCCCGGAACGCGGCTGTGTAACCGCCCGGCCCGGCCCCGAGGACGAGCACTTCCGCGGTCTGATCGGCCATCTCAGTGTTGACCATGCTGGCTCCTTCGTCACAGCACGAGGCGGCGGACGTCCTCGAGCAGGTGGCACAGGTACCGGGCGAACCGGGCGGCCAGCGCCCCGTCGATGACCCGGTGGTCGTAGGACACCGACAGCGGCAGCATGTTGCGCGGCACGAACTCGGTGCCG
>JAJKHX010000450.1 GCA_021154785.1 Nocardiopsis sp.
GCTGAGGCCGCCAGCCGCCCCAGCCTGACGGCCCGGCTGGCGCTATGCGGCCGCAGCCGCGACACGCGGACGAAAGACAGCCTCAGCCGGGCCTCAGCTTCTGTCTAGTAATCTCCGCGCGTGAACGTTCACGGGGTATTCCGGGGTATTGGTTCTCTCGCCGTCAGGTTCCGCTGGTTCGTCCTAGTGGCCTGGATTATCGCGGCCGTCGCCGTGCCGCAGGCCCTGCCGTCGCTGTCCAGCGTCACCCAGGGCAACAACGCCAACTTCCTTCCGGCCAGCGCGCCCAGCGAGCACGCCCTGAAGCTGGCGGGGCCGCTGGGCGGGTCGACCCTCACGCCGGTTCCGGTGGTGGCCGCGTCCGCCCAGGGCGCGCTCAGCGCGGCGGACCAGTCCTGGCTGCAGAAGCTGGAGCAGGACCTGGGCCACGTGCCGACCGTCGTCAAGGTGCGTGACCTCGGCCGCTCGCCCGACGGGCAGGCCGCGCAGCTCCAGGTGCTGTCCAACGTCAGCCAGGGCGGATCCGGCAGCGGCCTGACCACGCTGGTCAACGACCTGCGGGCGCAGATCGCCAAGGACAGCCCGCCGTCGGGCCTGTCGGTGCACCTGGCCGGCGCGGTCCCGATCAACGTGGACCAGCAATCCAAGTCGGGTAACACCGACAACCAGATCCAGCTGCTGTCGGTCGCGTTCATCCTCGTGCTGCTGCTGCTCGTCTTCCGGTCGCTGCTCGCGCCGTTCATCACGCTGATCCCCGCCTTCCTGTCGGTGGCCATCTCCGGTCCGCTGGTGGCCGAGGCCGCGCAGCACGGGCTGAAGGTGTCGCCGCTGGCCCAGATCCTGCTGATCGTGCTGGTCCTCGGCGCGGGCACCGACTACGGCCTGTTCCTGGTCTTCCGGGTGCGCGAGAACCTGCGCTCCGGCCTGGAACGCAAGGAGGCGGTGGTCGCGGCGGTCGAACGAGTCGGTGAGTCGATCACCTTCTCGGCCGCCACCGTCGTGGCGGCGCTGCTGTCCCTGCTCGCCGCCAGCTTCGAGTTCTACTCCGACCTGGGCATCCCGCTGGCCATCGGCGTCGCCGTGACGCTGCTGGCCGGGCTGACGCTGCTCCCCGCGCTGCTGGCCATCTTCGGCCGGGCCGCGTTCTGGCCGAGCAAGACCCAGGCCGGCTCGGGCAAGGCCGGCGTCTGGGGGCGGGTCGCGGTCCGGATCATCCGCCACCCGGTGCCCACCCTGGTGACCGGCCTGATCGTGTTCGGCGGCCTGGCCATCGCGGCCAGCGCGAACACGGCGTCCGGGTTCGGCGGGCAGACCAACGCGCCGTCCGGCTCCGACTCGGCCGCCGGGGCGGCCATCTTGTCCGCCCACTTCCCGAACACCAGCGCCAACCCGACCAGCATCATCTACCAGCTCAGGCAGCCCGTCTGGAATGACCTGCAGGCGGTGCAGACGGCTCGCGGCCAGCTCGCGGCCAGCGGCCTGTTCACCTCGGTGGCCGGCCCGCTGAACCCTAATGGCGCGACGCTCACGCCCGCCCAGCTCACCGCCCTGCACGCCAAGCTGGGGGCACCCCAGTCGCTGCCGGCCACGCCACCCGCGGGCACCGGCGTCCCGGCCACCGGCTACCAGCTGTACCGCGCGACCGCCCTGTACATCTCCCCGGACGGGCGCACGGTGCAGTTCGAGACCGGCCTCAAGGCGGGCGACCCGTCCACCACCGCCGCCACTAACGCCGTCCCCGCGGTCCGGGCGGAGGCGGCCAGGGTGATGAAGAGCATCGGCGCCACCGATTACGGCGTGGGCGGCCAGGCCCCGGCCATCTACGACATCAGCAGCGTCTCCAACAGCGACCTGGCCACCGTGATCCCGATCGCCATCGTGGTCATCGGCTTCCTGCTCGCCCTGGTGATGCGCAGCCTGGTCGCGCCGCTGTACCTGATCGTCTCGGTCGGCCTTTCCTACCTGGCCGCCCTGGGCCTGTCGGTCCTGTTGTTCATCGAGCTCGCCGGGGACGGCGGCCTGGTCTTCTTCCTGCCCTTCCTGATGTTCATCTTCCTGCTGGCGCTGGGGGAGGACTACAACATCCTGGTGATGAGCAGGATCAGGGAGGAGGCGCAGCACTATCCGCTGAAGGAGGCGGTGAGCCGCGCCCTCGTGGCCACCGGCACCACGGTCACCTCGGCCGGCCTGGTGCTTGGCGGCACGTTCGCGGTCTTCGCCATCGTGGGCGCCCAGCAGGGATCCAACCAGTTCCGCGACGTCGGCGCCGGCCTGGCGCTGGGCGTGCTGATGGACACCTTCCTCGTCCGCACCCTCCTGGTCCCGTCCACGGTCGTGCTGCTCGGCCGGTGGAACTGGTGGCCGTCGAAGCTGAGCCGGCGCGACGCCGGCGTCCCCGAGGTCCCGGGCGACGACGCCGAGCCGGTCAGCGTCCCCGCCCGCGACTGATCAGCGCTCTGCTGATCAAGCGTTCCGCTATGGGGAACGCGCAGGTTGCCAGGGCGAAACGGCAGTGAAACCTTCTGGACATCGAAGCCCGATGAGTCCTAGGAGCCGCAATGGCCACGGTCATACCCGTCGACGAGTTCATCAGCGACGAGTGGTACCCGGGCTTCAAGCCCAGTTACACGCACGCGCCGTGGTACATCGACCCGGTCCAGACGTTCCGCAAGGAAGACGAGGAGAACTTCTGGTTCCTCGACTTCCACTGGCCGCGCGGCCTGACCCCGATGGGGCTGATCTGGAACGAGGACGGCTACAACTGGGCCTCGCAGCTGGCCGCCGAGCAGATGCCCCTGCCACCCGGCCGCGGCATCACCTGCCGTCTCGGCGGCACCCACACCTACGGCTCGCCGCTGCCGGTGAACGACGTCCGGGAGATCGGCCAGCGCGCCCGGCGCCTGGAGCGGAGCCTGCCGCCCTTCCTGCAGAACTTCGACGGGATCTGGGGCGACATGCGGGAGGAGGTCAACGAGAGCTGGGACTTCTTCCGCGGCGTGGACCATTCGGCGCTGTCCCTGGAAGACCTGCGGGAGAACCTCATCCAGGCCCGCCAGTACCACAAGCGCGCCTTCGAGATCCACTTCCAGGTGATGTACCCGCTGCTGGCGAACTACATCGGCTTCTACAGCATGTGCACCGAGCTGGGCCTGGACCCCGGCCAGATCGGCAAGTTCCTGCAGGGCTACGACACCAAGATCATGGAAACCGACCGCGAGCTGTGGCGGCTGACCGGCGCCGCCCGCGCGGCCGGGCTCGACCGGGTCTTCGCCGCCAGCGACGCCAGCCAGCTCCGCTCCGCGCTGTCTGCTCACGGCGGCAGCGCGGGCACCTGGCTGACCACGTTCGACGATTTCCTGCAGGTCTACGGCTGGCGCACCGAAGGCTCCTGCGACATCGCGCTGCCCAGCTGGAACGAGGACCCCACCCCCGCCCTGGGGATGATCAAGTCGTTCCTGCAGAAAGACACCGTCCACGACTTCGGCAAAGCCCGCAACGCCGCCATCGAGGAACGCGAGGCCGCCGTCGACGCGGCCCGGTCCACCCTGACGCTCGACGAGCAGAAGCTCTTCGACGGCGGGCTGGCCTCCTGCCGGGCGGCGAACTTCCCGTGGTGGCAGGACGACCACAACTACTACATCGACCTGCGCATCTCACTCCCGATGCGGTGGGCCTGCCAGGCCATCGCGGACCGTATCGGAGCGGATCATCAGGATGACACGCTGTACCTGTTCTGGCCGGAGATCATGGACGTCTCGGCCGGCCGCCGCCCCTACGACGCCGGAATGCGCAGCCTGGTCGAACAGCGCAAGCAGTACTTCGACTACTGGCTGGACCGCCGCCCGAGCCTGCCCAAGGTGGTCGGCACCATCCCCGAATCGGTCAACGACCCGATCCTGATCGAGATCTTCGGCCTGAACAGCCACTTCCTGCGCGCCGTGGAGGCGGCCGGCTCCGACAGCGAGGTCAAGACCCTGACCGGCGTCCCCGCGTCCAAGGGCACCGGCCGCGGCCCCGCCCGCGTCCTGCACAACGCCGACGAACTCCACCGCCTGGCCCCGGGCGACGTGCTGGTGTGCGAGTCGACCTCGCCGAACTGGACCCCGGCGTTCGCCAAGATCGCCGCCTGCGTGTGCGACGGCGGCGGCACGCTGTCCCACGCGGCGATCGTCGGCCGCGAGTACCGCGTGCCCACCGTCACCGCCACCGGCCTGGCCACCGTCGTCATCTCCGACGGAGACGACGTGGAGGTCGACGGCACCACCGGCCGGGTAACGGTGCTGAAAAACCAGGCGCCGAACGGGCGAGGCTGAACGCGGTGCCGCACCCTTCCACCGGGACGAACGCGATCGCCTGGGTGGATGACATCGCCTCTGACCAGGCGATCGGCGCCTGCGGCGCCAAGATGGGACGGCTCGCCGAGCTGTACCAGGCGGGCGTGAACCTGCCCAAGGGGTTCACCGTCACGGTGGAGGCGTTCTGGCGGCACTGGGAGCAGGCCGGCCTGGCCGAATTCGCCGACGCCGCGCTGGACGGCCTCGGCCCCGGCGCCGAGCCCGCCCGGATCGAGGCGGCCGCGGCTGCCATCCGCGCCGAGGTCGGCCGCCGCGCGATGAGCGCGGACCTGGCCGCGCTGATCGGCGGCGCCTACGAGGAGCTGTGCTCACGCTGCTTCGAGATCAACGTCCCGGCCGCCGTGCGCAGCTCGGCCATCGGCGAGGACTCCGGCACGGCCAGCTTCGCGGGGATCTTCGACAGCTACCTGGGGATGTCCGGACCCGAACGGGTGCTCGACGCGGTCCGGGACTGCTGGGCCAGCCTGTTCAACGCCCGCGCGGTGTCCTACCGGCTCCGGGCAGGCCTGCACTACACGGACATGCCGATGGCCGTCGGTGTCATCGAGCTGATCCACGCCCGGGCGTCCGGGGTGGCGTTCTCGGTCCACCCGGTCACCGGGAAGACCGACCGCGTCGTCATCGAGACCAACTGGGGCTGGGGCGAGGCGGTGGTCCAGGGCCTGGTCACGCCGGACCACGTCGAGATCGGCAAGGCCGACGGCCGCATCCTGAAGTACCAGGTCGCGGACAAGACGGTGGTCTCCGCGTTCGACTACGCGGCGGGCCGCGTCGTCGAGACCGGCATGCCCGCCCGCCTGGTCAGCCAGCGGGTCCTCGACGACGAGCAGATCACCGCGATCACCGACGCGGTCCTCGCCGTCGAGCGTCACTACGGCTACCCGGTCGACGTGGAATGGGTCCTGGACCGGCACCGCCGCGAAGGCGAGCCCATCTGCATCGTCCAGGCCCGCCCGGTCACCGTCACCACCGCGCAATCGACCCCCACCGAGTGGGACCCCGCCGCCATGGCGGCAAAATACATCTTCAGGACCTAGCCCACACTGAGAGGACGCGTCCATGCACGTGCTGATGGTTTGCTACGGCCACCCCACCGACCCCGCCGCCTTCGACGCCCACTACACATCCACCCACGCCCCGCTGGCCGAGAAGATCCCCGGCATGTCCAGCTTCACCTACCGCCACACCGCGTCCCTGGACGGCTCCCAGCCCCCCTACTACCTGATCGCCGAGCTCAGCTTCCCGTCCGCCGAAGCCATGGGCGCCTCCCTAGGCTCACCCGAAGCCCAGGCCGCCACCGCCGACGTCCCCAACTTCGCCACCGGCGGCGTCACCATGTTCGTCGCCTACGACTGAGCTAGCCACGGCTGACGCCACCCTGCAACCGTCCCGTCGACCTCATGCGGCCCATGCGCCCCGGATCAGGCGTAGCCCGAGCCGGCTCGATGCTCCATTGATCCGGCGGTAGCCGGCTCGATGTTCCATCGAGCCGGTTCCGGCGGCGCCGGAACCTACTCCGCGGCCTCGTGGCCGACCACCCGGTCGGCCAGGACGACGTCGCCAGACCAGCCGCATGCGCCGCAGAAGCAGACGAATACCCGGTCTTGCCCGGTCCAGTACTCGGTAACGAGTCCCCGGCCGCCATCGGCCAGCGACAACGCCGCCGCGCACCCCGGGCAGAACCGGGGCGCGTCCCGCCGGTGCCGTTCGGCGTCGAGCGGAAACCAGCCCCGGCGCACGTCGGCGCCCGCCGGGGCGGCGGCTCGGTGAGCCGCCGCCCCGGCAGGCAGCCCGTTGCCGGATGAGCCCATGCTCACCCGGCCGCGGCCTTCCTGTTCTCGTGCGCCTTGATGTGCAGCTTCTTCAGCGCGTCGGCCTGCGGGCTGAACCGCGACGACGCCCGGTCGATGAACTGGATGGCGAACGACCCGCCCGCGTCGAACTTGTTCTTCTCGCACGGAAGATCAATCCGCGA
>JAJKHX010000451.1 GCA_021154785.1 Nocardiopsis sp.
GCATGCAGTAGATACGGCACCAGCAGCGAGTTGACCACGAAACCGGCCCGGTCCTTGGCGTGGATGACCTGCTTGCCCAGCCCGTCGGTGATGAAGGCCGAGGTCAAGGCGGTCACGTCGCCCGCCGTGCGCAGCGCGCTGATCACCTCCACCAGCGGCATCACCGGCACCGGGTTGAAGAAGTGCACACCGATGACCCGGGCCGGGTTCTCAGTCGCGCTGCCCAGCCGGGCCAGCGGCAGCGAGGAGGTATTCGACGCCAGGATGGCGTCCGGATCACGCACCGCGGCGTCCAGCTCGGTGAACAGGGCGAGCTTGTCCGGCAGCCGCTCGGGTATCGCCTCCAGCACGAACTGGCGGTCACGCAGCCCGTCCAGGCCGGTGCCGTACCGGATCCGCCCGGTCGCCTCGGCGTGCTCGGACGCGGTCATCTTGCCCTTGCGCACCAGCGCGTCGAGCGACCGCCCGATCCGCTGCCGGGCCCGTTCCAGGCCGGCCTCATCCCGGCAGGCGACGGCCACGTCCAGGCCTCCGCGCGCGCAGACCTGTGCGAACCCGCCGCCCATCTGGCCGGCCCCCACCACGCCGATCCGGCTGATCACGGTCATGAAGATCTCCCCGAAGCTGAAGAAGAAGCTGAAGAAGAAGGAGAAAACCAGCGGACGAGTCCGGCCCCGGCCGCCATGCCACCGCCGAATCCGGCCAGCAGCACCACATCGCCCCCCGCCACCGCGCCGGACCGGACCGCGTCGTCCAGCGCGACCGGCACCGAGGCGCTGCCGAGGTTCCCGTACCGTTCCACCACGCGGGCCATCGGCACGCCGCCCAGCCCGCACCGTTCGGCCAGCTCGCCGATGAGCCTGCCGTTGGCCTGGTGCGGGACGAAGCAGCCGACGTCGCCCGGCCCGAGCCCGGCCCGGCTCAGCAGCTTGTCGACCAGCGGCGGGATGTTGTCCAGCACGAAATCGCGCACGGCGCGGCCCCGCATGGTGAAGAAGTGCTGGCCGCCGGCCACCGTCGAAGCCGAGGCCGGGAGCCTGCTCCCGCCGGCCGCCACGCCGATGAGGTCCCGCGCGTCGCCGTAGCTGGACAGGCAGATCTCGCCGAAGCCGCCCGGCGCGGGCACCGAACCCACCAGGACCGCGCCGGCCCCGTCGCCGAGCAGCACCGAGGTGCACCGGTCCCGGTAGTCCAGGCACCGGGAGTACACGTCCGCGCCGATGACCAGCGCGCGCGTGCCCGGGTTGACGCCCAGCAGGCCGCGCGCGATCTCCAGGCCGTAGACGAACCCGGAGCAGACCACGTTGATGTCCAGGCAGGCGGCGTTGCGCGCGCCGATCAAGTCCTGGACGCCGCAGGCGGTGGGCGGCTGCGGGGAGTCGCCGGTCGAGGTGGACACGATGAGGTAGTCCACCTCGCCCGCGGTCACCCCGGCCGCCGCCAGGGCCCGGCCGGCCGCCCGGGCCGCCAGGTCCGAGGTGGCCTGGTCCGGGGCCGCGTACCGCCGGGTCACGATCCCGGTCCGGCTCAGGATCCAGTCCGGCGTCGCGTCCGGGACGAGCGCGCAGATCTCCTCGTTGGTCACCACCCGGTCCGGTACGTAGCCGCCGGTAGCGAGGATCCCGATGGGCACCGCCGTCACCGTCCCGCGACGAGCTCGGGGCCGGCCAGCGGCAGGATCTGCTCCTCGCCGATCCGGGCCCGCCGGGCGCGGTCGGTGACGCCGAGGCCGGGCATCGGGGCCAGGCAGAGCACCGCGACCTTGCCCAGGTGCCGGTTCAGCTGGACCAGCCGGGTCGCGTGGGCCACGTCGGCCAGCGGGTACACCTTCGACAAGGTGGGGGCGATCCGGCCGGTGCCGAACAGGGCACTGGTCTCCCACTGCTCGTGCAGGTTGGCCACGTGGCTGCCGATGATCCGCTTGAGCTTCATCCACAGGTACCGGTTGTCGAAGACGTGCTGGTACCCGGTGCTGGACCCGCAGGTGACCACGATGCCGCCCCGGTCGGCGACAAAGGTCGAGATGCCGAACGTCGAACGTCCCACGTGGTCGAACACGATCCTCGGATCCCGGCCCGCCCGCTCCCTGATGATCGTGCCCAGCCGCCGGCCCACCTTGAGCAGTTGCTCGGGGTCGTCCGGGGCGGCATCCCCCAGCCCGATCTCGGCCCGGTTCACCACCACGTCGCAGCCGAGCCGCCGCACCGCGGCCGCCTTGTCGTCCGAGCCGACCACGCCCACCGCGACGCCGCCGCCGTTCCGCACGAACTGCACCGCGTAGCCGCCCAGGCCGCCGGCCGCGCCCCAGATCAGCACCACGTCGCCCTGCTTCATCCGGGCGCCGTTGTCGCCGACCAGCATCCGGTACGCGGTTCCCCCGCACAGCGGGAAGCAGGCCGCTTCCTCCCAGGTCAGGTGGGCGGGCTTGGGCATCAGCTGGCTGGCCCGGACGACCGCGAACTCGGCCAGGCCGCCGAAGTTGGTCTCGAAGCCCCAGGCCCGCTGCTCCGCGCCGAGCATGCCGTCGGCGTGGGTGCCCGGCTCCTGGTCGTCCACGTACGCCGGGCTGATGACCACCCGGTCACCGGGCTGCCAGCGGCGCACCCCCGAGCCCACCCGGGCGATCACGCCCGCGCCGTCCGAGCCGACCACCTGGTAGGGCAGGTTGTGCCGGGCGGCCCAGCCGCCCTGGCGGGCGAACTGCTCCAGGAACCTGAACGTGGGGATCGGCTCGAACATGGCCGACCAGACCGTGTTGTAGTTGATCGAGCTGGCCATGACCGCCACCAGCACCTCGTCCGGCGCGAGCTCCGGCATCGCCACCCGGCCGACGTGCAGCGACCGGCGCACGTCCTTGTCGCCGCCGTCGCGGAACAGGTGGATGTCCTCGAGCCGCAGGTGGGCCGCGACGTAGTCCGCGGGCAGCGGGCTCCGGCTGATCTCATCGGACGACGCCCCGCTCAGCAGGGCGTCCGTAAGCCGGGCATCCCCACGCCGGCCACCAGTAACCGTCATCGGAACAACCTCCTACGGTCGCGAAACCTGCTGCCCAGTACGCGCCCGGGCGGTTGCCCGGCGCCTGGCGGCCGGTTGTTTCCCGGTGGGTTCGGCCTGGCCAACCCGGCGCAAACCGGCCGGCAGCCCGGGCCCGGCACCCTGGGACGGCCTGTCTGCGAGCCGAAGGAGCTGCCGATGACGGCGTCCGAGGAGGTGCTGGCCCGGCTGATGTCGCCCGAAGGGCTGGCCGATCCCTATCCGCACTACCACGCGCTCCGCACGCTGGCCCCGGTATGCCAGGCCGGCAACGTCTACTTCCTGTCCGGGTACGACGCCTGCCGCGAGGTTCTCGCCGACCCGCGGTTCCGGGTGCAGGACCCGGCCTGGTACGACGTGAAGCTGCCGGGCTGGCGGGACTGCACCGCGACCCGGCTGATGTACCAGTCGGTGCAGAGCCGCAACGACCCCGACCACAGCCGCTTGCGCCGCCTGCTAGCCGGGGCCTTCTCGCCCCGGCCGATGGCCGCGTACCGCGCGCTGATCGAGCGCGTCGTGCCCCGCCTGCTGGACCGGATGGCCGATGCTGGCCCCGGCCCGGTCGACCTGATGACGCAGCTGGCGTACCCGCTCCCGACCGCGGTGATGGGGGAGATGCTGGGCGTGCCCGAGGCCGACCGGGAGCGGTTCCGTGACCTGGGCACCGACTTCTTCAAGGTGATGGACATGTACGCTGACAGCTCGGCCACCGAGCGGATGGAGGCGGCGGCCGCGGCCATGCTGGACTACTGGACGGCGATGATCGAAGATCGCCGCCGGGCGCCCCGCGACGACCTCACCACCGCGCTCACCCAAGCCAGCGACGCCGGCCTGCTGTCGGCCGATGAACTGCTCGGTGTGGCCATCTTCCTGTTCTCGGCCGGCTACGGGACGACGGCCGCGCTGGTGGGGAACGCCACCGAGCAGCTGCTGGCCAGCCCGGCCGAGGCGGACCGGCTGCGCCGGGACGACGACTACGTCGGCGCGGTGGTGGAGGAGTCGCTCCGGCACGAGCCGCCGTCGCAGGTCGTGCCCCGGATGACCGGGGACAGCACCGTGCTCCGCGGGGTGCCGATCCCGGCCGCGACGCTGCTGGTCTGCCTGGTGGGGGCGGCGCAGCGAGACCCGGGACAATACCCGGACCCGGACCGGTTCCTGCCATCGCGGCCCGGCGGCCGGGTGCTCAGCTTCGGCGGTGGCGTGCACTTCTGCATCGGCGCGGCGCTGTCCCGGATGGAGGCCGCGGTGGTGCTGCCCATGCTGTTCCGGCGCTTCCCGCGGCTGGCGCTGGCCGGGACTCCGGAGCGGCGGCTGGCCCTGCGGATGCGGATGCACGCCAGCCTTCCGGTCAGCCTGCGCGGATGAGCGTTAACGCCCGAGCCGCACAGGCTGACCGGGTCTAGCTAGAACAGCAGGCCGCCGATGGTCATCGGCATGGTCCCGCTGTGCGCCTGGACCTCCGGCTGGATCTCGCCGATCCGCTCCTTGATGTCGAGCAGCACGGTCAGCTCCCCCTCGCTGAGCGAGGCGAGCAGCTCGAGCTGGTCGTCGTCGAACAGGCTGAGGTCGAACCCCGCGATGCGGAGCCGCTCCAGCGACTCGTCCCGGTCTTCGGGCATGGTGGCCTTCTCTCGTACAAGGGGTCAGCGGAAGGAATCGATGTAGGCCGCGGTGGGCGAGCCGACGCCGGTCACGTCGTCGTAGCCGCCCGCCGCGGACAGCCCGGTGTCCTGGGCGCGGCCGAAGGTGGCGAGCACGAAGCTGGTGCTCACCTGGCCGGTCGCGCTGGCGGTGGTGACGGTGTGGACCGCGGCCAGCGGCGGCGTGGTGCCGGACGGGGTGTCGGTCACGTCGCGGAAGCCGCCCCGGGCCGCCGACAGGTAGATGGCCGGGTTGGCGAAGCCGAGCGGATGGCCGGCGTGCTGCTCGGCCAGGGCCTGGACGGCCGCGAACAGCGGCGCGGCCAGGCTGCTGCCGCCGGTGGCGTACTGGACGAAGACGTTGCCGCTGGGCAGGCTGAAGGTCTGGCCGACCAGCATCCCGGTGACCGGATCGGCCTCCATCGCCACGTCCGGGACCGCCCGGTGGTTGCCGAACGAGGACGGCACCGTCCCGAGCTGGTAGACCGGCCGGGGGAAGACGCCGCTCTTCCCGCCGCCCGAGCCGCCCGCGAACGCGCCCGGCGGGCTGGTCCAGGAGCTGCCGTCGGAGGACAGCGGGGCGTAGCCGGTCTCCCAGCCGGTCTGCCACTGGGCCTGGCCGCCGGAGCCGATGGCCAGCGTGGTTCCGCCGACCGCGGTCACCAGCGGGTCCGAGGCCGGGTAGTTGACGCCGGTTACGGCGGGCCCGCCGCCGTCCTGCGACGCCGCCTGGGAGCCAGTGTCGCCGGAAGCGAAGATGAACCCGATGCCCTCGACCGTGCCCTGGAGGAAGACCTTGTCGAAGGCCCGGATGGTGGCGGCCGGGATGCCGGTGTCGGCGCCGAGCACGTAGGAGTTGGTCACGATATTGGCCAGGCGGCCGTCGACGATCTTCGACAGCGCGTCCACGTAGTCGCTGTCGCTGGTGCCCGCCGCCGCGACGTAGACCACGTCCGCGCCCGGCGCCATCGCGTGCACGCCCTCGACGTCCATGACCTCTTCCTCGGTCCAGGACAGCGGCTGGGCGGGCAGCCCGGCCGGCACCACCTCGGAGTACTGGCCGGCGGCCCAGCCCGGCTCGCCGTGAGCCGAGGAGAACGCCTGGGCGTCGCTGGCCATCGTGGCCGAGGCGAAGGAATCCACCACCGCGACCTTGACGCCCGCGCCGGTCAGCCCGGTGGCGCCGGTGCCGTAGGCGCTGCGGAGCTGGCTGGGCAGGTACCCGCACGGCTGGTACGGCTGGGTGACGCCGTAGGCCTGCGGCAGCGTGCTCGCCGGGGTGGCGCCGAAGTAGGCCGAGCAGGTGGCCGACGCGGCCGCCGCCGCAGTGGCCGGAACGGCGGCGGACGCCGGGCGGACCTGCGGGATCAGCGAGCTCAGCCCGGTCACCGACAGCACGTCGCCGGATACCGCCGACGGCACGCTCGGCGTGCCGGCCGGGGCGCGGACCGTGGTCCCGTGCCAGCGGTAGTCGTGCATCGGCGTGCCCACCGCGCAGGTCACCGCGGCCTGACCGCCCGACGCACTCACGTAGTGCGTGGTCGTGCTGGTCACGGACAGTCCGCAGGACTTCAGCCAGCCGCTCACGCCGGCGCTTTGCTGCGCCGTCGGGCCGAACTCGGCGGCGTACCGGGCCGGAGTCAGGTAGTGGCCGTACTGCGCGCTGCCCGGCGTGGACACCTGCTGCGCGAGCGCCTGCAGCCCGGCCAGGTCCTGCCCGCTCAGGTACACCCGGAGGGCCAGCTTCCCGGCCGCGGGCGCGGCCCCCTCGTCGGTCGCGCCGGCCGGCACCGCCGAGGCGATCGGCACCCTGCTGGCCGGGAATGCGGGGCCGGACGGTGCGGCCAGCGCCGCGGGCGCCAGGCCGGTAACAGCCAGGCCGAAAACATTGAGTGCCGCCGCGGCGGCCACGGGAAATATCGTTCTGGCGGCCCTGATCCGCACCATCGGAGTCTCCCTCTGCTCCCGGGAACGGCAGGCAGCTGCCTACCGCAGGCAGCCTCACCCGGCCCGGCTAGCCCGGGGCTAAAGCGCGGTAGCAGGACGGTATGGCGGATTAATCCAGGACGATGCGGCCAGTCCCGCCGGCGAGCTCCACCGTGGTGCCGAAGCCGCCGGACAGCTCGGCCAGTTCCTTGAGGATGCGCTCGCCGTCGGCGGCGGACGCGAGCTCCGGCCGCCCCCGCCGGTGCACCGGCTGCCCGAACCCGAGCGTCACCGGGTGCAGCCCGACGACGGCCGGCCGGTGCCGGTCGCCGGCCTGCGGCGCCGTCACCACCGGGACGACGGTCTCCCAGTACTCGCCGTAGGCCCCCAGCCCGCACGTATCGGCCAGGCTCCGGGCATTGAAGAAGCCGAACTGTGTAATGGGCCTGCCCGACGGAACCTTCGCGTAGTCCTCGGCCGGCAGCCGTTCGGTCAGCTCGATCTGGCTGACGATGTTACCGAGGCTGTAGAAGATCGGCCGCCCCTGGTGCACCTCGATGCCGCGCAGCCGGTGCGGGCCGTGCCCGGCGACGATGTCGGCGCCCGCCTCGACCGCGGCGCGCGCGAAGTCCCGGACGAACGCGGCCGGCTCGGCCTCGGTGCCGCCCGGCTCGTGCGTGTGCACGCTGACCACGACCAGGTCGGCGCGCTGGCGTGCGTCACGGATCCACCGGCTGATCGCGGCCAGGTCCTCCGCGTCGGCCGTGGTGGACAGGCCGGGCGCCGCGGCCGCCCGGAACAAGCCGCCGAGGAAGGGGAACGGGTCGGCGTCCTCCCCCCACGGGTCGGCGCCCATCATCGCGACGAGGCCGGCCCGCTGGCCGGCCAGCCCGGTCTCGCGGTCAATCGCCCGCAGTGTCGCCAGCTGTTCCGGCGTCACGTCCAGGACCTGCCGGTGCCGTAGCGGGCTGACGCCGGGCCGGCCGGGCAGCTGCAGGCCGGCCGGGGCGGCCTCCTGACCCGGGGTGAAGCTGGTGGTACAGGCCAGCAGGGCGACGCTGCCGGCCGGGCGGTCGACGTAGGCCGGCATCCGCGCGCTGGTCAGGTCCGGGCCCGCGCCGGCCGCCGCGATGCCCCGCCCGGCCAGCTCGCGCAGCTGCGCGGTCAGCCCGGGCACGCCCATGTCGAGCGCGTGGTTGTTGGCGCAGCTGACCATGTCCACGCCGGCCTCGAGCAGCCCGTCGAGCACATGCGTCCCGGCCGCCAGCGTGCTGCCCCACGGATCGCGCACCGGATATCCCTGCCAGCCGTTCGCCACCACCTCGAGGTTGGCGAACGTGAAGTCGGCCGCGATCAGCAGGTCACGCAGCTCCTGCGCGCCCGGACGCGCGCCGAACGCCGCGCCCCGCGTCGCCATCCAGTCCCCGGTCAGCGCGACGCTCAGCTGACTGTGCCGGGACGGCCCGCTTCCGGTCATGGCGCTCCCTTTCCCTCGGCGTGCTCTCGCACCGCGATGCTGCGTCACCCCGGTTGCACCGGGGTTGGGCTGAGGTTGGCGGCGTCTTTTCTGCCCGCCAACCGAGGGGCAGGCAGGTCCAAGGTGGACCCAAACCGTTCGGCCGGATTGTGGTCTTGCAGCTCGGCCCCATGCTGACGAGGGAGCACGGATGACCATGCCGATTTCGGCCTCCACCCCACCGGTGGCGGCCCCGCCGGTAGCAGCACTGCCCTGGGAGCTGGCCGGCGCCGAGACCCGGCTCGGCCCGGCGGAGCGTCCGGGCCGGGCGATCCGCGGCGGGCCCCGGCGGCTGCGCCGGCTCGCCGATAGCCAGCCCAGCCGGCCGTACGAGCGGTTCGGGGTGACGCCGCTCAGCCCGCTGATCGGCGCCGAGATCAGCGGCGTCGACCTCGGCGCGCCGATGGATCCTGACCTGGCGGCCGAGCTGCACCGGGCCTGGCTGGAGTGGAAGGTGCTGTTCTTCCGCGACCAGCGGATCACCCCCGCCCAGCAGGTGGCGTTCGCCGCCGCCTGGGGAGACCTGGAACGCCAGCGCCTGACCGGTGAGGACGGGCCCGGGGTGGCCCGCTACGTCAAGGACGCCGCCAACTCCGGCTGGGAGAACGCCTGGCACGTGGACATGACCGGGCGGCCCGAGCCGGCCAAGGCCTTCGTGCTGCGGCTGGTCCGCGGGCCCGCGGCCGGCGGCGACACCATCTTCGCCGACGCCGCGGCCGCCTACGACAACCTGCCGGTGCAGGTCCGGGTCGAGATCGACGACCTGCGGGCGGTGCACGACATGAGCGCCGCGCTGGGCGGCTTCGTCCCGGCCCGGCAGCTGGCCCGGATCCAGGCCGACTTCCCGCCGGTGGTCCACCCGGTGGTGCGGACCCACCCGGAGACCGGACGGCGGACCCTGTTCGTCAACTCGGTCTTCACCACCCGCATCGTCGGCATGGAGCCGGAGCCGGGCGAGCAGCTGCTGCAGTACCTGTTCCGGCAGCTGCAGGCGCCCGAGTACCAGGTCAGGTTCCGCTGGACGCCGGACGCGGTGGCCTTCTGGGACAACCGGGCGGTGCAGCACTACGCCGTCTCCGACTACTTCCCGGCCGAACGCGTCACCGAGCGGGTCGCGATCGCCGGCGACCGGCCGTACTAAACAGAGGTGTGCTCATGGCGGCGATAGCCATCCAGACCGAGGACCTGCACAAGACCTATTCGGCCGGCGGCCGGGAGGTCAAGGCGGTGCGCGGGATATCCCTGACCGTGCGCGAGGGTGACTCGTTCGGCCTGCTCGGTCCCAACGGGGCGGGCAAGTCGACCACCTTCGGC
>JAJKHX010000452.1 GCA_021154785.1 Nocardiopsis sp.
ACATCAAGATCCTGCTGTTCAACAACCGGATCTACGGGCTGACCAAGGGCCAGTACTCGCCCACCTCCGAGCGGGGCAAGGTCACCAAGTCGACCCCGTTCGGCTCGCTGGACCACCCGTTCAACCCGGTGTCGCTGGCACTCGGCGCGGACGCGAGCTTCGTGGCCCGGACGATCGACTCGGACCGCAGGCACCTGACCTCGGTGCTGCGCGCCGCGGCCGACCACCAGGGCGCGGCGTTCATCGAGATCTACCAGAACTGCCCCATCTTCAACGACGACGCGTTCGCCCCGCTCAAGGAGGCCAGCGCGACCGGCCAGCGGCTGATCAAGCTGGAGCACGGGGAGCCGGTCCGGTTCGCGGGCGATACCCGCGGCCTGCGGTTCGGCCCGCTGGGCCAGCTCGAGGCGGTCGAGGTGGCCGCGGCCGACGAGGGCACGCTGATCACCCACGACGCGCACCGCGCCGACCCGTCCTACGCGTTCGCGCTGTCCCGGCTGGACACGTCGGACTTCCGGCACACCCCGGTCGGCGTCTTCCGGCAGGTGGAGCAGCCGAGCTACGACCAGCTGATGGCGGAGCAGATCGAGGCCGCGCGGCAGCGCAGCGGCCCGGGTGACCTCGCCGCCCTGCTGGCGGGCAACGACACCTGGGAAGTCAACTAGGCCCGGTCAGGACCAGTCAGGTAGGGCTGGCGACGCCGAGCCGCTGGCGCACGATCTGGCGGGCCAGGTCGAGCACGGCGGGATCCTTGTGCCGCACGAAGTTCATGTCGGTGGCCAGCATGATGCCGTTCAGCTCGAACGCCAGCCGGCCGGGATCCTCGCCCGCCGGCAGCTCGTTCCTCGCCACGGCGGCGGCCGCGAAGCCGCAGATCAGCTGGCCGAACTGGGCCTGCAGCGCGGCGATCAGGTCATCGACCGGTCCCGCGGGGGTCCCCATCTCCAGGGCGGCGCTGGCCATGAAGCAGCCGCCGGGGCAGCTATGCCGCTCCAGGTGCCCGAAGAACGTCTCGCATACCGTGGCCAGCTGACCGAGTCCGGCCGGGGCCGCCCGGGCGGGCTGCACCACTTCCTCGTCGAAGATCCGCCCGGCCTCGGTTATCACGGCCAGCTGGAGCTGCTGCCTGGACCTGGATCCCGTGCGCCGGTCCCAGCCCCGGCCGAGGACCATGGCCAGGGTGCCGGCGGACGGGCCATTGCGGCCATCGGCGCCGACCAGCGCGGCGGCAGCGGTGAGGAGCGCGCTGCGGTTCCGCGGCCCGCCGACTTGCGGCCATGCTTCGGTCATCGTCATGGAACCTAGCACGAGTACCGCATCCGGCCAGGTCACATGTTGGCATAAAGCCACCCGCATGACCGACACTGAAGGTATGGAACTGCTGGAGCGGGAGCCCGCCCTGGCCTCGCTGGCCGGCTACGCGGCCGAGGCCCGGCGCGGCGACGGGCGCCTGATCCTGATCGGCGGGGAGGCCGGGATCGGGAAGACGGCGCTCGTCGAGCGGTTCCAGCGGAACCTGCCGGAGGCCCGCTGGTCCTGGGGGGCGTGCGACGGCCTGTTCACCCCGCGCCCGCTCGGGCCGCTGTACGACCTGGCCGACCAGCTCGGCGGCGCGCTGCTCGAC
This sequence comes from Nocardiopsis sp., assembly GCA_021154785.1. Classification (GTDB taxonomy): domain Bacteria; phylum Actinomycetota; class Actinomycetes; order Streptosporangiales; family Streptosporangiaceae; genus Palsa-504. The sequence goes on from JAJKHX010000452.1 coordinate 1,625, forward strand.
CTCTGCTCACGCGGCGCCGATAGCGGGACCGGCCGCGGAGCCGGCCGGGAAGAGCTCTTCCGCACCTTGCTGCGGCAGGTCAGCGAGCCGGGAACGCTGAACGTGATCGTGGTCGAAGACGTCCACTGGGCCGACGAGGCGACCATGGACCTGCTCCGGTTCGCCGGGCGCCGCCTGCGTGAGGCCCCGGTCCTGCTCATCGTCACCTACCGGGACGACGACCTGGCGGCGGGCGACCCGCTGCGGGTCGCCCTCGGCGAGCTCGCCCGGCAGCGCCCGACCCGGCGGATTCACCTGGCCGCCCTGTCCGCGGACGCGGTGCAGGAGCTGGCCAGCGGCAGCGACCTGGAACCGGCCGCGCTGTACCAGCTGACCGGCGGGAACCCGTTCTACGTAACCGAGGTCCTGCAGGCCGGGATGACGGAGGTCCCGGCGTCGGCGCGCGACGCCGTGCTGGCCCGGGCCGCGGGCCTGAGCGGCGACGGCCGGCAGCTGCTCGAAGTCGCCGCGCTGACCGGCGCCCGGCTGGAGCCGCGGCTGCTCGAGGCGGCCGCCCCGTGTTCCCCGGCGGCGGTGGACGCGCTGCTGGCGTCCGGGCTGCTGGCCGCCGACAGCGCCCCCGACGGCAGCGGCCTGCGGTTCCGGCACGAGATCGCGCGGCTGGCGGTGGAGCAGGCGATCCCGGCGCACCGCCGGGCGGCCATCCACAGCCGGATCCTGACCGCCCTGCGCGCATCGGGGTCGCCGGACGACGCCCGGCTGGCCTTTCACGCCGAGGGTGCGGACGATGCCGCGGCGGTGCTGAGGCACGCCCCGGCCGCTGCCCGGCGGGCCGCCGGGCTGGCGTCGCACCGGGAGGCCGCCGCACAGCTCCAGCGGGCGCTGCGGTTCGCGGCGCAGGCTGATGACACCGTGCGCGCCGGGCTGTACGACGACCTGGCGGCCGAGCTGTTGCTGCTCGACCGGGCCGCCGAGGCCGCCGAGGCCTCCCGGCACGCGCTGGAACTGTGGCAGGCGGCCGGGGACCGCCGGCGGGAGGGTGACACCATGCGCCGGCTCTCCTGCATCCTGTGGCACCTGTGCCGCGGCGAGGAGGCGGAAGCCACCGCCGAGCGGGCGGTCGCGGTGCTGGGATCGCTGTCCCCGGGCGTCGAACTGGCCCAGGCCTACGCCAACCTCGCCACCCAGCACATGGTCAGGGGACGCCACCGCAGCGCGATCGAGCACGCCCGGCGCGCCCAGTCCATCGCCGCGCAGGCGGGCGCGCTCGCGGTGATCAGCGAGGCACTGAACAGCGAGGCCACCTCCGCCGCGATCCTCGGCCGGGAGTGGATCCCCCTGATGGACCGGGCTCTGCGGCTGGCCCTGGTCAACGGCCTGCACGGTGAGGCGGGCCGGGCGTACTGCAACTACTACGCGACCTACTGCGGCCAGCGGAAGTACGCCGACGCGGAGCCGTTCTACGCCAACGGCACCGCGTACTGCGACGAGCACGACGTCACCACCTTCGCGACCTTCCTGCGCAGCGAGCACACCGGGATGCTGGAAAAGACCGGCCGCTGGGACGAGGCGCTGGCGCTGAGCCGGGAGATCCTGGAACACGCCGCTCCGGCCCCGGTCACCCGGCTGTGCCCGCTCAACCGGATCGGCACCATCCTGGGCCGCCGCGGCGACCCGCAGGCCTGGGCCTACCTCGACGAGGCGCTCGCGTCCGCCGAGGGGACGGGCGAGCCGCAGTCGATCGTGCCGGTCCGGCTCGGCCGCGCCGAGGCCCGCTGGCTGGAGGGAAGGACGGCCGACGCGCTCCGCGAAGCCGAACTGGCCGACGACATCGCCGATACCGACGACGGCTGGCTGTACGGCGCGGTGGCCACGTGGCTGCGCCGGACCGGATCCGCCCGGCCGGTGCGGGCGGACCTCGCCGAGCCCTACCATCACCAGGTCAACGGCCACTGGGAGAAGGCCGCCCAGCTGTGGACCGACCTGGGCTGCCGGTACGAGGCCGCGCTGGCCCGCCTCGACGGGCCGGACGAGGCCGCGCTGCGGGAGGCGCTGGCCACCTTCACCGCCCTCGGCGCCCCGGCCGCGGCCCGGCTCGCCCGGCAGCGGCTGCGCGCGCTCGGCGTCCGGGCCATCCCGGTCGGTCCCCGGTCCGCGACCCGGGACGATCCGCTCGGGCTGACCCGGCGCGAACGGGAGATCCTCAGGGAGATCTGCGCCGGGCAGACCAACGCGGCGATCGCCGCCAAGCTGTTCATCTCGGCCAAGACCGTCGACCACCACGTTTCCGCCGTGCTCGCCAAGCTCGGCGCGCCGAACCGCAACGCCGCCGCCGCCCAGGCCGCCAAGCTAGGCCTGGTCCCCTAGCAGGCTCAGCCGGTGCGCTTCTCCACGAAGTCGCACATGGTCAGGAAGGCAGCCCGGGCGGGGCCCTCCGGCAGCGTCTTGATCGAGGTCCGGGCCTCGTGCACCCAGTTCAGCACGTCCGCGCGGGACTCCTTCATGGCGTGGTGACCGCGCAGCAGGGTGAGAGCCTCGGTCACCAGGGCCTCGTCGGCTAGGTCCGCGTCCTCCAGCAGCCAGCGCAGCCGCGCGTCCGCCGCGGGCTGATCCGTCCCGGACTGGCCGGTTCCCGGCGGAGCCGAGCCCGGCTCAGAGTTGAGAGAGCGCAGCGCGTAGAGCACCGGCAGCGTGCGGACGCCCTGGCGCAGGTCGGTGCCCGGGGTCTTGCCCGACTGCGCCGTGTCGCTGGCGATGTCGATCACGTCGTCGGAGAGTTGCCAGGCCACGCCGAGCTTCTCGCAGGCCGCGGCGATCCGGTCGGCGACCCCCTCCGGGGCGCCGGAGAACAGGGCGCCGAACTGGCCGGAGGTGGCGATCAGCGAGCCGGTCTTCTCCGTGATCACGTGCATGTAGTGGTCGAGCGGATCCTGGCCGGGTCGCGGCCCGATGGTCTCGGACGTCTGCCCGGTGACCAGCCGGCTGAACGTCTCGGCCTGGATCCGGACGGCTTCCGGGCCGAGCCGGGCCAGGATCTGGGAGGCCTGGGCGAACAGGAAGTCGCCGGTCAGGATGGCCACCGAGTTGTCCCACCGGGAGTTGGCCGACGGGTGACCCCGGCGCACCAGGGCCTCGTCCATCACGTCGTCGTGGAACAGCGTGGCCAGGTGGGTCAGTTCGATCGCGACCGCGGCCTGGGTCACCCGGGGATCGTCCGGGTTACCGAACTGCGCGGCCAGCAGCACGAGCAGGGCCCGGAACCGCTTGCCGCCGGCCACGATGAGATGCCGGGACGCTTCGGTCAGCAGTTCGTCGTCGGGGTGCGCGGTCGCGGCCAGCGACTCCTCGACCCTGGCCAGGCCATCCCGCACCGCCGCTTCGAGGGCCGCGTCCGGGAAATCCACGGGAACTGCGCTGATCAATTGCTCTCCACCGTCGTCGGCTCGCGCGAACGCCTCGAATTTTCGAGCATGCCCGTTCTGCGTTCTGCCAACCAGGCTAGCCGAGGGGGACGACCGCCCTGGAATCCCCGGTACGGCGCACGATGCGCGCAGGCTGGCACACTAGCCAACGAACAGCTGATTCGCGGCATGGCTGGCCAGACTCAGAACGGGTTGCGGGACGATGCCGAGCACCAGGGTCGCCACCACCCCGAACCCGACCGCGGTACCGGTGAAGATGCTCGGCACCACGACTACGGGGCCATCGGGGATCGGGTCGCTGAAGAACATCAGCACGATCACGCGGACGTAGAAGAACGCCGCGATCGCGCTGCTGAGCACGCCGACGATGACCAGGGCCGTCTCGCCCGAGGCGATCGCGGCCTGGAAGACGGCGAACTTCCCGGTGAACCCGCTGGTCAGCGGGATACCCGCGAAGGCGAGCAGGAACAGCGCGAAGATGCCCGCGACCAGCGGCGACCGGCGGCCGAGGCCCGCCCACCGGGACAGGTGCCCGGCCTCCCCGCCCGGGTCCCGGACCAGGGTGATCACCGCGAACGCGCCCACCGTGGTGAAGCCGTAGGAGGCCAGGTAGAACAGGCTGCTCGACAGCCCGGCGGGGCTGACCGCGATGACCGCGGTCAGGACGAACCCGGCGTGCGCGATCGAGGAGTAGGCCAGCAGCCGCTTCACGTCGGTCTGGGTGACGGCGATGACGGCGCCGGCCACCATGGTGAGGACGGCGACCACCCACATGGCCGGACGCCAGTCCCAGGTCAGGTTGCCGAATGCCACGTAGAACACGCGCAGCAGGGCCCCGAAGGCCGACACCACCGTGCAGGACGCCATCAGCGCGGTGACCGGCGTGGGTGCGCCCTGGTAGACGTCGGGCTTCCAGCCCTGGAAGGGCACCGCGCCGATCTTGAACAGCAGCCCGACGCCGGTCAGCGCGATGCCGGTAAACAGCAGCGTGGCATTGGACGTGTTGCTGGTCGCCGCGGCGGCGATCGCGGACAGCCGCACCGAGCCGGAGAAGCCGTACAGCATCGCGATGCCGAACAGGAACAGCGCCGAGGAGAACGAGCCCAGCAGGAAGTACTTCACGGCCGCCTCGTGCGAGACCAGCCGGCGCCGGCGGGCCAGCCCGCACAGCAGGTACAGCGGCAGCGACAGCACCTCGAGCGCGACGAACATGGTCAGCAGGTCGTTGGAGGCCGGGAAGAGCATCATCCCGCCGACCGCGAACAGCGTCAGCGGGAAGATCTCGGTGTGCATGATCCCGGCGGCCAGGCTCTCTTGCTCTTCCGGGCTGCCCGGCGTGGCCGCCGCCTGCGCGGCGAACGGGCTGTTGCTGGTGTCGCCGATGAGCAGCACGCTGACGAAGGCGAGCACTACCACGGTGCCCTGGATGAACAGCGTCGGCCGGTCGACCGCGACGGCCCCCATCGCGGCGACGTGGCCCGGGCTGCCATTGGCGTACAGGCTGTGCATCGCGGCGACCACGATCGTCAAGACGAACGCGGCGGCCAGCGAGCCGAGCGCGAGCACCAGGTGCACGGCGCGCCGTACCTGACGCGGCGCGAACGCCTCGACCAGGACACCGGCCACCGCCGCCCCGAAGACGACGAGCATCGGCGAGAGCTGCCCGTACTCGATGCTCGGCGCCTTGATGGCGCCGGCCGGCGCCGCTGCCGCCAAGGCGGCGTGCGCCGCGCTGCTAGCCAAGGCGGCGTGCGCCGCGGGGGCGAGGACCCCGATCACGGTGCGGTTCCCTTCTGGGCAACGGTCGTATTCCCGGCCGGATGGGCGGGTTTGGGATCAGTGGTGTGCACCTGCGCCATCGTCACCTTGACCGCCGGGTTGATGATGTCGAGCACCGGCTGGGGGTAGACGCCCGCCCCGATGAGCAGCACGACCAGCGGCACGACCGCGAGCAGTTCCCGGGGCCGCAGGTCCTTCATCCCGGCGACCTGCTCGCGGACCGGGCCGTTCATGGTCCGCTGGTACATCCACAGGACGTAGATGGCGGCCAGGATGATCCCGGCGGTGGCGATGATGGCGGGCAGCTTGTACCGGGAGAAGGTGCCGAGCAGCACCAGGAACTCGCTGACGAAGGTGGACAGGCCGGGCAGCGAGAGCATGGCCAGGCCGGAGATCAGGAACAGCCCGGCCAGCAGCGGGGCGACCTTCTGCACGCCGCCGTAGTCCGCGATCCGGTCCGTCCCGCGGCGGGCGATCAGGAACCCGGCCAGCAGGAACAGCGCGCCGGTGGCGAAGCCGTGGTTGACCATGTAGAACGTGGCGCCGGACACCCCCTGCGTGGTCATCACGAAGATACCGAGCGCGATGAAGCCGAAGTGCGAGACCGAGGTGTAGGCGATCAGCCGCTTCATGGACTGCTGGCCGATCGCCACGATGGCCCCGTAGATGATCCCGATCACCGCGAGGGTGATGACCAGCGGGGTGAAGTACTTGGCGCCGCTCGGGAACAGCTCGAAGCAGTACCGCAGCATGCCGAACGTGCCCACCTTGTCCAGCACGCCGACCAGCAGCACGGCGGCGCCGGGCGGGGCGGCGGCGGCGGCGTCGGGCAGCCAGGTGTGGAACGGCCACAGCGGCGCCTTGATCGCGAACGCGATGAAGAACCCGAGGAACAGCCACTTCTGCACGGCCGGGCTGAGCGGCACGTGGATCAGCTGGCTGAACAGGAAGGTGCCGTGGTGCCCGGTGACGCCGCTGCGGGCGGAGTACACGTACAGCGCGATGATCGCGACCAGCATCAGCAGGCCGCCGAGCAGGCTGTAGAGCAGGAACTTGACCGCGGCGTACTGCCGCTTGCCGGTGCCGTAGCTGCCGATCATGAAGTACATCGGGATCAGCATGGCCTCGAAGAACACGTAGAACAGGAAGACGTCGGTGGCGGCGAAGACGCCGATCATCATCGTCTCGAGCGTCATCATCAGCGCGAAGTAGGTCTTGACGCTGTGCCGCGGCCGGGGCGTGGCGGCGGAGGCGGCCGCGGGGAGATCCGGAGCGGGCGGGGCCCCCAGCACTCCGTCGGCGTCGTACCAGGAGGCCAGGATCACCACCGGCATCAGCACCGCGGTCATCGCGATGAGCACCAGCGCGATCCCGTCCACGCCGAGCGCGTAGTGCACGCCGAACGCCGGGATCCACGAGTAGTTCTCAGTGAACTGGAAGTTCGGGCCGCCGACTTCGAACTTCACCGCGATGATGATCACCGCGACCAGGGTCAGCAGCGAGAACCCCAGGGCCAGGTACTTGGCCAGCGCGTTGCGGGCCCGCCGGTCGGTCTCCGCGCTGTCCGCGGGCAGGCCGGGGACCAGGGCGATGACGATCGCGCCGAGCAGCGGCAGCGCGCCGGCGACGGTCAGCCAGGGAAAGCCGTTCATCTACAGCCTCACCACTAGGAGCAGCGCGACCAGCACAGCGGCGCCGAAGAACATGGACAGGGCGTAGGAGCGGACGAAGCCGGTCTGCAGCCTGCGCATCCGGCCGGAGCTCCCGCCCACCGCCGCGGCGAGCGTGTTCACCAGGCCGTCCACGCCCCGGTTGTCGAAGTACACCGACAGCCGGGTCAGCCACTGGCCGGGCCGCATCAGGACCGATTCGTTGAACGCGTCGCCGTAGAGGTCCCTGCGCGCGGCGACGGTCAGGGGCCGCCCGCGCGGGGCGACCGCCGGGACCGGGACCCGCCCGTACCTAACCCAGGCCAGGGCGACCCCGGCCAGGGCGAACACGAGGGCGAGGATACCCGGTGTGGTGAAGAAGCCATGAGACTCCGGCGGTACGCCGACCACCGGGGCGAGGAACTTCTGCAGCCGCTGGTTGACGATGAGAAACGCGCCGGCGCCGACCGAGCCGATCGCCAGCACGATCATCGGCCACGTCATCACCGAGGGCGACTCGTGCGGGTGGTACTCCTCGGCTGAACCGTGCGCACCCTGCAGCGATGTCCCCTCGAGCGGCTCGGCGGTCTCGTGTGGCTCACCGGACGACGCCTCCGACCTCCACCGCCGCTTCCCGTACCAGGTCATGAACATCATCCGGGTCATGTAGAACGCGGTGATGCCCGCGCCGATCAGCGCCAGGGTGCCGAGGATGGTTCCGGCCGTGCCGTGCTCGCTGAAGTCGGCGTCGATGACGGGGTCCTTGGCGAAGAATCCGGAGAACGGCGGGATGCCGATGATGGCCAGATAGGCCAGGCCGAACGTGACGTAGGTGACCGGCATGACCCGGGCCAGCCCGCCGTACCGCCGCATGTTCACTTCGTCGTTCATGCCGTGCATCACTGAGCCCGCGCCGAGGAACAGCCCGGCCTTGAAGAACCCGTGCGCGAGCAGGAGCGCGATCGCGAATACGTAGCCGGCCGGGCCGAGGCCGGCCCCGAGCGTCATGTAGCCGATCTGGCTCATGGTGGACCCGGCCAGCGACTTCTTGATGTCGTCCTTGGCAGAGGCGATGATGCCGCCGAACAGCAGCGTGACCGTGCCGACCAGGACCACCGCCAGCCGGGCGTCGGGCGAGACCGCGAGGATCGGGTTGGACCGGACCAGCAGGTACACCCCGGCCGTGACCATGGTGGCCGCGTGGATCAGCGCCGACACCGGGGTGGGGCCCTCCATCGCGTCGAGCAGCCAGGACTGCAGCGGCACCTGCGCGGACTTGCCGCACGCGCCGAGCAGCAGCAGCAGCCCGAGCGCCGTGGCCACGGCGCTCCCGGCCGAGCCGACCTTGCTGAACACCCCGGTGAACGAGACCGTGCCGAACTCGGCGAACATCAGGAAGATGGCCAGGGTCAGGCC
>JAJKHX010000453.1 GCA_021154785.1 Nocardiopsis sp.
GCGCAGACGCTGGCCCGCCGGCACCAGGCCGACGCGGCCGCGGCGGAGGTCTCCGGGCGGCTAGGCCGGCTCGCGGGCGCGGCCCGGGGCGCCCGGGACGAGGCCGACCGGCTCGAGGCCGCCATCACCTCGGCCCGGCTGGCGGCCGAGAAGGACCTGACCCGGCTCGAGCAGCTCCGGCAGGAGCTGGCCGAGGCCGAAGCCTCATCCGAGGAGCCGGACGAGCCGCCGGACGACGACGCCCGCGCGGACCTGGCCGAGCGGTGCACCGCGGCCCGCAACGCCGAGATGGAAGCCAGGCTCGAGGTCAGGACGGCGGAGGAGCGGCTACGGGCGATCAGCGGCCGGGCCGACTCCCTGGCCGCCACCGCGGCCGCCGAACGCGCCACCCGCCAGCGGGCAGCCGAACGGCGCCGGCTCCGCGTCACCCAGGCCGCCGTGGCCCGGGCCGTCGCACTCGGCGCGCGGTACGCGGTAGAGGCGGCCGAGCAGTCGGTCAACCAGGCCGCTGCCCGCCGGGCCGAGGCCGAGGCGGCCAACGCCAGCGGCGCGGCCGAGCTCAAGGTGGTCCGGGCCCGCGCCCGCGAGCTGGCCGCCGACCTGGACACGGTGGTCAGCACCGCGCACGGCACCGAGATCGCCCGGGCCGAGCACCGGCTGCGGCTGCGGCAGCTGGCGGAGCACGCGCTGGAGGAGTTCGGGGTCGAGGAGGACGCGCTGGTGGCCGAGTACGGGCCCGAGGTGCCCGTCCCGGTGATCGGCGACGAGGACGCGCCGCCGTCGCGCTTCGAGCGGATCGCGGCCGAGCGCCGGGCGGCCGAGGCGAGCAAGCAGCTCGACCGGCTGGGCAAGGTCAACCCGCTGGCCCTGGAGGAGTACGAGGCGCTGACCGAACGGCACACGTTCCTGGCCACCCAGCTCGACGACCTCCGCAAGACCCGGCGGGACCTGCTGACCGTGGTCAAGGAGGTGGACGACCGGGTGCAGGAGGTGTTCGCCTCGGCCTACGCCGACACCGCGCGCGAGTTCGAGCACCTCTTCGGCCGCCTGTTCCCCGGCGGCCAGGGCAACCTGGTCCTCACCGAGCCCGACGACATGCTCGCCACCGGCATCGAGATCGAGGCCCGGCCGCCCGGTAAGAAGGTCAAGCGGCTGTCCCTGCTGTCCGGCGGGGAGCGGTCGCTGACCGCCATCGCCTACCTGTTCGCCATCTTCAAGGCCCGCCCCTCCCCGTTCTACGTGCTCGACGAGGTCGAGGCCGCGCTGGATGACACCAACCTGCAGCGGCTGCTGCTGGTCTTCGAGGAACTGCGGGAGAGCTCGCAGCTCATCGTCATCACCCACCAGCGCCGGACGATGGAAGCCGCGGACGCCCTCTACGGCATCACCATGCGCGGCGACGGCGTCTCCGCCGTCATCAGCCAGCAACTCGCCACCCGCCAGCCCGCCTAAGCGGCCAGTTCGCGATCGGCGCCGTCCTGCTGGCCCTCGCGACCGTGATCAGCCTGCGGCTCCCGTCCGGCCCGGTGCTTCAGCGGTCTGGCGTCTAGCCGCCGGCGGGGCGCGGGCATCGCGCGGGGTCTGTAAGACTGGAGTCCTGATGGAATACGTAATCCTGATCATCGTCATCGCCGTCCTGGCTCTCGGTGCCGGCGGCCTGCTGCTGTTCCAGCGGCCGCGCCGGGGCCGGACCCTGGCGCCGCCGTCCGCCCAGACCCCGGTCACCCCGCCAGCCTCCGCGACATCCGCGGGCGGCGGCGAGACCGCGACGGCCGAGACGCCGGCCGTGCCGGATACGCCCGCCGCCGCGACCGGCGTGCTGGAGGTTGAGCGCCCCCCGCCGTCGGCCGGACGCCTGGTGCGGCTGCGCGCCCGGCTGGCCCGGTCGCAGAGCTCGATGGGCTCGGTGCTGCTGAGCCTGCTGTCCCGGGACCGGCTCGACGACGACACCTGGGACGAGATCGAAGAGGCGCTGATCACCGCCGACGTGGGCGTGGCGGTCTCCCGGGTGATGACCGACGACCTGCGCACCAAGGTCAAGGTGCTCGGCACCCGGACCCCGGACGACGTCCGCGGGCTGCTCCGGGGCGAGCTGCTCACCCAGCTCGGTGAGGACATCGACCGGTCGTTGCAGACCGCGCCGCACGGCGGTCAGCCCGCGGTGGTCCTCATGGTCGGCGTGAACGGCACCGGCAAGACCACCACCTGCGGGAAGCTCGCGCGGTCACTGATCGGGGACGGGCACACGGTGCTGCTCGGCGCGGCCGACACGTTCCGCGCGGCGGCGGCCGACCAGCTCCAGACGTGGGGCCAGCGGGTCGGCGCCGAGACGGTGCGAGCCGACCGGGACGGCGCCGACCCGGCCAGCGTGGCGTTCGAGGCGGTCACCGAGGGCATCGAGACCGGGGTCGACGTCGTGGTGATCGACACCGCCGGCCGGCTGCACACCAAGGTCGGGCTGATGGACGAGCTCGGCAAGGTCAAGCGGGTGGTGGAGAAGAAGGCCACCGTCGACGAGGTGCTGCTGGTGCTCGACGCCACCACCGGCCAGAATGGCCTGCGCCAGGCCCGGGTGTTCGCCGAGGTGGTCGACGTCACCGGCATCGTCTTGACCAAGCTGGACGGCACGGCCAAGGGCGGGATCGTCATCTCGGTCCAGCGCGAGCTCGGCGTCCCGGTCAAGCTGGTCGGCCTGGGCGAGGGCCCGGACGACCTGGCCCCGTTCGATCCCGGCGCCTTCGTGGACGCCATCCTCGGCTGAGGTATCCCTTCCCCTGGCCGGCCTTCTGGTCTAGAAACATGCCCGTAACAAGGGCGGCGGGTGTTTCACGCGGCCGACACACGCCGACGCCTCCGGTGAAACGTCGGCACCGGAAGGTCAGTACAGGACTGGCGAAGGGACACCAGATGAAGCTCATTACCGCTGTCATCAAGCCGTTCAAGCTGGACGACGTCAAGGCCGCGCTGCAGGCGTTCGGCGTCCACGGCCTGACGATCACCGAGGCAAGCGGGTACGGCAGGCAGCGCGGGCACACCGAGGTTTACCGCGGGGCTGAGTACCAGGTCGACCTGGTACCGAAGGTCCGCGTGGAGATCCTGTGCGACGACGAGGACGCCGACGACCTGATCGGAGTCGTGGTCAAGGCGGCGCAGACCGGGCGGATCGGTGACGGCAAGGTCTGGTCGGTCCCGGTCGAGACGATTGTCAGAGTCCGCACCGGAGAACGCGGCCCGGACGCCATCTGAGCTGAGTCCCATGAAGGCCACGGGGGAAGCGGCGAGCCGACCGGGGGACGCGTGGAGACTATGACTTCGTTCGCGGCCGATCGGGCCCGCCGCACTACGCAGGTCGACCGGTGGCTGGCCGAGCTCCTCGGCGCCGAGGCGGACGTGGCGCTGGTGGCGGTCGGCGGCTACGGCCGCCGGGAACTGCTGCCGCGCAGCGACCTGGATGTCCTGCTGCTGCACGGCGGCCGCGACGACATCGCGAGCATCGCGGACCGGATCTGGTACCCGGTCTGGGACTCCGGAGCCGAGCTCGACCACGCGGTGCGGACCGTGCCGCAGGCTCGGCGGGTGGCCCGCTCCGACCTGAAGGTCGCGCTCGGGCTGCTGTCCGCCCGGCACGTGGCCGGCGACCCGGAACTGACCGAACGGCTGCGGGCCGGCGCGCTGGAGGACTGGCGCTCGGCCGCGCCCACCCGGCTGGCCGAGCTGCACGCCTCGTACGACGAGCGGGCCAGGACCAGCGGGGAGCTCGCCTTCCTGCTCGAACCGGACCTGAAGGAGGCCCGCGGGGGCCTGCGCGACGTGCACGCGATCCAGGCGGTGGCGGCCGCCTGGGTGGCGCCCGCTCCCGGACCCCGGGTCCGCACCGCGTACGAGCAGATCCTCGACGCCCGGCATGCCCTGCACGAGGTCACCGGACGCCGGCTGGACCGGCTGGTGCTCGAGGAACAGGACGAGGTGGCCCGGGCGCTCGGGCTGCTCGACGGGGACGTGCTGCTCCGGATGCTGGCCGGGGCCGCCCGGACCGTCGTCTACGCGGTCGACCACGCCTTCCGCCAGTCCGACCGGCTGCGCGGCCGCCGGCTGCGCCGCCGTCAGGCCGAGCGCCGCCCGCTCGCGGACGGGGTGGTGGAACAGGACGGCGAGGTGGTGCTGGCGCGGGCGGCCGACCCGGCCGGCGACCCGTCGCTGGTGCTGCGCGCCGCCGCGGCGGCCGCCCAGGCCGGGCTGCCGCTGGCGCCGCGGACCCTGGACCGGCTGACCGAGTGCCCGCCGCTGCCCGTGCCCTGGCCCGCCGCCGCCCGGGACTCGCTGCTCGCGCTGCTCGGGGCCGGCCCGGCCGCGGTCAGCGTGTGGGAGGCACTCGACACCGAGGGCCTGGTGACCGCGCTGATCCCGGACTGGGAGCGGGTCAGGAACCGGCCTCAGCGCAACCCGCTGCACACGTACACGGTCGACCGGCACCTGGCCGAGGCCGCCGCCCACGCCGCCGCGCTGACCCGCGAGGTGGCCCGGCCTGACCTGCTGCTGCTCGCCGCGCTGCTGCACGACGTGGGCAAGGGCTGGCCGGGCGACCACAGCGTCACCGGCGAGGTGGTGGCCCGGGACGTCGGGCGCCGGATGGGCCTGCCCGCCGCGGACGGCGAACTCGTCGCCGCGGCCGTCCGGCTGCACCTGCTGCTGCCCATGGTGGCCACCCGCCGCGACCTGGACGACCCGGTGACCGTCAAGCAGGTCGCCACCACCGTGCGCAGCCGCGTACTGCTCGAATTGCTGCACGCGCTGGCCATCGCCGACGGCCTGGCCACCGGGCCCGCCGCCTGGAACGACTGGAAGGCCACCCTGGTCGCGGACCTGGTCCGGCGGGTGAAGGCCGTGCTGGACGGCGAGCCGACGCCGCAGCCCGCGCCGCTGCGCGACGACCAGCTGGAGCTGGCCGCCGAGGGCGGCCCGGCCGCCACCGTGATCGGTTCCGAGGTGACCGTGGTCGCCCCCGACCGCCCGGGCCTGCTGTGGCGGGCCGCCGGGGTGCTGGCCTCGCACCGGCTGGCGGTCCGGAGCGCCAACGCGACCTCGGTCGGCGATATCGCCGTCAGCGTGTTCGACGTCGAGCCCGAGTTCGGCGACCCGCCCGACGCCAGCCTGGTGGTCGCGGATCTGCGCCGGATGCTGCAGGGACGGCTGGACGTGGAGGACCGGCTCGACCGCCGGGCCCGGGCGGTGCGGCCGCGGTCGGCGAACGTTCCCGCGCCGAAGGTGAGCCTGATCGACGACGCCTCCGACACGGCGACCGTGGTGGAAGTGCGTGCGCACGACGCGCCGGGCCTGCTGTGGCGGGTCGGCCGGGCGCTCGGCGAGTGCGGCCTCGACGTGCGGGCGGCCCGGGTGGAGACGCTGGGCGCCGAGGTGGTCGACGTGTTCTACGTGACCGACGGGGACGGCAAGCCGCTGGCGGGAGAGGACGCGCGCCGCGCGATCGTGCACTCGGTCCTGACCGCGCTGGGTGACTTACCACTCGGCGGTAACGGCTTGCCCGCGCAGGACGCGGGTACCGTACGCCGCCCGGTAGCCTGGGTGTTGTGTTTGAGACCCTTTCTGACCGGCTGACGCAGGTATTCTCCTCGCTGCGCGGGCGCGGCAAGCTGACCGCGGCCGATATCGACGCGACGGCACGTGAGATCCGCATCGCCTTGCTCGAAGCAGACGTCGCGCTGCCGGTCGTCAGGCAGTTCATCGCGCGGGTCAAGGAGCGGGCCAGCGGCGAGGAAGTCTCCGCCGCGCTGAACCCGGCCCAGCAGGTCATCAAGATCGTCAACGAGGAGCTCATCGGCATCCTCGGCGGCGAGGAGCGGCGGCTGCGGTTCGCCAAGACGCCGCCGACCGTGATCATGCTGGCCGGCCTGCAGGGCTCCGGCAAGACCACGCTCGCGGGCAAGCTGGGCCTGTGGCTCAAGGGGCAGGGCAACACGCCGATGCTGGTCGCGGCCGACCTGCAGCGTCCCAACGCGGTGCAGCAGCTGCAGGTGGTCGGCGAGCGGGCCGGCGTCCCGGTCTACGCGCCGCAGCCCGGCAACGGCGTCGGCGACCCGATCGCGGTGGCGCGGGACTCGCTGGAAGAGGCCCGGCGCCGCCAGCAGAACATCGTCATCATCGACACCGCCGGCCGCCTGGGCGTCGACACCGAGATGATGGCGCAGGCCGTCGCGATCAGGGACGCCACCCAGCCGGACGAGATCTTGTTCGTGGTCGACGCGATGATCGGCCAGGACGCGGTGGCGACCGCGCAGGCGTTCCTGGACGGGGTCGGCTACGACGGGGTGGTGCTGACCAAGCTCGACGGTGACGCCCGCGGCGGCGCCGCGCTGTCCATCGTGGAGCTGACCGGGCGCCCGATCATGTTCGCCTCCTCGGGCGAGAAGCTCCAGGACTTCGACGTCTTCCATCCCGACCGGATGGCCTCCCGCATCCTCGACCTGGGTGACCTGCTTACCCTGATCGAGCAGGCGGAGAAGGCGTTCGACCGGGAGCAGACCGAGAACCTGGCCGGGCGGCTGGCCTCCGGCGAGGGCTTCACGCTCGAGGACTTCGTCGAGCAGCTGGCCATGGTGCGCAAGCTGGGGCCGATCGGGAACCTGCTCGGCATGCTGCCGGGCGCGGGCAAGTACCGCGAGCAGCTCGAGCAGGTCAGCGACAAGGACCTGGACCGGGCCGAGGCCATCGTCCGGTCCATGACGCCCGAGGAACGCCGCAACCCGAAGATCATCAACGGTTCCCGCCGGTCGCGCATCGCCAACGGCTCCGGCGTCGCCATCGGCGAGGTCTCCCAGCTGGTCACGAACTTCTTCGAGGGCCAGAAGCAGATGAAGGCGGTGTTCGGCGGCGGCGGCCTCCCGGGCATGCCGCCCGGCATGGGCGCGGTGGCCCGGCGGGCGACCAAGTCGGCGCGGAAGAAGGGCAACACCAAGAAGAAGGCGCCACGCAGCGGCGACCCGCGCCGCGCGGCCGAGCTCGCCCGCGGTCAGGGACCGGGCAACGCCCAGGACCAGGCGCCCGCCAACGGCGCGGGCCCGGCGACCGGGCTCGGGAACCTGGGCGGCCTCGGTGGCGGCCTGCCCGAGGGCCTGTCCGCCGAGAACCTGGCCGAGCAGCTGTCCAAGATGCCCTCGAACCTGAACTTCCCGCCCCCCAATTCCGGCCCTCAGGGCAACGTCCCGGCCGCCTTCCGCGGCGGCGCCAAGCGCAAGAAGAAGTAATCACGCCGTCGCGTGGTCACGGCTTCCGGCCGGGCAATCCGGTGAGCATGATCGCAGGCTTCCAGGCCAGCTGCGATCGCGCAGAGTGTCACTGAGCAGGATGGCGCTCTCGCATCGGTGCTGAGTGACCTGCGGCCAGCCGAACCTCAAAGTGGCGCTGCCGCGCGCAGTGTTCTTATTGTCACGCCGGACGTCGTTCCAGCGTTGATCGGCGGGGTGGGCGGTGGTGCCGTCAACCTCCACGCACACGTCGTATTCGCCGTACAGGTTGTCGATGTACGTGGTCCTGGCGCCCTGGCGGCGCTTGGCTTGCCGGGTAGCTTGGGGAAGCCCATGTGCTCGTTCGACCCTGGTCACGTAACGGCGCTCGAGCAGTGAGTGGACTCCCTCCGCGACATCGGCCAGGGCAGCGGTGATCTCGATCCGCCAGCGCATTTTCTTGCGCGCCGCCGCCGCGGCGCGCAAGAGCGGCACGGTGGTACGCCGTCGGCCCACGGCCCGGCATATCCAGGCGAATGCCTCGTCGAAATCTCGTGCTGTTTCGACAAGGTCGAGAACCGTTTCCTCAACGCGGGTACGAGGGGGTGCGAGGGCCGGATGCCTGGCCAGGCCGATCCGGCTGGACCGGTGCACGATCACGCCGGGAATCTTCCCGCAGCGAGCCGGGTTCCGCGCTACCGGTACCGTCACGTGGATCTGCTCGCTCAGCTGGTCGGTCAGGCCATGCAACTCGGCAGCGGTCTGGTGGCTGAGCGTGGCTCCCGGACCCGCGCGCAGCAAGGCGGCCCACAATTCCGATTGTCGCGGCACAGGTCCTGAGAATGTCGCGTACGCCCCTCGCTGCAGGCGGTACCACCGGCCTGACGCGAGCCGCCGCCTGACCATGTTCCTTGTCAGCCCTGCGCGCATCGCCTGCCTGCGGCCGGTCACCCATGCCCGGGAATCAGGAGTACCCCGCCAGGCACGCGTCTGATTCTGACTCATGTGACCAGCATGTTCGGTTCATCCCGAGCTAGGCACCAGCTGACCAGAGCCTGTGGATACCGGGACCGGACCCCGCCCGCCTGTGGAGAACACCCGCTCTTTGTCACACCAACGTGCTAGCAACCACCCCCCCGCACCCCCGCCCCCGCACC
>JAJKHX010000454.1 GCA_021154785.1 Nocardiopsis sp.
CGCGCAGCAGCGGCGTGTTCACCGGTCCCCGGCACAGCGCGTTGACGCGGATCCCCTCGCGGGCGAACTGCACGCTGAGCTCGCGGGACATGGCGAGCACGCCGCCCTTGGACGCGGTGTAGGAGATCTGCGAGGTGGCCGAGCCCATCACGGCGACGAATGACGCCGTGTTCACGATCGCCCCCTTGCCTTGCGCGCGCATGTAGCCGAGCGCCTCTTTGCAGCACAGGTAGACCGAGGTCAGGTTGACCTCCTGGACCCGCCGCCAGGCGTCGAGCCCGGTATCCAGGATGGAGTCGTCGTCGGGCGGGGAGATGCCGGCGTTGTTGAACGCCACGTCGACCGAGCCGTAGGTGTCGTGCGCCGCCTTGAAGGCCGCGGCCACGTCGTCCGCCGAGGTCACGTCGGCATGCACGTACAGCCCGCCGGTCTCGGCCGCGGCCTTCTCGCCGGCCGCGTCGTCGACGTCGACCGCCACCACGTGCGCGCCCTCGGAACCGAACCGCCGCGCCGCCGCCAGCCCGATCCCGCTCCCCGCCCCGGTGATGACGACGGTCCTGCCCTCGAACCTCATGAGTCCTCCGTGGAAATGAAGACGTTCTTGACCTCGGTGAAGGCATCCGGGGCATCCGGGCCGAGCTCGCGACCCAGGCCAGACTGCTTGAAGCCGCCGAACGGAGTCCAGTACCGCACCGAGGAGTGCGAGTTCACCGACAGGTTGCCGGTCTCCACCGCGCGGGCCACCCGGATGGCCCGCCCCACGTCCCGGGTCCATATCGAGCCGGAGAGCCCGTACGGCGTGTCGTTGGCGATCGCCACCGCCTCCGCCTCGTCCTCGAACGGGGTCACGGTCACCACCGGGCCGAACACCTCCTCGGTGTACGCCGGGTCGTCCAGGTCCACCGGGGCGAGCACGGTGGGCGGGTACCAGAAACCTGGCCCCGAAGGCGCGTGGCCGCGGAAGGCGACCGGCGCACCGTCAGGAACATAGGACGCGACGTGCGAACGGTGCGCGGCCGAGATCAGCGGCCCCATCTCGGTAGCCGCCGAGGAGGGATCACCGACCGCGACGCCCTGAACCGCCGTCTCGAACCGCTCCATGAACGTGCCCAGCACCGAGCGCTGCACCAGGATCCGGGACCGGGCGCAGCAGTCCTGCCCGGCGTTGTCGAACACCGCGTAGGGCGCGGTCGCCGCCGCCTTCTCCAGGTCGGCGTCGGCGAAGACGATGTTGGCGCTCTTGCCGCCGAGCTCCAGGGTCAGCCGCTTGACCTGGCGCGCGCAGTCGGCCATGATCCGCTGGCCCACCTCGGTCGACCCGGTGAACACGATCTTGCGGACCAAAGGGTGGTCGACCAGTCGCTGGCCCACCACGCTGCCCTTGCCCGGCAGCACCTGGAACACGCCCTCGGGCAGGCCCGCTTCGAGGGCCAGCGAGGCGATCCGCATCCCGGTCAGCGGGGTGACCTCGGCCGGCTTGGCCACCACGGTGCAGCCCGCGGCCAGCGCCGGCGCCATGCCCCAGGACAGGATCGGCATCGGGAAGTTCCACGGCACGATCAGCCCGACCACGCCCACCGGCTCGTGGAAGGTGACGTTCAGCCCGCCGGCCACCGGGATCTGCTTCCCGCTCAGCCGTTCCGGCGCCGCCGCGTAGTACATCAGCACGTCGCGGACCTGCCCGGCCTCCCACCGGGCGGCCCCGATGGGATGGCCCGAGCCGGCCACCTCCAGCCCGGCCAGTTCCTCCGAGGCGGCGTCCACCGCCGCCGCGAACGCGCGCAGCAACCGGGCGCGGTCCCCGGGCGCGACCGCCCGCCACGCGGGCAGCGCGGCCGAAGCACGGGCGATGGCCTCATCGGCCTCTTCCGCCGAGGCCTGGGTCACCGTGGTGACCGGCTCCTCGGTCGCGGGGTTGAGCACGGTAAAGACAGACAAGCGCGGATCCCCTTAAAGTGTCTTGCTCACAGTGTTCTTGTCACGGACGCCCGAAGATTCACAGGCGCTCGCTGATTCACAGGCGCTCGCTGATTCACAGGCGCTCGAAGCCGCGCCGCAGCTCCCAGTCGGTCACCGCGGCGTCGTAGGCGGCCAGCTCGACCCGGGCGTAGTTGGCGTAGTGCTCGGTCGCCTCGCCCCCGAACGTCTCCCGCGCCAGCTCGCTCTTCTCCCACAGATCCAGCGCGTCACGCAGGGTATGCGGGACCCGCAGCGTGTCATCGGCGTAGGCGTTGCCTGTCACCGGCGGCTCGAGCGGCAGCTCGTGGTCGATGCCGTGCAGGCCGGCCGCGATCATCGCCGCCACCGCCAGGTACGGGTTCACGTCGCCGCCCGGGACGCGGTTCTCCACCCGCAGCGACTGCCCGTGCCCGACCAGCCGCAGCGCGCAGGTCCGGTTGTCTGGACCCCAGCGGACCGAAGTCGGGGCGAAGCTGCCCGGCACGTAGCGCTTGTAGGAGTTGATGTTGGGCGCGTAGCACAGCGCCAGCTCGCGCAGCGCGGCCAGCTGCCCGGCCAGGAAATGCTCGCCGAGCTTGGACAGCCCGTACTCACCGTCGCCCGCCATCACCGGAGTACCGTCAGAACCGCGCAGCGACAGGTGGATATGACAGGAGTTGCCCTCGCGCGCGTTCGGCTTGGCCATGAACGTGATGCTGTTCCCGTCCTGAGCCGCGATCTCCTTCGCCCCGGTTTTGTAGATCGAGTGGTTGTCGCAGGTGGTCACCGCCTCCGCGTAGCGGAACGCGATCTCGTGCTGGCCCAGGTTGCATTCGCCCTTGGCCGACTCGACGTACAGGCCGGCCCCGGCCATCTGCAGCCGGATCCGGCGCAGCAGCGGCTCGATCCGCGACGTGCCGATGATCGAGTAGTCCACGTTGTACTGGTTGGCCGGGACCAGGTCGCGGTAGTCCTTCGCCGCCGCCTGCTCGTACGTGTCCTGGTAGACGACGAACTCCAGCTCGGTGCCGACGAACGCGGTCCAGCCCCGGGCCGCCAGCCGGTCCGTCTGCGCCTTGAGGATCTGCCGCGGCGAGGCCACCACCGGCGCGCCGTCGAGCCAGGTCAGGTCGGCGATCACCAGCGCCGTGCCCTCGTGCCACGGCATCAGGCGCAGCGTGCTCAGGTCCGGCGCCAGGACGAAGTCGCCGTAGCCGCGCTCCCAGGAGGACATCGCGAACCCGTCGACCGTGTTCATCTCCACGTCCACGGCCAGCAGGTAGTTGCAGCCCTCGGAGTAGTGCTCGGCCACCTCCTCCAGGAAGAACTCGGCCGACAGGCGCTTGCCCTGCAGCCGCCCCTGCATGTCGGTGAAGGCGAGCACGACCGTGTCGATCTCGCCCGCGCCGATCTGCGACCGCAGCTCCTCCAGCGTCAGCAGGCCGCGCCGCCTGCTTCCCCGGGGGGACGACCCCCCCAAACCCCCCCGCTCACCAGTCCCAGACGCCATCAGACCGAGAGCTCCCTCTCGATCGCGGCCAGTTCCTCAGCCGATCCCTGGACCTTCGGGCCCTTGAACCACTTCCTCGCCGAGACCAGCCAGTAGATGCCGGCGAAGCCGAGCACGACGAGCACGGCCACCACGGTGTAGTTGAAGTTGCCCACGGTGATGGGGTTCGCGGTGGGCAGCATGAACAAGATCGTGATGAAGATGACCCAGATCACCGCGATCGTGCCGACGATGTAGCTCCACCGGCCCAGGTGCCACGGCCCGCGCTTGAACTCCGCGCCCTGCCGCAGCCGCAGGAAGGTCGGCAGCACGTACGCGATGTACAGGCCGATCACGGCGATCGAGGTGACCGCGGCGTAGGCCGTGCTGTTCCCCAGGTACGGCAGGGCCAGGATCAGCGCCCCGCCGGCCGCCAGCCAGATCGCGTTGGTGGGCGTCCTGGTCCGCTTGTTCACCTGGTGCCAGATTCTCGAGCCGGGCAGCGCTCCGTCGCGGGAGAAGGCGTAGATCATCCGGGAGTTCGCCGTGACCGAGGACATCCCGCAGAACAGCTGGGCGCCGATGGCGATCAGCAGCAGCAGCTTGGCCCCGGTGTCGCCGATCGCGGTGGCCCAGATCTGGGCCGGCGGCACCAGCGCGCTGGTGTAGTCGGCGTAGTGCGCCTTCTGGATCGCGAACGTCACGCCGATCAGCAGGATCCACCCGGCGATCAGCGAGACCACGATCGACATCACGATGCCGCGCGGGCCGCTGCGCGCGGCGTTGTGCGTCTCCTCGGTCATGTGCGCCGACGCGTCGAACCCGGTCAGCGTGTACTGGGCCAGCAGCAGGCCGAGCAGCAGCACGTAGAACGAGCTGCTCCAGCCGGTGTTGTTGACGAACCCGCCGAACACGTAACTCGCCGACGCGTGCTTGGACGGTGCGAAGATCAGCACCGCCACGATGATCAGCACGCCGATGACGTGCCACCAGACGCTGATGTCGTTGAGCAGCGCGACCAGCTTGATGCCGAACTGGTTGAGCAGCCCGTGCATCAGCAGTACGCCCACCAGGATCAGGATCGTCACCCAGTGGGCCGTGCTCACGCCCCACATCAGGTTCAGGAACGCGTTGATGAAGAACGCACAGCCGAAGTCGATGCCCGCCGTGACCGCGACCTGGCCGAGGAAGTTGAACCAGCCGGTGAACCAGGACCAGGCCGGGCCGTTCTTCCTGGCCAGCTTGGCCGACCAGTAGTACAGGCCGCCCGCGGTGGGGAAGCTGGAGCAGACCTCGGCCATGGCCAGCCCGACCATCAGCGTGAACACGCCGACGATGGGCCAGCCCCAGACGATGATGCCGGGGCCGCCGGTGTTCATGCCGTACCCGTACAGGGTCAGGCAGCCGGACAGGATCGAGATGATCGTGAACGAGACGGCGAAGTTCGAGAACCCGGACATCCGCCGCATGAGTTCCTGTGCGTAGCCCAGTTCATGCAGGCGTTGCTCGTCCTCGCTCGCCGTCGAGGCGGCGGCAATAGGGTCGGCCATGCGATCTCCCTAACGGAACCAGCACATATGAATGAATGCGATCCATTGAATGAACGTATTCACCCACTGCCCCGGGGAGTGTGTCAAGAGTTGCGCCAGCGGCGTTACCCGCCTGCTACATGGGCGTTACGCCGTTTCGCGGAGGAAGCCGCGCAGGAGGGCCGCGGTGCCGGCCACGTGTTCCTCCATCGCGCGCCGGGCGCGCTCGGGGTCGCCGGCCAGGATCGCGCGCACGATGCCGGCGTGCTGCTGGTTCGCGTGCTCCAGGTTGCGCTGGAGCATCGGGATGGCGTTGAGCAGGTCGACCAGCTGGACCCGGGCCTCGACCACGCTCGCGGTCAGCATCGGCGAGCCCGCCGCGTCGGCGATGGCCAGGTGCAGCCGGGTATCGGCCGGCCGGTAGCCAGCCGGCTCGCAGGCGTTCACGGCGGCCAGGCACTCGGCCAGGTTCTCCCGGTGCTCCATGGTCAGGCTGGCCCGGGCCGCCATCTCGGCCGCGCCGGTCTCCACCACCCGGCGGAACGTCAGCGCGTCGTCGAGCTGGGCGCCCATGATCCAGGCGGCCTTGGTCAGCTCGTCGTGGACCATCGGCTCGGGCTGGCGCAAGATGAACGTGCCGCCGAACCGGCCGCGCTTGGTCTCGACGTACCCAGCGGCGGCCAGTTCGCGCAGCGCCTCCCGCAGGGTAATCCGGCTGATGCCGAGCCTGCGGGTCAGTTCCCTTTCCGGGGGCAGCCGGTCACCCGGTGCGTAAACGCCCAGCTTTACCCCTTCGAGCAGGCGCTCGACGGTCTCCTCGAAGGCGTTCCCCGTCCGCACCGCACGGAAA
Source organism: Nocardiopsis sp. (assembly GCA_021154785.1). GTDB lineage: Bacteria > Actinomycetota > Actinomycetes > Streptosporangiales > Streptosporangiaceae > Palsa-504. The sequence goes on from JAJKHX010000454.1 coordinate 5,807, forward strand.
ACCGCCGCGGTAATAGCGGGCGATCCTCCCGGCACGGGCTTGGCTCCTACATGAACGGTCGTTGCCGCCTGGTAGCAACGTAATGCAGAAAGACTAGATCATAGGCGCAAGCACTGTGTTGCGGGCGGCCGCCCGTTCCGCCGCCGCGCTCACCAGGGCGCCGAACACGCGCAGGTCACTGCCCTGCTCAGGGTGCCACTGGACGCCCAGCAGGAAGCCCGAGAAACCGTCGAGTTCGGACGGCCCGGCCTCGACCGCCTCGATCGTGCCGTCCTCTTCCCAGGCCACCGCCTTGAGCCCGTCCCCGAGCAGGTCGACCGACTGGTGGTGCTTGGTCGGCACCTCGAAGACCTCGCCCCCGGTCAAGATCGTGGCCAGGGTGCTGTCCGGGCTGACCCGCACGTGGTGCAGGCCGAACCCGCCCGGCGGCCCGTCGTGCCGCTCGTGCCCCTTCAGGTCGGGCACGTGCTGGTGCAGCGTGCCGCCCCGGCAGACGTTCAGGATCTGCATGCCGCGGCAGATGGCGAGCAGCGGCACCCCCTGCCGCAGCGCGTGGCTGGTGACGGAGAGGTCCCAGGTGTCCCGCGCCGTCACCGGCACCTGCGTCCGCGGGTGCCGCGCCGCGCCGTACCGGACCGGGTCGATGTCCGGCCCGCCCGTGACCACCAGGCCGTCCAGGCCCGCGACGGTGGCGCTGGCCTCGGCGTCGTCGCCGCCCGGCGGCAGCAAGACCGCCCGGCCGCCACTGCGTCGTATCGAGTCCACGTAGACATAGGGGAGGATTGCGGCCCGGGCCGACCAGTTACGCCAGGACGCTTGATCCTCGTATGTGGTTATGCCAATAACTGGCGTCATTGTTCCCCTTTGAACTGCCCCTCCGTGCGCCACTACCCCATAAGACCCAGGAAAACCAAGATCCTTCATTCCGAACGGGCTCATGGTTCCCCGGTCACTATCCGTGCTCGCGGCCGCGACGCTGACGGTATGACGGTGGCGGTACTGGAGTTAGGTAACCAGTGTTTCATCCGGTGTTCCGGATGATAAAGCGAGTAACAAGCCGTGCTTGCCGGATAATCGATTATATGGCCGTGATCAGCAGTTCGTGTGACGAACTAGGAAAACGGTAACTGAGAGTTAGTTTGGAGTACCCTGAGCGGGTCTGCCCCGGGTTAACCTGGTTCGTTCTCAGGTCGTAAGGAGTTCACGGGCCCGGGCCTGATGTTCCGGCCAGCAGGCGAAGTGATGCTCGACCGGATCCGCGACCAGCCGTTCCATCGCCGCCCGGGTGACCTCGTCGTCCGGGGTGTAGACGACCATCCGGGTGCCGGGCGCGGTCTGCACCGCGAAACTGGTGGAGGTCATCGCCAGGCGGGGGTAGAGCGGGTGCCGGAACACCTTGCGGTAGTACGGCGGATGGGCCACGTCCTGGGTGGCCCACATGGCCGCGAACTCGGGGCTGGCCGCCTCGAGCCGCCGGATGAAGGCGGTCCAGGCCGGGTCGCCGACGTGATGCCCGTAGGCCGCGCGCAGCTGGGCCACCATCGCCGCCCGCTGGTCTTCCCGGTTCTCGATGACGTTGCAGCACTCGGCCCGGGAGAAGCAGTAGAGCAGCGTGTTCCGCGCCGCGGGCGCGACCTGGGCGGTGCGCGGGAACAGCACCGAGTGAGCGGCGTTCCAGGCCAGGATGTCGAACCGCTCGGTCACCACGAAGGCCGGCATCGGGTTCAGCCCGTCCAGGATGACCTGGACCTGCGGCCCCAGGTGCGAGCCGGCGTGATCGGGCGGTGCCATGTCCGGCACCTCGGCCAGCTGGAACAGGTGCTGGCGCTCGGTCGTGTCCAGCCGCAGCGTCCTGGCCACCGCCTCCAGCACCTGGACGCTGGCCCGGATCGGCCGCCCCTGCTCCAGCCACGTGTACCAGGTCACGCCCACCCCGGCCAGCTGCGCGACCTCTTCGCGGCGCAACCCGGCCGTCCGCCGCCGCGACCCGCCCGGCAGCCCGACATCCTCCGGCGTAACCCGCGCCCGGCGGCTCCGCAGGAACGCCGCCAGTTCGTGCCGCCGCAGCGTGATGGTGTTCCCGCTGCGCCCGTTCACCCGGTGCCCGTTCCCCGCGTGGCCGCTCGGCTCGCCCATGTTCCCATCCTGCCCGACCCGCCGACGGTCTTCCAGGTGGTGTCAGTACCAGGATAACCAGTGTCTAGGTACCTGGATAAGAACGGCATCAGGCTGGATGCATGACCAACATCTCGACCCGTGACTCCCGCGGCGGACTGCGCTCCGGCCTTCCTGGCGGCCGCGAGCGCCCGGTGCGTCCCGGTCTTGTCCTGGCCGTCGTCCTCATCGGACAGTTCATGGCCGTGCTCGACGCCTCCATCGTCAACGTCGCCGCCCCCTCGATCCACACCAGCCTGGGTGCCTCCGGCGCCGGCCTGCAGCTGGTGGTGGCGGGCTACACCATCACCTACGCCGTGCTGCTGGTGACCGGCGCCCGGCTCGGCGACATCATCGGTCACCGCCGGGTCTTCCTCGCCGGGCTCGCCCTGTTCACGCTGGCCTCGCTCGGCTGCGGGCTGGCCGGCTCGACCGGCCTGCTGGTCGCCCTGCGTTTCGTTCAGGGCGCGGGCGCCGCGGTGATGATCCCGCAGGTGCTCAGCCTCATCCAGCGCACCCACGCGGGCCCGGCCCGGGCCCGCGCGATGAGCCGCTACTCCGCGGTGCTGGCCGGCGGCGCGGTGGTCGGCCAGCTGGCCGGCGGCCTGCTCATCAGCGCCAACCTGTTCGGCTCGGACTGGCGGCCGGTGTTCGCAGTCAACGTGCCCGTCGGCGTGGTCCTGCTGGCCGTCGGCGCCCGGGCCCTGCCGCCCGGCCGGGGCGAGCCCGGCCGGACCCTGGACCTGCCCGGCCTGGCCCTGCTGACCCCGGCGGTCCTCGCCCTCGTCCTCCCGCTGGTCCTCGGCCAGCCCGAGCACTGGCCGGCCTGGGGCTGGATCGCGATGGCCGCGAGCGTCCCGCTGACCGTCGCCTTCGCCGCCGTCGAACGGCGAGCCGCCCGGCCCGGCGGAACCCCGCGGACCCCGCTGATCCCCGGCCGGGTACTGCGCGTCCCCGGTGTCCCGGTCGCCATCGCCGCCCTGTTCACCGTCATGACCGTCTTCAGCGGGTTCTTCTTCACCCTGGCGCTGCACCTGCAGGACGGCCTGGGCTACTCCCCGCTGCGGGCGGGCCTGACCTTCGCCCCCGCCGCGGTGACCTTCGCCCTGGTCAGCCTGAACTGGCGGCGCCTCCCGGCCCGCTCGCACGGCGCCGTGATCGTCAGCGGCTTCGTCCTGTTCGCGGCCGCGATGGCCGGCCTCGCCTGGGCGGTCCACGCCGGCGGCACCGGTGCCGCCGGCATCTACCTCCTCGGCGCGCTCAGCGGCGCCGGCATGGCGGCCGCCTTCAGCCCGCTGATGACCCGCGTCCTGCTCCGCGTCCCGGTCGGCCTAGCCGCCGACGCCACCGGCGTCGTCGTCACGGTCAACCAGCTCGGCCTCCTCGTCGGCGTCGCCACCTTCGGCACCCTCTACCTCAACCTGGCCGGCCACCTCCCTGCCGCCCACCTCCCTGCCGCCCACCTCCCCAGCGCCGCCTCCGGCGCCGGCGTCGCCCCCGCCGCCCTAGCCGCCTTCCGCCACAC
>JAJKHX010000455.1 GCA_021154785.1 Nocardiopsis sp.
CCGGCGGCACGGCCGGGCGGCGGGCCGGGCCACGGGCCAGCGAGCACCGATCCAGCACCGCCTCGGTCAGCCGGGCCGAACTGCGGGTCTTCGCGGCGGAGCTCACCCGGACGCTGCGCATGCGCCAGACCACCGTCGAGCAGGCCGCGGCCGATCTCGCCGTCCCGCTCGCCGACGTCGCCCGGTGGGCAGCCGGCCAGGAACTGCCGTCGGAGCCGGAAGCGCGCTCGCTGGACGAGTACCTCACGGCCCGGGGCGCAATTCAGAACCTGGTCACCGACCTGCGTTCCCGGCCCGAGCGCGCCGGTCCCCGGCTCGTCCCGGTGCCGCCGCCAAGCCCGGCCGCGCCCACCTTGCTCCAGACGTTCGCCGATGTCGCCAAGGCACTGCGGGGCTGCCTGGTCAGGGACGCCGACGGCAAGCCTCTGGGGTGGCCGCGCGATCTGCGCGAACTGCCGGGCGAGGCGACGTCGTCATCGACCGCTTACGGCATCAAGGCGATGCTGCTCCTAGAGGACGGCCTGGCCGCCGACCTGGTTCCGGTCGCGGAAAATCTGAAGAAAATGGCCTCTTCCAAAATGGAAGACGCGAGCCGCAAGCAGTACCCCCTGCGCCCGGAGACAACCGCGATGGTGCTGAGCGCCCTACGCCGGATCACCGCCGCAGAAACTTTCGGGGAGCACACGACCGCGATGGAGGACGATCTGGGTGACTTCGAGAAGTCCCGCCTGTTCATCCTCACCACGATCCTGGAGACGAGCCTGCTGCTCGAGCCGGGCAGCAGGCTCGTGGAGACCCTCCTCGACAGCCTGCTGGCTGCCCGGCGCCCCTACGGGGATCTGCTGCTGTGGCCGGAAAAAGCCGAGCCGTTGCTTATCGATCCCAACCCATCGGTGGCACATACAGCCCGGGCTGTACGGGTGCTGGCCAGCGTGCAGGCGGTCCGGCCGTCCAGCCCGGTGCAGGAGGCCCTGGAACAGGCCACAGCCTGGCTGCTGGAGCAACGTGACCTGCACAACGCGTACGAGGCCACCGAGCGCGGGCTCGAGATGGTGCATATCCGGCACTTCACCGCGGCGTGGGTGGTGAAGGCCCTAGTCTCGGCGGGCGTGCCGTCGACGCACCCCGCGGTGAGCAATGCGCTGGCCCAGGTCTGGAGAAGCTACGGCGGCGACGCCGCGGCCCTGTGGGCCTGGGACAACGGCGACCTGCCGATCTGGATGACCTTCGACGCGATTGAGGCACTGAAGCTTGCCAGCCTGGCCGTCCCGTCCCGGCCCGGCTGGTCCCCGCCCCCATGACGGCGCTGTGATATCAGCCGGCCGAGCCGGGAAATCGGCTGCGATCTCACGGCTCGACAACAAAGATGTCTTACCGGGCAGGCGAGTACCTTTTGGTTACAGCCAGAGGGGAACCGTCTTTCGCTTGTTAGCCAGGCGCTACTATTTCCCGTACCTGGTGTGACATGTTTCCGGAGGCCGCCGCCACGAGCTTCGGCCCGGATCGAAAGAATGCGCTGCTCGGCTATCCGGACAAAGTTCCCGAAAGGCGCACTGGGTCGAATAATTCCCTCTGGCACATTATGTCCGCTGGTCATCGTGGTCACGCGGTCAATGGGCTTTCTGGTTGTGAGGAAGGACGCTCGTTGAGCGCTGGCGGAACCGTGACCGAGGCGGTGGATACCCTGCCTGCGGCAGGGGCGAGAGCCGTGATCCCGTCCGTCGACTGGTGGACGACGAGCCACTGCAACCTGACGTGTGACTTCTGCTACGGGCCGGTGCCCGGCAAGGATCCGGTCGAGCTCCGGTACGACATCCTCCAGGCCATCCAGGCTTCCTCCGCGCACGTCGTGACCTTCTGCGGCGGGGAACCGCTCCTGGTCAAGAAGGTCGGCGAGTACGCGGGCATCCTGCGGCAATGCGGTAAGTCGACTGTGCTCAACACCAACGGCGAGCTCCTGCGCAGGCGCCTTGACCAGGGGTTCAGGCTCGACGCCTTCACCATGGTCGGCATCTCGATCGAGGGCTCGACCCCGGAGGTCCACCGCGCGATGCGGGGGGAGAAGGCCGATCTGGCCGAGGTGCTCGCGGCCGCCCGGCTAGTGGCCGCCGAACCTGGCGTCAGCCTCAAATTCGGCACCGTGGTGAGCGCCGTCAACTCCGAAGACCTGCCCGCGCTCGCCCGGATCGTCCGTGATCTAGCCCCGGACATCTGGCGCCTGTACCAGTACAGCGGCCGAGGCGACCAGAATATCGGCCGCCACCGGCACTGGCTGGCGGAGGGCAGGTTCCGGCGCCTCGCCGCCGAGGCCGCGGAACTAGCGTCGCCGGTACCGACGGCGCCGTCGAACGAAGCCGAGACGGCGGGCTGTCTTATCGTAGACCCGGCCGGCAATGTCCTCCAGCCCAGCGGCGCCGGTTACTTCCGGCTCGGAAACTGCCTTATCGAACCGCTGGACCGGATCTGGACAGAAAGGTCGGCCCAGTCGGCCATCGTCAGCAACAAGCGCTGGCTCTCCGTCCTCACCTAGCTGTCATTCAGGAGTCAGCCGGAATTCGGCTGGTTGTCGCGAGGGCGGACGAGAATAGTGCTCATCATCGGCACGCGTGGCTTGGGCCGGGACAACGAGTTACATGCAGTCGGCATCATCGCCCGCCCTGGTCATCATCGGCCATGTCGGCTTCGCCACCGACCGGACCGCCAGCGGCTCCGCCACCTACCCGGGCGGATCCGGCCTAGCCGTGGCCTTTGTCGCGGCCGCGCTCCTGGACGGCGTCGGCCTCGTCGCGGCTGACCCGCAGACCTGCCGCGAGACCTGCGCTCGCGCGGATCTCATCTTCCTCAACAAAGCCGAGTACCGGGGCCTTTACGACAGCCAGCCGCAGCCGCCGGTACCCGTGATCCGCAAATACGGGCCGGGCGGCGCCGAGTTCCTCGCGCCGGACCGGCAGTTCCGGATCCCGGCTCCGCCGGCGGACGAAGTGGACCCGATCGGCGCGGGCGAGATACTCGCCGGGGCATTCCTCGCCCTGCGCGCCCGCGGATCGACCGAGGAACAGGCCCTGACTTACTCGGTCGCGGTGGCCGCCCGGTCGGTGACCGAATTCGGCGTGGCCGGCCCGGCGGTGGCCGGCGAACTGGAGCGAGTGCGGGCGAAACTAGGATCCAGGCGGGCCGCCGGGGCCGCTTGACCTTTCCCTCGGGTCAAGCCGCAGGCTCATGGCACCGGGCAGGTTGCCCGGTCCTGGAGGAGACCGATGGACTTGATGACGATCGGCGCGTTCGCCGGGCGGACCCGGCTGTCCGCCAAGGCGCTGCGGCTGTACGACCGGCTGGGGCTGCTGCCGCCGGCCCGGGTCGACCCGGACAGCGGCTACCGGTTCTACAGCGAGGACCAGGTGGCCACGGCCCGGCTCATCGCCCTGCTGCGGCGCCTGGGCATGCCGCTGCCCGCTATCGCGGACATCGCGGCGCAGCCGCCCGCCGCGGCGGCCGCGGCGGTCGGCGCGTACTGGTCGGACGTCGAGTCGGTCACGGCGGACCGCCGGGTCCTGGCCTCGTACATCCAGGCGAAGCTCACTGGAGGCGACATGCCGAGCTACGACATCACCACCCGCGCGATCCCGCAGCGCACCATCGTGTCCATCTCGAGACACCTGCACGCGGCCGAGACGGGCGCTTTCTTCGCCGACGCGTTCAGCCGGCTGCGGTCGGCCGCGCCCGGCCTGAAGGGCATCGCGGGCTGCCCGTACCTGATCTTCTACGGCGAGGTCAGCGACGACAGCGACGGCCCGCTGGAGCTGTGCCGCCCGGTGGCCCGTCACCCGGATCAGGCGACTGAGGGTGTCGAGGTCCGAGACGAGCCCGCCCACCAGGAGGTCTATATCCGGGTGGCCATGAAGGACATGGGCTGGCCCGCGCTGGCCCCCGCGGTCGACGCGCTTTATGCCTGGGTGCGCGGTCAGCAGCGCGAGCCGGCCGGGGCGCTGCGCCAGGTCCTGATCGGCGACCAGCGCACCGCCAAGCCGGACACCCCGGTGTGCGACCTCAGCGTCCCCCGGAAGTAGCTCCGGCTGGCAAACCCGCGCCGCCGCGGCCCTGAAACGCGGCGGCGCGGGTTATTACCGGTAAGGAGCCGCCTCCCCGGCGACCTGATACATCGCCCTAGCCGGCCAGTGCCACCCGGGCCAGGCGGCGCCACTGCGGCACCGGCGCGCGGAAGTCCCCCCACACTTCGGCCGCGTCGACGCGGATCGTCATCGGCAGGGCCAGCCCGAGGCCGGCCGCGATGGCGGGCTTGCGGTCCGGCGGCAGGTCGGCATAGAGCAGGCTGAGGTGCGGGTCCGGGGCCGGCTCGAGGCCCAGGGCCCGCTCGGCTGCCTCGCGCAGCGCGGTGAGTGGCGCCGACGGCTCGGCCCGCAGGTACAGCGAGCGGAAGAAGACCGGCTCATAGCCGATCCCGGTCAGCCTCATCGCGAACGGCGGCACGGTGGCCATCACCGGCGCGAGCATCCCCGCCACCGCGTCCGGCTCGGCGTCGAGGTTGCGGGCCAGGGTGACGTGCGGGGCGAACACCGGCCCGCCGTGCCCCGCGGCGAGGTCCGCGATCACGCGCGCCAGCTGGTCCCGCTCCGGTCCGGGGGCGGGGACGAGCCAGGTCATGCAGGAGGCTACCCCGTTCGGCTTCATGCCTTAAATTCTCCCAAACGAGGCAGGCTCGTCCATCACTACCCGGCGCCGGCGTAGATCTTCTGGTGCTCGGCCGCGGATGCGGACCACGTGAAACGAGCGGCCACCCTGTACCCGGCGGTTCGCAGCCGGTCGGCCAGCGCGTGGTCGCCCAGCACCGATGCCAGCGCTGTAGCCAGCGCCCGGGAGTCGTCCACCGGCACCATCAGGGCGTCCCGGCCCGGCCGCAGGTACTCGCGGAAGACCGGCAGGTCGGAGGCGACCACCGGCAGCCCGGCGCTCATTGCCTCGAGCACCGCCAGGCCCCAGCCCTCCTTGGTGGAGGGGAAGGCGAGCACGTCGGCCGCGGCGTACCAGCCGGGGAGTTCGGCGTCCGGGACGGTGCCCAGCAGCACCACGTCGTCGTCGAGGCTCAGGCCCAGGTCCGGGAGCGATGACAGGACCCGGTCCCGGTACTCGCGGTAGTCCTGGAACGAGTGACCGCCCACGACCGCCAGCACCGGCCGTCGCCCGGAGCGGCGCAGTTCCGCGACGGCGGCCATGAGGGTATCGCTGCCCTTGCGCGGCTCGATCCCGCCCACCGACAAGATCAGCGGCCGGGCCGCGGCGCCGGCCCGCTGCCGCAGCGCGGTGGCCAGAGCCGGGTCGGCCGCGGCGAACCGGGCCACGTCGACCCCGTTGTGCACCACCTCGGCACCGGTGCGGTACTCCTCGGCCAGGATCTCCCGCCAGCGCTCGCTGACCACCAGGATCCGGTCCGGCTCGAGGATGGCCTGACGCTGGCAGTCGATGAGCGACGGGCTGGTGAAGTCGTCGACGTGGTGGACGGTCCTGATGACCACCGGGGGAGCGGTGCTAGCGTCGCGGACGCGGCAGGCGGCCCGGGCCGAGATGCAGTCCTGGGTGTGCAGTACGGAGTACTCGGCGGCCAGCGGACCCAGCCCGGCGGCCAGCGCGTCCACGTTGGCGAACACGCGCTCCTCGAGCGTCGGGAGGCTGGGCGGCGCCTCGATGATCGCGGACGGCGCCGGGACCGGCCGGAAGAAGCGCGCAGCGGGATCGCCGAGCGCGATAACCCGGACCGGGTACCCGGCCGCGTGCAGGGTCTCGGCCAGGGCCAGGGTGTGGACCACCCCGCCGCGCGGCTTGACCGAGTAGGTCACCAGGGCGACCGGTGCCTGGCCGGCGACTTCCCGGCCGGCCGTCACGGACGCCCCGCGATCATGGCCGCGACCCGCGCGGCCTGCGCGGCGCTGGCGGTGACGATCACGCCGGCCTCGGCCAGGGTTTCCCGCTGCCGGGCCAGGCCCTGCCGGTCGTCGTGCGCGCCCAGCACGTAGCCGACCACCGCGGCCCCGCCGGCCACGATGCCGGCGCAAGTCCCGGCGATCTCGCCGGCCGGATCGGGGTGCGAGCCGTAGCCGATGACCACGTCGAGCAGCACCGCCGCGACATCCGGGCCGAACGCCTGCTCCTGCATGATCTCCCGGCGTGCGGCGGGGTCGATCATCGGGTGCGGCCGACCCTGGGTGTACTCCTCCTCGCCGAGGTCCAGGCAGATGTGCGGGCCGGCCGGCCCAGGCGAGCCCAGCTCCGACAGGGCCAGTTCGGGGCGCAGCGGAATGTTGGAGTAGACCGGGCCGAGCGATTCGGTGAGGATCACCTGAGCTTCGTAGCACAGCGTCCCGCCGGTGAAGAACCCGCGCACCGCGCTCCGTCCCGGGCCGACCTGGCCCGTGTCGGCCTGACTAGCGCGGGGCCACCGGATCGCGACCTCGGCCCGGGCGCTGGGCACCCCGCTCAGGTCCGGCACCGGCCGGCCGAGGATCTCCGCGACCTTGAGCGCGCCGCCCTCGAGGGTGGCGGCCAGCGGGGCGCCCGCCAGCCGTCCGTCCGGGGCGGACATCCCCACGCAGGCCGCGACAACGGGAGTGTCCCGGCTGGCGCCGATCACCGTCCGGGCCACGTTCTCGTCCGGCGGCTTGGAAACCAGCAGGATGACCTCGGTGGCGGGATCGGCGTCCAGGGCCCGGACGGCGTCCCGCGCCATCAGCCCGCCGACGCCGGCCGACAGGTCCCGGCCGCCGACGCCGATCACCTGGGATACCCCGATGCCCCACTGGTCCAGCAGGGTCATGACCTCCTGCGCGCCGGTCCCGGCGGCGGCGACCACGCCGACCGGCCCGCGGCCGACCGCGTTGGCGAAGCCGAGGCCGACCCCGCCGAGCATGGCGGTGCCCGCCCCGGGACCCATCACCAGGCGGCCGAGCCGGCTGGCCCGCCGCTTCAGCGCCACCTCGTCTTCCAGCGTCACGTTGTCGCTGAACAGCAGGACGTGCAGGCCCGCGGTCAGGGCGGAGTGGGCGGCCAGGGCGGCGTACTGACCGGGAACGGAGACCACCGCCACGTTGGCCGCGGGCAGCAGCCGAGCCGCCTCGCCGACCGTACGCGGATCCGGCCGGTCCCGCGCCGGGCCGGAGTCCTCGCCGTCCCGGCCGGCCCCGTCGAACAGCAGCGTCCGGCCCCGGTCCAGGGCCTGCTGGGCGGCCGGGTCGCCGGCCGCCTCCACCGCGAGCACCAGGGCGTTGGCGTCGGCGCCGGCCAGGCTGCCGGGTTCGAAGCCGCGGCCGGTCAGGTCGGCCACTACCGCCGGGGTCGCCATCGCCGCGCTGGCCCAGCTCACGTCCTCGCTGTCCTGCATGGCCCGGGTCGCGCCGAGCAGCAGCAGCGAATCGCGGTAGGCGCCGGGGAACGCCACGATCTGGCTGACCGTCACCGGGCCGGCCCGGTCTGGGTGACGGCCCGGGTGACAGGCGCTGGAGTGACGGGCGCTGAGGTGACAGGTGCCGGGGTGACGGGCGCCGGGGTGACGGGCGCCGGGGTGACGGGCGCCGGGCTGGCGGGCTCGGTGCGGGCCGGCGCGCCGACCCGCTCGATGCGCGTGCCGGCCGGCTCCCCGCGGCCGCCCAGGGTGGCCGCCAGCAGGGCGGGCGACGTGACCACCGCGAGCTCACCGCCCTCGTCGAGGAAGCGCAGCGCCGCCTCGATCTTGGGGCCCATGCTGCCCGGCGGGAACTGCCCTTCCGCCAGGTGCCGGGCGGCCTCGCCGGCCGTGATCGTGCCCAGGCTCGACTGCTGCGGCGTGCCGTAGTCGAGCATCACCCGGTCCACCGCGGTGACCAGCAGCAGGGCCTGAGCGCCGAGCTGCCCGGCGATGAGGCAGGCGGCACGGTCCTTGTCGATGACCGCGTCAACCGGACGGCAGGTGTCCGCGGCCAGGACCGGGATACCGCCGCCGCCCGCGGCGATGACCAGGTGACCGGCGTCGACCAGCGCGCGCAGCGCGTCGATCTCGATCACGCCGGCCGGATGCGGGGAGGCGACGACCCGCCGGTAGCCGCGTCCGGAGTCGGGCTGGACCACCCAGCCGCCCCGGCGGGCCAGTCGCTGCGCCTCGGCGGGCTCGAAGAACGGCCCTATCGGCTTGGACGGCACGCCGAACGCGGGATCGGCCGGGTCGACGATCACGTGGGTGACCAGCGCGGCCGCGGTGCCCCGGCCGCGCAGCAAGTCGATCGACCGGGCCAGCAGGCTGCCCAGCAGGCCCTGGGTCATCGCGCCGAGAACCGCCAGCGGCTGCACGGGCACCATGGCGGATGCCTCGTGGCGCAGCGCGGCCTCCTGCTGCAGCGCCAGGTTGCCGACCTGCGGCCCGTTGCCGTGGACGATCACGACCCGCCAGCCGGCGTCGAGCACGTCGCTGACCGCCGTGGCCATAGCTGCGGCGTTGGCCGTCATCTCGTCATAGGTACCAGCCTGGCCCGCCCGGGTCAGGGCATTGCCGCCCAGGGCGACAACCGCGATCTTGGTCATGGAATCCTGCTCACAGCGAGGTACAGTAGCAAGTCGCATAGGTGATGAATCGTTCATAATAGTAAACACGCGGGTGTGAGGGGTGCAATGGCTGGTCCCGGTGAGTGGCCGGATGTGCCGCCCGGCGAGCCGTCAGCTGAGACGCCGGCTGAGCTTCAGGTGCCGCCGTCCGTGCTGCGATCCTGGGACGAGGCCGAGGCCAGGCTCTTCCCGCTGGTGATGGCGCAGCCGGAAGTCTACGAGCTGGCTCTCGGGCTGGTCCGGCGCCTGCTCGAGCGGCTGCGCGAGACCTGCCCGGACCTGGCCGCGCTGCTCGCGGCTCAGGAACGGGGCGCTGCCCTGGTCGCGGACCTAGCGGAAGGCCCGGCCGCGGCGGTTCCCGGGGTCCGGGACGCGGTGATCGCGGCGGCCGCCTGCGCCATGCGGTACCGCGAGCTCGTGGCGCTGATCACCGTCCGGCGACGGCTGGCCGCCCTGGACCGGGGCCGCCAGGAGGGCCTGGCCTGGGTGGTCGTGGAGGAGAGCGGATCGCCGGATCGCGCGCCCTACGTGCCCTACCAGCGCGTCGAGGCCGAGGTAGGCGGCGGGCGGGCCGTGATCGTCTCGATCGGCCCGGACGAGACGCTGAGCCGGGCCGTCTACCGGCTGGACGCCGGGCAGCTGGACGTTGCCTCCGGTGCGCTGAGCATCGGCGACGAGATCGGAACCTACCTCGATCCCGGGGAACTGGACGCGGCCCTGAGGCAAGTGCGCGGCAGCACCGCCTGAACCGGCTCCCGGGGCTGTTGCGGCGGTATGAAGGCCGTGTTAATTACCGCGGCCTATCGCCGAGGTTGCCTTGACGTAGCCAGCAGGTTTATCCAGGATGATAAACGTACGTATCGGATCACGTAGGGAACGTAGGCAGCGAAGGAGGGCGATGGACAACTCCCCGGCCGGCCGGCTACGCGCAGATGACCGGCTGGCGCATCTCATCACCGAGCTCCAGGGCCGCGGCCTGCGGGTCGAGGTGCCGCTCGAGTCACGCCAGGGCGGGGCCGGGCCCGCCGACGCCGGCATGCTCTGGATCGACGGCTTCGCCGCGACCGTGCCGACCGGCGCGGACTACGCGCGGACCTCGCCCTACGTGCTGCGGGCGGAGGACGAGGGCTGGGCCGTCTACCGGGACGGCGAGCGGCTGGCCTCGGCCCAGCCGGCCCGGCGCCCCCGGTACTACGACCTGGCCACGGCCGCCGGCGTCCCGTACTGGCAGATCGCGCTGCTGCACCTGGACTCGGTAGCCAGCACGGTCAATCAGACGTGCGCGTACTGGGGTAACGCGGATCAGTGCACGTTCTGCGGGATCGGGGTCACGCTCGCGAACGGGCGCACGATTGCCCGGAAGACCCCGGAGATGCTGGCCGAGGTCGCCGTCGCCGCCCGCGACCTGGATGGCGCGGTCGACGCCACCCTCACCACCGGGACGACCGCCACCCCGGACAAGGGCGCGCTCTACGTCGGGCGCTGCGGCCAGGCGGTCCGCGAGGCCTCCGGCCTGCCGGTCGAGGTGCAGTTCGAGCCGCCCCGGGACCCTGCCGTCATCGACCGGGTGGCCGATATGGGGATCGCCTCGGTCGGCATCCACGTGGAGAGCTTCGACCCAGCGGTGCTCGCCCGGGTCGCGCCGGCCAAGGCGCGCACCGGCATCGAGGGTTACTTCCGGGCCTGGGAGCGCGCGGTGGCGGCGTTCGGCGCGGGCCAGGTGTCCACGTACGTGATCCTCGGCATGGGGGAGGACCCGGACCTGATCGTGGCGGGCTGCCGCCGCGCCATCGACATCGGGGTCTACCCGTTCGTGGTCCCGCTGCGCCCCACCGTGGGCAGCCTGATGGAGGAACTGCCCGCGCCCTCGCCCGAGTACTGCGAGACCATCTACCGCCGGGTCGTGCCCTACCTGCGGGAGCGGGGCATCGGCGCCCACACGGCGGCGGCCGGCTGCGCCCGCTGCCAGGCCTGCTCAGGGATGAGCCTGCTCGAGGAGAAAAGCGACGCGGATGGCCGGACCTTCCTCCCGCTCGTCAGCCACGGCTAGCCGGCCGGGGCGCTCCCCCCGGGCCGCGACCGAGCCCGGGGCCGTGCCCGCGGCTGCGGCTGTACCCGCGGCCGCGGGCGGGGCCAGGCCCGTGCTCGCGGCCGCGCCCGTGCTGGCCTGCGACGCCGCGGTGACCGAGGCCGAGCGGCGCGCGCACTTCGCGATCCGGCGCCAGGTCTTCGTGGTGGAGCAGGGATTGTTCGGCGGCCCGGACGGCGGGGCCGCCGGCGACGCCGACGCCCACGACGACGACCCGGCGACGATTCACGTCATCGGCCGGGCGGACCAGGCCATCTGCGGGACGGTTCGGCTGTACCCGGTGCCGGGGCCGGGACGCTGGAAGGGCGACCGGCTGGCCGTGCTGGCCAGCTGCCGCCATCTCGGCCTGGGCGCGCCGCTGGTGCGGTTCGCGGTCCGTTCGGCCGCGCTGCTCGGCGGCCAGGAGATGGAGGCCTTCATCCAGCCCGCCAACGTCGCGTTCTTCCGCTGGCTGGGCTGGCGGCCGGACGGGAGCCTGGTCGACTACGCGGGCATCCCGCACCAGCGCATGCTCATCGACCTGACCCGTAGCTAGGCGGACTGGGCGCGGATGGCCGTGATCAGCGTGCGGGCCGTGGCGGTCATCGGCCGGTGCCGGGCGTAGCACAGCGCGATCGTCCGCGTGGGCGGTGCCTCGTGCGGCTCCAGCCAGGTCAGCGACGGGTCGACAGCCCCGCTGGCGACCACCCGCCCGATGCAGGCATGGCCGAGCCCGGCCGCCACCAGCCGCTGCAGGGCGAGGTTGTCGTCGGTGCGGTAGACGATCCGGGGCGTGATGCCGCGCCGGGCCCAGGTGTCCTCGAGGTCCACCTGCCCGCGCCACCGGCGGGTCCAGGCCACCAGGTCCTGCCCCTCGAGCGCCTCGAACCCGGGGTCGTCCAGGCCCGCGATCCCGCTGTCGCGGCGGGTCAGGATCACCCAGGGGTCGTCCACCACGCGGATGGCCTCGATGTACTCGTCGGTCTCCGAGTTGTAGGAAAACGCCAGGTCGAGCTCACCCCGGCGCAGGGCGTCCCTCGAGTCCTCCGGTTCGTCGGCCGCCACGAGCACCACCTCGACGCCGGGATAGTCGTCCCGGAAGGCCCGCAGGGCCGCGGGCATGATCTCGGCGGCCGAGGTCTGGGTGACGCCGATCCGCACCCGCACGCTCTCCCCGCGGGCCGCCTGCTCGGCGTCGGCGGCGACCGCCTCGACCTCGCTGAGCACCCGCCGGGCCCGGCGGCAGACCGCCTCGCCCGCGGGGGTCAGGCGCACCTGCGCCCGGCCGCCCGGGCGGTCGAACAGCGACTGTCCCAGGGCTGCCTCCAGCGCCGAGACCTGGTGCGACAGCGCGGACTGGGTATACCCGAGCGCGGCAGCGGCGCGGCGGAACGATCCGAGTTCGGCGACGGCCAGGACTGCCTGGAGCTCGCGTAGGCCGAGACCGCCTTTGATCGTATTTATAGATCGTACCTGCGACATTCCTTCACTTTAGCTTCAACTTCTCTCACATTAAACTGGCCGATGTCCGTGTAATCGGAGGTGAAGGGGAGGATGCTGTGCTGCAGGCAACCAGGAGCGGTGCGGGAGGCAGGGTGTTCCGCCTGTCGATCGGCGCCCTCATCCTGGTAAGCGCGGCCGTCCAGTTCGCGCTGGTCCCGGTCATGCCGGTGTACGCGCACCGGTTCGGCCTGTCCGGCTTCGAGCAGGGGATGGTGCTCGGCGCGACCGGGCTCGCCACCCTGGTCGTGTCCGTGCCGGCCGGGACGCTGTCCGACCGGTTCGGTCCCCGCCGGATCACCCTGGCGGCGGGCCTGGTGATGGCGGTCGCCACCGCGGCGCAGGCGCTGGCCGGTGGCTTCCCGGCCCTGCTGGCGGCCCGGCTGGCGTTCGGGGCCGGGTACGGCATGGTGTGGACGGCGGGCCTGTGCTGGCTGGCCGGCGCCGCGGCCGGCGGTCCGCCGGCCCTAGGCGGTTCGGTCGCCGCGGCCGGGGTCGGCGGCGTGGCCGGGCCCGCG
>JAJKHX010000456.1 GCA_021154785.1 Nocardiopsis sp.
CCAAGTCTTCCCGAACAGCTCAGGCGGGCCGCCAGAAGCGCAGGATGTTGTCCGGCAGCCGCACCGAGAACCGGCCCGCCGCAGACGCGTCGGCGATCAGCGAACGGAGGTCGCGTTCGAACTCGCCGACACGATCCCCGAAGAGGTGAGGCGCGGTCCCCGAGTTCGAGAAGCGCCCGGCGACGACCTGGTCGACGCTGAGCTCGACCTCCCGGCCGTCCGGGACGACGACAATCCGCGCGGGCAGGAAGCCAGCCGCCTGGAAGACGTCGTCCTCGCCGCCAGGGGAGGTGTTCCTGATGCCCTGACCTGCGCGGCGATCAGGCCCTAAATAACGACGCCGCAAAGACTCCATCGCCTCGTCGGGCGGCGGCGGGTATCGCAGGCGGCCGTGCCCCGTTTCCTTCAGGAGAGCGTCAGCCCGGTAACCGGGCGCGTCCACCTGGACCACGGCGCCACCCGGCGTGAGCATCGTGCGTACCGCGCTTGCCACCCGCGGCCGGTCCATCCAGTGAAAGGAAGCCCCGAACGTAATGACCCGGAAGACCCCCAGTCCCGCCGGAAGCGCCTCGGCCAGGGCCCGCACCCAGGTCGCCTGCACGATGCCCGCAGCAGCGGCGAGCCGCGCCGCCTCGGCCAGCATCCCGGGATCAGGGTCCAAGCCCACCACCGCCTCGAACAGCGGCGCGAGGCGCCGCGCGATGGTCCCGGGGCCGCAGCCGACGTCGAGCAGCCGCCCCCGGCCATCCAGGCCCAGGTCACCCGCGAGCGCATCGGCCAGCCCCGGTGCGTAAGGAAGGCGGTCCGCCTCGTAGTACGAGGCCGCCCCGGCAAACAGGGACTATCCCACTCCCACTGCTCCCACCCGCCGGATCCAGACACCCGCTCACGCTAGCGCGCAAGCCATCGCCCACGTGACGAGGCTGGCCACCGGCGAGCCGGCCGATCAGTCCTGGCGGGTGACTTCCACCAGCGGCGGGCGGGCGACTCACCCCGCTTCGGCTCGGCCCACCTGCGCCTGGCCGCGCACACCCTGCCCCGGGCCACGTTCTGCTACCCGGACAGCGCGCTCGAGCCCCGCCATTTCGGCGTCGCGCCGCGGCTGTCGACGCCGATAGCGCTGGCTGAAAAAGACGACACGGACCTGCTCGACCCCTGCTACCGCGACACCCCGGTCCAGGCCGCAGCCGGCGCTCTCGATCCGGGCGTTATCGGCCACGCCTCCCGCACCGGCCGGTATAACGACCAGCATCCAAAACGGGTCTGGCATTACGTGGCCAGGTTCGGCACTCCGGGGATACGGTCGTAACCGCTCATGGGTGAACTGCACCCCTTCAAAGCAGGCGAGCCCGCTCAGGCCGCACACGCCCCGCTGTAAAAGCCGGGCCCGGCCAGCCCCGGACCGGTAATCATGGGCCGGTTCGCCCCGCCGCCCGACGGGTAGGCGGTGTCGAACCACTGGGTGAAGAACTGGCCCAGCCGCTGCTGGCAGGCGCTACTGTGCACCGGCAGCCACTGGCGGAAGACCGCTTCCAGCTGTGCCTCGTTGATGTGGCCGCCGCCGTACCGGCGCTGGAGGTCCCGCAGGGCCCCGTCGAACCGCGCCGGCCCGAGGATCTGGCGCAGCGCGATGTAGGTGATACCGGGCCGGTCGTAGGTCGACGAACCGTCGAACAGGGTGTACGGCGTCGGGTTGGACGGCGCGCCGGTCCAGAAGCCCTTGGCGCTGGCGTAGGTCTTGTTGAACTGCTTGACCAGGCTGGCCTGGAAGGCGGCCTTGCCCTTGGCCGTGGACGGGCCTCCGGCGGCGTTCTCGGCCAGCCGCGCCTGGTACAGGAACTCGCCCAGGGTGGCCATGCCTTCCTTGTAGAAGGTGTAGCGGTAGCAGGACTCGCTAACGTTATCCCCCCACCACTGGTGCATGTTCTCGTGGTACAGGGTGTCGGTGTCGATCTCACCGCCCGCGAAGGTGATCATGCCTTCCATCTCCTCCTCGAAGGAGGCGTCGGGCGTGCCGATCACGATCCCGTCCGAGCGGAACGGGAAGGCCCCGTTGAACTGGCTCTCGAACGCCGTGATGTCCGGCTGCATGTTCATGATGGCCAGGTTCTTCTTCTGCTGCTTCGCGCTGATCGCGGTGTCCTGGGCCTGGTAGAACCGGATGCCGTTGACGACCCGGGAAGTCAGGCTGAAGTTACCGACGCTGTCCTCGACCAGGTAGCTGGCGATCGGCATGCCGGCGTGCCAGTTCCAGGTGACCGAACCGCCGGGGAACTGCTTGCTGGCCCCGTTGTGCCGCACCGAGACCAGCTTGCCGTTGGCGATCACGGTCTTGCCCGCGGTCACCGTGTCGGAGAAGTCGTACGTGGGCTTGGCCGTCGGGTAGTCGTTGAGCGGCATCCAGTCTTCCGAGCCGACCGGCTCGGTGGTCACGAAGCCGCCGTCGGGGGCCCGGAACCAGCCCTCGGTGGTGCCGTCCCCGTCCTGGTGCACGCCGGGCCGGCCGGTGTACCGGACCGTCACGGTGAACGTCGCGCCGTTCCTGATCGGCGCCGACGGCGTGATCACGAGCTTGTTGGCCGGGCACTGGGTGCCGTCGAGCGAGTCCGGCGCGGCGTCGGTATTCGGCAGCTGCGGGGCGCAGGCGGGCGGCAGCGGGTTGTCAGACGGGCCGCCGACCGGGTTGTTCTGCGACGCCTCGTGGGCGGCCGGGCTCGGGTCGTCCTGCCCGTTCGGGTCACCCGCGTAGGTCGGCTGGACGAACTTGAACCTGGCTGGCCGGCCGTTGACGCTGACCGAGTTGACCGTCATGTCCGGCCCGGCGGTGGTGTTGATGGAGTGCCGCTCGAAGTCGAGGCTGAAGCTGGTCAGGCACTGCGTGGCCCGGTCGGTGAGCTCGACCCGGTTACCCGTCAGGAACTTGTTGGCCTTGGCGTTGTACACCAGGTGCACCAGCGTGTGCTGGCTGGTGTAGCCGCCGTTACCGGTCTCGGAGTACACATGCGAGCCCGGCGGCGACAGGGTGCGGGCCCCGGCCGAGCAGCTGCCGCCGCCCGCCGTGCTGGCTGAAACCGCCGCGCTGGCCGGGACCGCGAGCCCCAGCAAGGGCAATGCCAGTCCCGCGCAGGTCGCCATGATCATCCTCATAATGGCCCACTACACCACATAAGCGTCTCGACCCGATCACGATCGTACCCAGGCCAGCGGTATCGTGAGCCCCGTGATGCGATTCACCAAACTCGGTCATTCGTGCGTCCGGCTCGAGAAGGACGGCGCCGCCCTGGTCATCGACCCGGGCACGTTCAGCGACGCGGCCGCGGCCCTGGACGGGGCCGCCGCCGTCCTGGTCACTCACGAGCACCCGGACCACCTCGACGACGACGCGATCCGCGCCGCGCTGTCCAGCGACCCCGGCCTGACCCTGTGGGCCAACCAGGCCATCTGCGCGCAGTTCGCCGAGTTCGGCGACCGGGTGCACGAGGTCAAGCACGGCGACGCGCTCGCGGTGGCCGGCTTCGACGTGCACGTCTACGGGGTGGACCACGCGCTCATCCATCAGGACATCCCGCTCGTGGTGAACACCGGCTTCCTGGTCGACGGCGAGCTATTCCACCCCGGCGACTCGTTCACCATCCCCGAGGACCCGGTCGGCACGCTGCTGGTCCCGATCAGCGCCCCCTGGCTGAAGGCCGGCGACATGATCGACTACTTCCGCGCCGTCGCCCCCGCCCGCGGCTACGCCATCCACGACGCCATCCTCAACGAGGCTGGCCTGGCCCTGTTCACCCGGATGCTGTCCGTCGCCGCCGCCCCCACCCAGGCCCCCGTCTCCCGCCTCGACCCCGGCACCGCCGTCGACCTGTAACGAGCCCGGCTCCGCCGCCCTCGGCGAACCTAGCCGTCCGAGAAGAGAGACGGGTCGAAGTCCTGAGTCCCCTCCTCCGGCGTCCAGACCGCCCCGAGCGGCATCAGGTCAGAGATCTTCACGCTCCGGACCCCGTCCGGCGTCGGCAGGATGACCCGGATCCCGGGATGGTAGTCGAACAGGATCTGCCGGTCGCGCCCGCACGGCCCCACCGGCCCCCGCCCGCAGTTCCCGACCGCCACGATCGCGGCGAGCTCGCGCGCCCCCGAAGCCCGGGCATGCCCGAGCGCCACCAGCTCGGAACCTGCGGCATGCCTGCACCCTAGCTGTATCGTGAGCCTCTCGGCGCGGAAGGGACCAGGCAGTGGACGAAAAGCGGATCACCGTGGATGGGCAGCAGCTCGCGTTCAGGCAGAGTGAAGGCCAGGGCAGGCCCGTGATCTTCGTGCACGGGAACTCCTGCTCTTCCAGCACCTGGAACGGGATACTCAGCAGCCCGTTCGGGCAGCGCTTCCGCTGCCTCGCCTTCGACCTCCCGGGCCACGGGAACTCGGCCGAGGCCGCCAACGCAGCGGACTACTCCCTGCCCGGCTACGCGAAGGTGCTCACCAGCTCCGCCGCCGCCACCCAGGCGACCGACGCGGTCGTGGTCGGCTGGAGCCTGGGCGGCCACATCGCCCTGGAAGCCGCTCCCGCCATGCCCGCGGCACCCGGGTTCGTCATCTTCGGCACGCCGCCGATCGCCAGCGCGGACCAGATGAGCGAGGCGTTCCTGCCGAACCCGGCCATGGCCACCACCTTCAACCCGAGCGTCTCCGACGAGGAGGCACGCGCGTACGCCGAGGCGTTCACCGCACCTCGTTCGGCCCTCGATCTTGGTGAGATCGTCGCGGACGTGCTGCGGACCGACGGCGCGGCCCGGGCCGGCCTGGGCGCCAGCCTGGCCGAGGGCCGCTACGCCGACGAGATCGCCATCACCAGCACCCTGGGCCGGCCGCTGGCGATCCTGCATGGCGAGGGGGAGCAGCTCATCAACCTCGATTATCTGCGCACGCTGAGCATCCCCACCCTGTGGCGCGGCGAGATCCAGCTCATCCCCGGCGCGGGCCACGCCCCCCACCTGGAACCCCCGACGCGTTCACCACCCTGCTCACCCAGTTCCTCGCCGGCGCCTAACACGCCCCGCCGACCCATAGTGCGCGTCCTCGCCCGGATAACTCCCTCCTCGCCCGGCTAACGCGCCTTCCCAGCCGGCACGATGGAGCATTGAGCCGGCTTCAGGACCGCTCCCGGCC
>JAJKHX010000457.1 GCA_021154785.1 Nocardiopsis sp.
GCCGAGGTCAACGAGTGCTACATAACGCAGGTACTCCCTAGTCCAGCTGGAAAGCCGCCGGGCTGGCCGGCGTTCCAGCCGGCCCTCTGTTGCGGCAACACCAAACATCGCTCCGACCCCCCCAAAGGGCAGCGCCGGATACCGCCTGGCACTGCCCGCTCCCACTCAGCTCGCGTCGTCTGAGTTCCCACTGCGTAACTGCG
This sequence comes from Nocardiopsis sp., assembly GCA_021154785.1. GTDB lineage: Bacteria > Actinomycetota > Actinomycetes > Streptosporangiales > Streptosporangiaceae > Palsa-504. The sequence goes on from JAJKHX010000457.1 coordinate 204, forward strand.
CTCCACTACGTAAGTGGGACGCGTAGTCTACTGCCCTGGTTTACGCGTATAGATAGTGACTTAACGTAACAATGGACGTCAGTACCCAAGAGTAAACTTACATTGCGAAGTATGACGAAATCACCATAAACCGAACAAAGTCTCAAGTAGCAACCGAGATGCACCCGCAGAGCACCCAGGGCGCTACGGCGCCCGCCGTCCCGGCGGCCCGACGGGCCAGCTCTCGGCCAGGCACCGCCCGGTGCGCTTGTGATCACGCTCACCGGTCATGACCAGGGAGGAGCGCCTGCCTCTACACCGGAGACCCGCTTCGGCGGACACCCGGATCACGGTAACCAGCCACCTCGCCTGGTAACTCACTGTGAATAACAACGCTAACCGGCCATCCTCGCGACGGCATAGCCGATCAGAATCCAATTATCCAGGGAAAGTTTGTTCGATTGCGGCCAAGCCGGTGAGTTCAGTTCACCGGCTCACTCCGCGCCGGCCTGCCCCACCCGTTCCCAGGCGGTCACCTGGTCACGGTAACGACGCGCGGTCACGCGCAGTTCCAGCTCGGGGTCGAGGCCTGCGGCGCGAGCCTTCGCGACCAGCCGGAACAGCTCGCCGCCGATGTCCTCCCGGCCGGCGTCCCGGTCAGCGGGGGTGAGATCCACTGGCACGCCGGCCCGTTCGGCGCGCCGCTGCAGCTGCGCGGCGAGCGACAGGGCGGGCTGCCCGAACGGCACCCCGTCCAGGGCGGAAGGAACCTCGGGGACGGCGCTGCGGCCCGCCCGTTCGGCCTTGAGCTTTTTCTCTTCCTTCTTGATCTCGTCCCAGTTGCGCGTGACCTCGTCGGCACCGGAAACGGATACGTCCGCGAATACGTGCGGGTGCCGCCGCACCAGCTTGGCGACGATCCCGTCGGCCACGTCATCGATCGTGTACCCGGTGCCGTCCTCGCGCTCGGCCGCGATCCGCGCGTGGAACGCGACCTGCAGCAGCACGTCGCCGAGTTCCTCGCGGAAGGCCTCCTGATCCCCGGACTCGAGCGCGTCGAGGGCCTCGTAGGATTCCTCGAGCAGGTACGGGGCCAGTGACTCATGGGTCTGGCGGATATCCCAGGGACACTTCCTCCGCAGCCGGTCCATGGTCTGCACCAGGTCGAGCAGGTGCGCGCCGGGCAGGTCGGCCGATCCGCGCAGCAGCCGGGCTCCCGGCGGGACCGGCGGGTCGTCGCCCGGCGGCGCGAGCCAGACCGCTATACCATCCTGTCCCGCGGCGACCCGTGCCACGTCCGCCGGCCAGGACGCCCGGTCTGCGTGGGCGGCCGGGTCCGCGATCCGGTAGCCGATCCCGGCCTCGTCCAGCGCCGGCAGCTGCGGATGGCCGGCCGGGGCGAGCACCGCGGCGGCGGACCTCAGGGCCTGCCAGGCATCCCAGCTGAGCAGCCCGGGCGCCACCCGCGGGCTGGTCGCGAGGACGATCAGCAAGCCGGCGCCGCTCCGGTCGGCGACGCCGTCGGCGTCGGCCCCGCGGACCGGGTCACCTGCGAGGAGGACGCGACGATCGAGTACTGGGTGTAGTCCAGCCGGCCGTACTGGGGGTTGACCTGGATCTTCAGCTGCTTGGCGGCCGCGCACCTGGCCTTGGTGAGCTTGTCGTTGACGGCCGTCTCCTCCGCCTGGGTCGCGGGGGCCTTGCCCCCGTTGGCCCGCAGCAGGAACTGGTCGTCGATGGCCTGGTACCGGCCGACTTCGGTCCGCAAGTTCGCCGGGATCCCGTTGGCGGTCAGGATGAGGTCGAGGCTGACGTTCTTGATCCCCTGGGCCCTGGCGCTGGCCGCGGCCGCGTTGTAGATCTCGTTCAGCGCGTTGTCCGACTGGGCGGTGGAGACCGTGATGCCGGCCTGCTTGGCCAGGGCATCGTTGATCTTGAACCGGACCAGCCAGGCGAGCGTCTGCTGCGTCTGCTGGGCCTGGTTCAGCTGAACGATGCCGGGGTAGAGCTTGGCGTACCTGCTGAGGTTGGTGACCTCGTTGTTCAGGGTCGCGACCGTGATCCGCTGGTCGCCGACGACCGCTGCGGCACCCAGCTTGACCGGGCTGCACCCGGTCGCCACGAGCGCGGCGCCGACGACAACCGCGGACATCGTGACAAGCCTCCGAAACACCGAATTCTGCCTCTCGAGTCCGAACTCTCTTGACGGGCCGAACGTTGTACAGACCGAGATGGGTTCGACTCCGCGAATACTCCGGTCACCGGGGAAAACAGCCCGGCCACCGGGAAAAGAGTACCCGGTGGGCGCCGGGCACTTTCAGGTGGCCAGCAAACGCCCGGGCCCGCCGCGCCGCGGGCGCTGGCCCGCCGCGATCGCGCTCGCCATCGCGTTCGGCGGCGTCGCCGCGTGCGGAGGGCCACCGCGGGCCGGCGCCGATCCTCCGGCTGCCCCCTCCCGCGCGGCGCAGCCTTCGTCCGCGGAGATCGCGGCCCGGTTGTGCGGCCAGGCCGGGTGGCCGGAAACCAAGGTCGACGGCGGCGCCTACATCGTCCAGAACGACGAGTGGAACTCCACCGCCGCCGAATGCATCACCACCGACGGGCACGCCCAGTTCACCGTGGCGAGCTCGGCGATCAGCCAGCCGGCCAGCGGTGATCCCGGCGGCTACCCGTCGATCTACAGCGGGTGCAGCGCGGGTGTCTGCACCGCGGGTAACAAGCTGCCCATCCAGGTCAGCAAGCTGACGCCCGGCATGATCACCAGCAGCTGGGTCACGAGCCAGCCGCCGGATGGCGCCTATGACGTCGCCTACGACATCTGGTTCAACCGCACGCCCGCCACGTCGGGCGCGCCGGACGGCGGCGAGCTGATGATCTGGCTCGCCCATCGCGGCGGCCGCCAGATCGCCCCGGCCGGCGCTCCCGTCGCCCACGCCAGCATCGGCGGCTACGCCTTCACCATCTGGGTCTGGTCAGGTCAGCCCGGCCAGCGGCGGATCGCCTACGTGATGGATCATCCCGTCCGGTCGGTCCGCGACCTCGACGTGAGCGGCGTCGCCGCCGACGCCGCTCACCGCGGCTACCTCGCTGCTACGTCTTACCTGCTGAACATCCAGGCCGGCTTCGAGATCTGGGCCGGCGGCCGCGGACTGGCCACCGAGTCCTTCGCCGTCAGCATCCAGTCCTGACCGGCCGGCCGCCGAAGGCCGCCCGGAGCACCGGCGGAGTGGTCACGAGCGCCTCGGCGTACCGCACGGCCAGCAGCGCCAGCGACAGCCCGTACAAGCCGCCGGCGATCCCGCCCGCCGCCGCGGCGGCCATCTCCAGGCCGGAACAGGCGCTGAGCACGACGGCCGCCCGGGATAGCTGCCCGGAGGCCCGGCAGACGGCGATATAGAGGGACTTCGGGACCGCCGCCGGATAGCCCAGGGTAACCAGCCACATCGGCACCGTGGCCACCGTGTAGCCCTTCCCGAACAGCCCCAGCGCCAGGTGTGCCCCACCGATCAGCGCGGCCATGCCCGGCAACCCGATGAGGAACGACACCCGCAAGGCGAAGCGCAGCTTCCTGGCGATAACACCGGGATCAGCGGCCACCACCGCGAACAGCACCGTCGCCAGGTGCGCCGGGACGATGAACAGGAAAGTGGTCAGCATGACGGCGATATAGAACGCGGCATTGGCCGTCGGCGACACGATCACCGTCACCAGCACCGGCAGCAGGTAGAACGGCATCATCATGGCCAGGTTCAGCCAGTTGTGGGCCATCGAGGTGCCGCCCAGCCCGCGCAGCACCCCCCAGTCCGGCCGGGGCAGGACCGGCTCGCCGCCCAGCCTCAGCCGGACCGCGACCAGCGCCAGCGACAACGCCAGGCCCGCCACCCAGGACAAGGTGATGCCGGCGCCGAACTGGTCGTGCAGGACGATCGCGGTCACCGGCAGGACCGCCACCTTGGCCGCGGCGAACGCGATGTTGCGGCCGAGCTGGAGGCTTCCCCGCATCAGGCCGATGGTGGCCTGATCGAACACCAGGGCCACCGCGGTCGCCGCCACCCCGGCCGCGAACAGCAGGCCACGGGCCGGGGGGCCGATCATGACGGCGAAATTGACGCTGACCCGCGGGGCCACGACCGCGAAGCCCAGCCCGATCAGCAGTGCTCCGGAACCGCAGCTGAGCAGCGCGGCCGCCACCAGGCCGGCTCGGTCGCGGCGGCGGGGAAGCTCACCGACCAGCAAGGTGCCCAGACCCAGCATGCCGATCGTGCCGAGCAGCGTCATGGCCGACACCGAGGCCGAGGCGTAACCGACGGCCCGCTGGCTGAACAGCCGGGTGGCGACGGCCCAGTAGACCACGCCGAGCAGGGACGCCACCCCGCTGGACATCAGCAGGCTGCCCGCGTTGCTGAGCAGGTCGCGATGCTGATGCCAGGCCGCCTGGACGGCAGCCCGCGGAGTCCCTGGCAGCACCCTCCACAGCGCCGTCCGGGGGGAACCGCGCGCCATGTCCGTCATGACCCGCCCGCCCCGCTGCCGGGGCCGACCGACACGTACCGGTAGGGGTGCGTGAGGTCGGGCTGGCGGTACAGCCCAGCCGCCACGACCTGCTTACCGGTGTACGGCACCTGCCGCTGCCAGGTCCGGCCGTCGCCGAGGGTGAGGTTCCAGGTGCCGATCACCTGGCCGCCGCGCCGGAGGACGAGCCGGTAGCTCGTGGCGCTCCCCTCGTCGTTGGTAACGCCCATGCTCAGCGTGTGTGCGCCCGGCCGCTGCGGCGACAGCCACAGCTGGGTGAAGTGAGCCTGCGACTGCCTGGCCGCGCCGGTCGCGGCCAGGCCGACCGCGGCTGCGGCGACCACGATGGCGACGGCGAAAACCACCAGGTGCCAGCCTGTCGTAGGCCGGCCCGGCCGCGGCCCGCCGGGCGCGGCCAGGTCAGCTGCCGGCAGACCGGGCACCGCGGAGCCGGGCACCCCAGAGCCGGGCACCCCGGAGCCGGGCACCGCCGAGCCGGCCGGCACCGCCTGGATCCCGGTCGCGGGCACCCTCGTCGCGGTCCGGTCGGCCCGCCCGGCCCTGGCCGCCCGGCGGCGGGCGAAGAGCGCCGTGTCAGCGGCCAGGGTCATCCCGGCGAGCAAGCCGAGCCACCCCGGCCGGTGCAGCGGTACCCCGGCGACGTTCAGCAGCAGCCCGCCCAGGATGGGTACGACCAGCGCCAGCGCGGTCATCACGGCGACGCGCTCCAGGCCCGCGGTCCGCGAGCCGGTCAGCAGCTGGCCTAGCAGGTAGCCAGGCGCGGCGAACAGCGCGACCCCGAGCACGGTCATCACCGGGCCCGGGGCGCCCGCCGCGGCGGCCACGCAGGCCAGCACGGCCACCAGCGCGGTGGCGGCCACATCCGCCTGGCTACGACCCATAGAAGGCAGCTCCCCTCAGGTCGTAGACGACGATGTTCCCGGCGTCGTAGATGCGCGCGACGCCGGGCAGGCGGTTGAACTTGGCAAGACCGGCCCGGGGCAGCGGGTGCTTGTAGGTGCCGAGACCGGGGTCGACGGGAAAGTACTGGCCGGAGGCGGGCAGCATCTCGCTGAGCCTCAGGTCGACCAGCACGAACCCGATGGACTGGGCCCGGATCAGCTGGGCGGCGGCCGGCGTCAGCGTCGGCGAGGTGTAGAGCGGGCCGTCATCGCCCACCGTGTCCTGGTCCCCGTAGCTGCCCAGCACCGGCAGGTCGCCTTCGTCGGTGGCGAACCGCTGGCCGGGTCCGAGCACCGCCAGGGCCCAGCCGGCCGAGGCGATCTGCTCCGGGCCGACCGACCGTTCGGCCCCGGCGACCTGGTACGGCCCGGGCAGCCGCTCCCAGTACGGCGGCCAGCCGTTGACCAGCCCGTTGAGCACCAGCGCGAGCGCGGCCGCCACCGCGCCGGCGATTACCAGCGGGGCGCGCCTCAGTCCGGCCCGGATCACCAGCCAGCGCAAGCTGTTGTCGGTCAGCCGGATCACGGCCAGCGCGGCGATGAACCCGGCGGGCAGGAACACGAACGTGGAAGCCCGCCCGGCCAGCTCACTGCCGTTGGTGACGAACAGCCGGACCGCGACGATGACGTACCAGCTCACCGCGCCTATCGCGAACGCCACCACCCACGGCTGGTGGCGGTACCGGCGCCAGGCCTGCCACCAGCCCACGGGCACGAGTACCGACATGATCAGGACGGCCGTCGCCGCCAGCGCCTGGTTCTCCAGCGGCCCGTTCGCCGCCGACGCCGGCGACGGCGCGGGGTGGTGCCCGCCCGGCAGCAGGCCCCGGAAGGCCTGCAGCGCTCCCTGGATCACCGGCTCCAGGTAGCCCACGGTCGACGGGGCGACGAACACGAGCCAGGCGCCGAACGCCGCCGCCGACACCAGGGCCAGCACCGAGGCCCAGGCCGCCAGCCTGCGATCGCGGGCCAGCAGGGCGCCCAGCGTGACGAGTTCCAGCGTGGCCACCAGGAGGTAGCTGGTCACGTGGTGAGTCACTACGGTGGCACCGGCCGACAGCACCGCCACCGTGAACCAGCCCGCCCGGTGCCCGGTGGCGCGCGGTGCGGCGAGCCGGTAAGTGGCCAGCACGGTGAGCCCGAAGAAGGGCAGCGCCAGCGTCTGGTAGACGAACATGGAGTCGAACGAGGAGAACAGCGACTCGCTGGCGTAAAGCAGCAGGGCGACGCCGGCCACCCGGTGTGAGCCGCTGACGTAGCGGAAGAGCACGAACAGGATGCTGACGAAGAGCAGGTGCGCGATGCCCGCCACGATCAGCCCGCTGACGTAGACGGAGAGCCCGGTGACCGCGGCCAGGGCGGTGGTGACCTCCTCCAGGCCCGGGTAGTACGGGCTGACCGGCAGCAGGTTGTTCGGGGTGAACAGGTGCCCGGTCTGAATGATGTCCGTCGCCGTGCGCCAGTGCATGAGCTCGTCGGCGTAGGTGAATGCCGCGGGGCTGTAACAGACCTTGACCAGGTATTCCGCTACCGTCAGGACGACGACGAGGGTCACGGTCTCGTTCCCGGACAGGGACCGGCGGCTCAGCATGCGGGCCGCCACCGGGGCCAGGATGAGCAGTTGCCCGGCCCAGTACGTCCGGTCGGCCCAGGACGTGCCGGCCTGGCCCAGGCGGCCCGCCGTGTAGGCGGCGGCCACGACGAGGACGCCGAACGCGGCGCTGACAGCCACCACGCTGACCGGCAGGCGGGAGCGGCTGGCGGTGACGTCAGCCTGCCTCTCGCGGTCCCGGGGCGCGGTCAGTTCCCGGCCCGTCGGCTCCCCGGCCGCCGTCACGTGACCGGCCGCCCCTCCTGGGGATCCCGGCCCACCGGAGGTACCAGGCGGCGTACGGCCTGCCAGGCGACTCGCTTGGCCGCGGCCGCGCGCCGTCGGGCCGGAGTCGGGCGGACGTCGAGCAGCCGGGTGAGCCCGGCGACGCCGATGCCGGCGTTGACGGTCAGCCGGGGCAGCGCGAGCACGTCGTCGCCGGGCGCCGTCATCAGCTCGGCCACCGCGCAGGCGTACCGGTATCCGGCCGCGGCGACGGTCTCGCGGGCGGCGCGATTCCAGAAGCCGAACGGGTAGGCGAACCCGTCCACCGCGATCCCGAGCTTGTCCTCGAGCAGGCTCCGGCAGCGCCGGACCTCCTCGCTGGCCACCGCGACGGGTACCCGGTCCAGCTGCGGGTGGGAGTGGCTGTGCGCCGCTACCTCGATTCCCTCGGCGGCGACGTCGGCGAGCGCCCGCCAGGACAGCACCGGGCGGTCTTCCTCGCCGACGCTCACGTTGAAGCGGGTCGTCGCGCCCACGTACCCGGTCGGGACGTACAGGGTCGCGCGGAAGCCATGCTCGCGCAGCACCGGCAGCGCCGCGCTGTAGAAGTCGGTGTACGCGTCGTCGAACGTGAGCACCACCGCCCGCGACGGCACCGGGGCGCGGGACTCGCGGCCGGCCAGCTCGGCGGCGGTCATCGTCTGGTAGCCCGCGGCCGCCAGGAACTCCATCTGGGCGGTGAACTCGGCCGGGTCGACGGCAAAGCGCCGGAACTTGCGGGTGGCGTCGGTGGCGATGCTGTGGTACATCAGCACGGGCACCTCGCCCGCGGCGCCGTCCGGGCGCGCGCTCACCGCCCCGCCTCCGCCCGGGCCTGCCTGCGCACGCTCCTGATGTAAGCGGCCGGACCGCGCAGCATGGCCCGCCGCTGCCCGCGGGTGAGCTCGGCCGGCAGGCCGGGCGCCGCGGCGACTCCGGCCACGTCCGCGCCGCGCAGGTAACTGGCCGCCGCCGGCAGCAGTCTCAGC
>JAJKHX010000458.1 GCA_021154785.1 Nocardiopsis sp.
AAAGGTGCTGTCCACCCCCGAGGTGCTTGCTCAGTCGGTCGCCAACATGGCGCCGAGCGCGGCGATGGCGCTGCTCCCGCTGTTCGTGTTCTTCTCGGCCGGCAACGCGCTGTGGCTGTCGTTCGGCCTCGGCTTGCTGGTCATGCTCCTGGTCGGCTACTGCGCGGCCCAGTTCGGCAAGCGGATCAACTCGGCCGGCTCGTTCTACGTGTGGGTGACCCGGGGCCTCGGCCCGGGCGCGGGCCACGCGGCCGGCTGGGCCCTGGTACTCGGCTACCTGTTCACCGGCGTCGCGACCGTGCTCGGCTTCGAGATCTACGGCGACCAGTTCCTGGTGGGCCTGGGCCTGCCGCCGGGCAACCACGCCGTCCGGGCCATCTTGTACCTAGTCGGCGGGCTGACCCCGGCACTGGTGTCGGTCTTGGACATCCGGATCTCGCAGCGGGCGGCGTTCATCCTCGAAGCCGTGTCGGTGACGATCATCCTGGTCTTGTGCATCGCCGTCTACGTGCACCAGGGCAGCACTTTCGACCACGCCCAGCTCACCCTGAAGGGCTTCAAGCCGGGCGGCCTGGTGGTCGGCATGGTGCTGGCCATCTTCGCCTTCGTCGGGTTCGAGAGCGCCGGCGCCCTGGGGCAGGAAGCCAAGGACCCGGAGCGCAGCGTGCCGCGCGCGATCTTGTGGAGCTGCGCCGCGGTCGGCGTGTTCTACCTGGTCGTGTCGTACGCGCAGCTGGAGGGCTTCGGCGCGGCCGGCTTCGCCAAGGCCAGCGCGCCGCTGCCCGAGCTCGCCGACCGGGTCGGCCTCGGCCCGCTCAGCCACTTCATCGCCATCGGCATCACCTTCAGCATGTTCGCCTGCACACTGGCCTGCCTCAACGCGGGCTCGCGGATGCTGCTCAGTTTCGCTCACGACGGCCTGGCCCCGAAGGCCCTGGCGCACACGTCGCCGAAGACCAGGGCCCCGGACTTCGCCATCTGGGCGGTGGCCATCCCGATGACCCTGATCCCCGTCATCTACATCGCGGTCGGCAGCACCGACACGATCCTCAGCTCCGAGATGGGCACGCTCGCCACCTACGGCTTCATGCTGGCCTACGCCCTGGTCTGCATCGCCGCGCCCTACTTCCTGTTCCGCCGCCGCGAATCGTGGCGGCTGGCGGCGATCCTGGGCGGCCTGGGCGTGCTCACCATGTCCTTCGTCTTCTACGTCAGCTGGATCCCGCAGTTGATCCCCAACGACATCTTCGCCGCGCTGGCCTGGCCGCTGTGGATCCTGCCGTACGTCTTCCTGGCCTGGGCCGCGATCGGCCTGGTCTGGTACTTCATGATCAAGCGCTCCCGCCCCGAGGTGATCGCCAGCGCCGGCCGCTGGGGCGACCACCCCGAGCCCGAGCTGACAGCCACGCCCTCGCCCTGAAAGAACGAGCCTGCAACGGTTGCGGCGTCCTACCTGATAGCAGGTAGGACGCCGCACGAACTGGTGTGCCCAGATCACTAGCGAGGGCCCCGATGCGCTAGCGACCGGTCACGTCATCAGTGACCGCAGGAAACCGTGAACTTCTCCCACGAGCCCACCCGGGTGGCGTCCGAGTGGATCACGTCGGTGGTCCGGCCGCCGCCGCCCACGGCGGTGAGGTAGTGCCCGTCCACGGTCTGGATGTCGTACACGCCGCCTCCGAGGGAGTTCAGCGTGAGCAGCTCCCAGCCCTGGATCTGGGTGGCGTCCGAGTGGATCACGTCAGTGGTCCGCCCGCCGCCGCCGACGGCCGTCAGGTAGTGGCCGTTCGCGGTCTGGATGCCGTACTGGATGACCGGCGTCCCGGTCCCCGAGTCGATCAGGGTGAACTTCTCCCAGGACCCGATCCTCGTCGCGTCGCTGTGAATCACGTCGGTGGTGCGGCCCCCGGCGCCCACCGCCGTCAGGTAATGGCCGTTGACGGTCTGGAAGACGCAGCCCTGGACCGGGCCGTTGATCGCGGCCGGCGCGGCCGGCGCCGCGGGTGCCGCTGACGCCACCCCCGCCATGCCCACGCCGATCGCGGCGGTAGCCGCGGCAATGATCCCAACCCGCCCGAGCCTGCTCTTGATACTCACTTGTAGCTCTCCGATTCCCCGTGACATGCCCGGTACATCCGGGCATGCCTGAATGGAGCGTCCCAAGACCAATGAGATATCGTGACGTGGATCACGTGACCCAGGTCACCCCCCGTTCCCGGACGGTCGCGGGCGGCCCGCCGGTCAGGCCCGCAGGCTGCCCAGCAGGGCGTCGAGCATCTGCTGCTGGCGGTCCGGGCCGACCCGGTCCGGGTAGAGCACCCGCTCGGCGCTGAGCCCGTCGATCAGGACGAGCAGCTGGTGAGCGGCCAGCGCGATGTCCACTCCGTCGCGCAGGTCGCTGTTCTTCTCGGCCTCGGCCAGGTGGCCGCGCAGCCGCTCGGCGAAGCGGTCGAACTCGGCGTGCTGCAGCTCGCGCAGCGCCGGGTTGCCCAGCGCCCGGCCCCAGAAGCTGATCTCGATCTGCGCCTCGAGGTCGCGCTGCTCGTCCAGCGGCAGCGCCTCGAGCATGATGACGCGCAGCGCGTCCAGCCCGGTCAGCCCGGCCGCCCCGGCTTCCATCCGGGCCACCACCCGGCGGTGCGACATCAGCAGCGCCGAGCCGAGGATGTCGGCCTTGTCGTCGAAGTAGTGCGCCAGGATGCCGCGCGAGCAGTCGGCCTCGCGGGCGATGGCCCTGATGGTGGCGCGGGCGATGCCGTCGCGCGCGATGACCCGCCAGGTGGCGGAGAGGATCTCGTCCCGCCGGGCGTCCCAGTCGACGATCTTGGGCATGATCACCCCCGCATGATCACCGGGCCTGTTTTTTTGTCGGACGTCCGTCTAATATCCCAGATTAGTGTACCGCGACGATTCGGACGGGCTTCAGGCGGTTCGCGGCCAGCTCGTCAGCTACAGCGCTCGCCTGCTCGACGACGGACTGGCCGTCGGCAGCGCGGGCAACATGAGCGTGCGCGCGGCCGACGTGGTGGCGATCACCCCGTCCGGGGTCAGCTACGCCGAGATGCAGCCGGAGGACATCTGCCTCGTCGGTATGGACGGCGGCGAACCCGAGGACGGCAATCCGGAGACACCATCCTCGGAGACCCCGATGCACCTGGCCATCTACGCGGCGACCAAGGCAGGGGCCGTCGTGCACACCCACTCGCCCGAGGTCGTGGCGCTGTCCGCCTCGCGGCCGGAGCTGCCGGCCATCCACTACGCGATCACCGGGCTCGGCGGCCCGGTCCGCGTCGCCCCCTACGTGCGGTTCGGGTCGGCGGGCCTGGCCGAGGCGGCGACCGGGGCGCTGGACGGCCGCAGCGCGGTCATCCTGCGCAACCACGGCGCGGTGACCTACGGCCGCGACCTGGCCCAGGCCTACGAGCGGGCGCTGCTGCTCGAGTGGCTGGCCCGCACCTACCGGCTGGCGCTGAGCTACGGCGAGCCCGCGATCCTGTCGGCCGCCGAACTCGACGAGGTCACCGCCGAGTCCCGCCGCCGCCGCTACGGCGAGCGCCGCCAGCCATGAACAGCGGGCACCCGGATCTCGGCGCGATCACCGTCCTAGGTGCCTGCATCCTGGACGTGCTGGGCCGGCCGGTCGAGACGATCCCGCCCGGCCAGGGCAGCGTCCGGCTGGCCGAGATCCGGGCCACCGCCGCGGGCACCGCCGCCGGCCCCGCCGTCGACCTGGCCAAGCTGGGGGCCAGGGTCCGGGTCCTCGGCGCGCTCGGCGACGACCTGCTCGGCGACATCGTCACGGCGGCAATGGCCCGGCACGGGGTGGAAACCGCCAGCCTCGTTCGGAAAAAAGATGTTCAGACCTCAGCCACTATCCTCCCGATCAGGCCGAACGGCGAGCGTCCGGCGCTCCACGTACCCGGCGCGACCAGGCTCTTCGGGTACGCCGATATCGACCAGGAGCACCTGGCCGGCGCCCGCGCCCTCCTCATCGGCGCCCCGGACGCCCTGGCCGGGATGACCGGCGAGGAACTGGCCCAGGTGGCGAAAACAGCCAAAGGCGCGGGCGCCCTCGTCGCCGTCGACGTCCTGCATCCCGGCCGCCCGCAGGACCTGGAGCGGCTCGCCCCGCTGCTCGGCCAGACCGACTGGTTCATGCCGAACGCCGACCAGCTCCTCGCCCTCACCGGCCGGGCCGACCTCGCCGACGCCATCGAGGACGTGCTCGCGCTCGGCACCTACGGCGTGGCCGTGACGCAGGGCGCGGACGGCTGCCTGGTCGCCTGGCGCGGCGCCAGCGGATCGGCGGCGCTGCCCGCCCTGCCGGTCGACGTGGTGGACACCACCGGCTGCGGCGACGGCTTCACCGCCGGCCTGCTCGCCGGCCTCCTGCTGGCGGCCGGCCACAACGGGGGCGGCCAGAACGGGGGCGGCCAGAACAGCGCCGACCCGCTCGACGCGGCCTGGCTCGGCCTCGCCTGCGGCGCCCTGGTCGCCACCGGGCTGGGCTCCGACGCCGGCATCGAGAGCCTGGCGCAGGTCCTGGACTTCCTCGACGGCGCACAGCCGGCCGCGGCCGGCCGGATCAAGGAGCTGATGAAATGAGCACGCCCCAGAAGAGCACCGACCAGCAGCTGCGGGAGCGGGCCCGGGCCGTGATCCCGGGCGGGATGTACGGGCACCAGGTCGCCCCGGGTGCCGCCTACCCGCAGTTCATGCGGGGCGGCCGCGGCGCGCGGGTCTGGGACGTGGACGGGCACGAGTACGTCGACCTGATGTGCAGCTACGGCCCGGTCGTGCTCGGCCACCGGCACCCGGCGGTGGAGGCCGCCGTGGCCGTGCAGAACGAGCAGGGCGACTGCCAGAACGGTCCCAGCCCGGTCATGGTGGACCTGGCCGAGCTGATGGTGGGCACCGTGCGCCACGCCGACTGGGCCATCTTCGCCAAGAACGGCACCGACGCCACCACCATGTGCTGCACGATCGCCCGGGCGCAGACCGGGCGGAGCAAGATCCTGGTCGCCAAGGGCGCCTACCACGGCGCCGCGCCGTGGTGCACCCCGCGCCCGGCCGGCGTCACCGAGGCCGATCACGAGAACCTGATCCGCTACACCTACAACGACCTGGACAGCGTGCGGGCGGCCGCCGCCGAGGCCGGCGACGACCTGGCCGGCATCCTGGTCAGCCCGTTCAAGCACGACGCCGGCTTCGACTCCGAACTGGTCGACCACGGCTTCGCCCGCGGCTTGCGGCAATTGTGCGACCGCAAGCAAGCCGCGCTGATCCTGGACGACGTGCGCTGCGGGTTCCGGCTGCACCTGGGCTCGAGCTGGGAGCCGGTCGGCGTGGACCCGGACCTGTCGGCCTGGAGCAAAGCGATCGCCAACGGCCGGGCGCTGGCCGCGGTCCTGGGCAACGACAGGTTCCGCGACGGCGCCAAGAACGTCTTCGTCACCGGCTCGTTCTGGTTCGCGGCCGTCCCGATGGCCGCCGCCATCGCCACCGTCAAGGCGCTGAAGGAAGAGAACGCCATCGAGGTCATGGACCGGATGGGCACCCAGCTGCGCGACGGGATCGTGGACCAGGCCAATTCCTGGGACCTGGCCGTGAACTACACCGGGCCGCCCGCCATGCCCTACCTCACCTTCGTCGGCGACACCAGCTACGAGCTCGGCAGCGTGTTCGCCGCGCAGGCCCTGCGCGGCGGCGCCTACCTGCACCCCCGGCACAACTGGTTCGTATCCGCCGCCATGACCGGAGCTGACCTCGCCCTGGTGCTCGAGGCCACCGACCAGGCGTTCGCCGCCGTCCGCAAGCACCTCGGCCAGTAACAGCAAGCACCTCGGCCAGTAGGAGGACCCCCATGTCGAGCACAGCCGCCGAACCCGGCAGACCCGTCACGACCCGCCCGGCACCGGATTCCGGGGACGAGGTCCTCGAGCGAGCCGGCTACCAGCCGGAACTCAGGCGGTCGCTGCGGTTCTTCTCCATGTTCGCGATCGCGTTCTCGATCATCTCCATCACCACCGGCATTTTCCTGAACTACGGGTTCGGCCTGTCCTACTGGGGCCCGGCCTCGATCTGGACCTGGCCCATCGTCGGCGTCGGCAACATGGCGATCGCCCTGGTGGTGGCCGAGCTCGGCACCCGCATCCCGCTGGCCGGCTACGCCTACCAGTGGAGCGCCCGGCTGGTGAACCCCACCTACGGCTGGTTCGTCGGCTTCGCCGGGCTGCTCTACATGGCCGTCGGCGGCGGCGCGATCATGCTCGGGGTGGCCTCCCCGCTGCTGCTCAGCGAGTTCAACGTGGACAACCCGAGCCCGCAGCTGGTGCTCACGGTAGCGATCATCTTGATGCTGCTGCCGGTGGTGATCAACATCATCAGCATCCAGGTCGCGGCGCGGGTCAACAACGTCGCGGTGTTCACCGAGATCATCGGGACGGTCCTGTTCGGCGTGCTGCTGCTCATCCTGTGGGGCGTGCACGCCAAGCCGACCAAGTACGGCGCCGGCATCCTGTTCAACACCACGTCGGTCAACCACAACCCGACCTGGTACGCCTTCGCGCTGGCCGGCCTGCTGGGCGCGTTCACCCTGGTCGGCTTCGAGCTGGCCGCCGACATGTCCGAGGACGCGGTCAACCCGGTGCGCAGCGTGCCCCGCGGCGTGCTGTGGGCCGTGGGCGTCTCCGCCGTCCTGGGCATGATCGCGCTGATCGGCTTCACCATCGCCATCCCCGACCTCAAGACGGTCGAGTCCGCGCCGCTGCCGCTGCTCGCCATCGCCGGCTACTGGCTGCCGACCTGGCTGGTCAAGGTGTTCGTGGCGTTCGTGGTCTTCTCCATGTTCGCGATCCTGGTGGTCGGCTCGGGGGCCCAGGCCCGGCTGGTCTACTCGATGGCGCGGGACAACATGCTGCCGTTCTCCGGCTCGCTCAGGAAGATCAACGTACGCAGCCAGACCCCGATCGTGGCCCTGCTGGTCTTCGGCGTGATCGACCTGGCCGTGATGTTCTACGGGTACAAGCAGCCCAGCTCGTTCGGCACCCTGGTCGGCGCCACCGCGATCATCCCCTACATCATCTACTTCCTGATCACCGTGGCCTACGCGGCCAAGCGGCGCACCACCGACAGCCTGCCCGGCGCGTTCAACCTCGGCCGGTGGGCCTGGCCGGTCATCATCTTCGTGCTCGCCTACACCGTGCTGATCATGCTCGTGCTGGCACTCACCGCGCCGTTCCACGGGGCCGACAAGGTGATCGGCTACGGCGTGGTGCTAGCCGCGCTGTGGTACTTCGGCGGCCTGCTCTGGCGGCTCAAGAAGGGCACCGCCGGCGTCAAGCCCGTCGAGGACCTCACCGGCCCGTCACGAGACTAGGAAGAAGCCACTTACAAAGCCGGCACCGGGCCGACCGGCCCGGTGACCGGCAGCACGCTCAGGCAGGGAACCCGCACCGGATGGGCCGGGTCGAGCGCGTTCAGCACGTCGGCCAGCGCCACCGGGTCGGCCGCGATCTCCAGGTGGTCGGTCAGGTCCAGCGGACACTGGTTCTGCAGCAGGATGTTCGTGACGCCGGGGCCGGACAGGAACGCCGACGTGTACGGCGTCACCACCTCGTCGTACCGGGACTCGATGACCGTGTAGCTCACCCCGGCCACCGTCTCGCCGCCCGCGTTCAGGTGAGTCAGGAACGAGGACCCCGCCTCCTGCTGCCCGCACGCGGTGCACAGCGCGTTGATCGCGCCGTTCACCAGCCCCGCCTGGCCCAGCGCGGTGACCAGGGCGGTCAGCCCGCCCAGGGTGGTGCCGTGGTTGCTCGGCGCCAGCGCGACCAGCTTGTCCACGTGTGCGGCGCCGCCCAGGAATCTCAGGTAGTACCGCGGCATCATGCCGCCTTGCGAATGCCCCACCAGGTCCGCCTTGCTCGCGCCCGTCGACGCCAGCACCTGGGTCACGAACGTCCCCAGCTGCCCCGCGGACGCGGCGATGTCACCGGTGCCCTGCACGACCGAAGCAGCCGACGGCCCGCCGTAGTTGAAGGTGAAGACGCAGTAGCCGTGGTTGGCCAGCAGCGGCGCGGCGGCCTGCCAGTTGTCGTCCTGGTTCGCGAACGTCCCGTTCACCAGGATCACCGGCTCCGGGTGCGCGGCCGACGGCTGGCAGCCGTTGTCCGCCCCGGGCGGCGGCGTCTGCGGATGAGCGAAGCCGGCCAGCGCGCCCCGCGCGAAGTCGTAGTCGACCGGCAGCGCCCGCGCCTGGGCGGCCGGTGATGTGCACAGCGCGGTGGCGGCGAGCGCGGCACCGGCCGCCAGCACGACGGCCGCCGCGCGGAACCGATAAGAGGGCATACCCGGATTAAAGGCCGCCCCGCCGTAGCCGGCTAGCGGCCCGCGCAACGATTCCGCGCCCCCGTTTGTCACCCGCCGACAAAACTTTAATCCCGAACGGGTTCTCGTTCCCGCCCCGCCGCCCGCCGCCTGCTGGCCTTGAAGCGCATCGAGCCGTCGTCGATCTTGCCCAGCCGCAGCGTCACCACGTCGCGGGCGTAGTTCTGGGCGAGCCGCCACGGTGCCCGCGACCCGGCCTTCGGGAACTCGTCGATGGACCGCAGCACATAGCCGGCCGCGAAGTCCAGCAGCGGCTGCTCGGTGACGGCCGGGTCGTCGTTGACCGGGACGCACGTGTCGTACCCGCGCGCGTCCATGTGCTTCAGCAGCCGGCAGACGAACTCGCTCACCAGGTCCGCCTTCAGCGTCCAGGACGCGTTGGTGTAGCCGATGGTGAACGCGAAGTTCGGCACGCCGCTCAGCATCATGCCCTTGTAGGCCATCGTCTCGGGCAGCCGGACCGGCGTGCCGTCCACCGCCAGCTCGATGCCGCCCAGGGCGAGCAGCTGCAGGCCGGTCGCGGTGACCACGATGTCGGCCGGCAGCTCGGCGCCGGACTCCAGCCGCAGCCCGTCCGCGGTGAAGGTGGCGATGCGGTCGGTGGCCACCGAGGCGCGGCCGTCTTTGATGGCCCGGAACAGGTCGCCGTCGGGCACCAGGCACAGCCGCTGGTCCCACGGGTTATAGGCCGGCTTGAAGTGGGTGTCGACGTCGTATCCGGCCGGCAGCTGGTCGATCGCCAGCTTGCGGATCCAGCCGCGGATCATGTCCGGCCGGCGCCGGCTGAGCCGGTAGATCAGCGTGGTCACCGCGACGTTCTTCCACCGGGTGGCGGTGTACCCGCGCCGGGTGCCGAGCAGCTTGCGCAGCCGGTTGGCCAGGCCGTCCTCGGCCGGCATGGCCAGGACGTAGGTGGGGGAGCGCTGCAGCATGGTCACGTGCGCCGCCGTCGGCGCCATGGCCGGGACCAGCGTCACCGCGGTCGCCCCGCTGCCGATCACCACCACCCGCTTGCCCGCGTAGTCCAGGTCCGGCGGCCAGAACTGCGGGTGCACGACCTGCCCGCCGAAGTTCCCGATGCCGGGGAGTTCCGGCTGGTAACCGTGGTCGTAGTTGTAGTAGCCGCTGCACAGCAGCAGGAAGCCGCAAGTCAGCGTCACCGCCTGGCCATCCGGGCCGGTGGCCTCGACGGTCCAGCGGGCGTCGTCTCCTGACCAGGAAGCCCGCTTCACCCGGTGGCCGAAGCGGATGTGCTTGTCGATCCCGGCCTCGGCGGCGGTAGCGCGGACGTAATTCAGGATGGCCGGGCCGTCCGCGATCGCCTGAGCTTCGGTCCACGGCCGGAACCGGTAGCCGAGCGTGTACATGTCCGAGTCCGACCGCACGCCCGGGTAGCGGAACAGGTCCCAGGTGCCGCCGATGGCGTCCCGGGACTCGAGGATGGCGTAGGTCCGGCCCGGGAAGGCGTCCTGCAGGTGATGAGCGGCCCCGATGCCGGAAAGCCCCGCCCCCACGATCAGGACGTCACGGTGTTCAGTCAACCCGGGGTCGTTCACGCCGGCCTCCGCCGGAGCCGCTGCTCCAGGCGCACCATGATGTCGTAGTAGTGGGTGGGGGTGACCCGGGCCAGGGTGTCGAAGACGTAGGCGTCGGGACCAACCAGGATGCGGGCCTTGCCCTGGTCGATGCCGCGGCAGATGATCGCGGCCGCCTGGGCCGGGGTGGTCCGCAGCAGCGCCTCGAACTCGGTGGCCATCTGATCGGGGGTGCGCCCGGCGCCGGTCGGGTCCTTGCGCACCCGCGCGCTGCGGGCGATGCTGGTCTTGATGCCGCCCGGGTGGACGGTCACCGCGCGGACGCCAGTGCCGCGCAGTTCCTGCCGCAGTGAGTCGGTGAAGCCGCGCACCGCGAACTTCGACGCGCAGTAGGCGCTCTGGTAGGGCATCCCCACCAGGCCGAACACGCTCGAGGTGTTGACGATGACCCCCAGGTCCTGCTCGACCAGGATCGGCAGGAAGGCGCGGGTGCCGTTGACCACCCCGTCGAAGTTGATCTGCCGCAGCCACTCGTCGTCATCGGGATCGGCGTCGAGCACCGACGAGGCGACCGCCACCCCGGCGTTGTTGAACACCGCGGCCAGCGGCGGTGCCCCGGGCAGCGCGGGCAGCCACTCGCGTACCTCGGCCGCGAAGCGGCGCTGGTCCTCGGCGTCCCGCACGTCCAGTACCCGGACCAGGACCGGTCCGGGCAGCGACTGCGCGGTCGCCTTCAGGCCGGCCTCGTCGATGTCGGCGATGGCCACCGGCGCGCCCGTCCGCGACAGCAGCCGGGCCAGGCTCCGGCCGATACCCGAGGCGGCCCCGGTGATCATGGCGGGCTGGCCGGCGATAGACCTGCGTTTCCTGGCCATCTGTCCTCCTGCGGGCACTGTCCGGAAAACCGCTCGGCGGTACGCTTGCGTACCAGATAAAAGTACGCGGGAGTAACATGATCCGCAAGGAGTGATGGGTTGACGGTCGCGAGTGCCCCGCAGGTGAGCCAGGAGCCTGCCGCCGGTTACCGGCGGCGGCTGCTCGAGGGCATGGCCGCGGCCGTCCGCGAACGGGGCTTCCGCGACTCGACCGTCGCCGACGTGGTCCGGCACGCGCGGACCTCGCGCCGGACCTTCTACGCCTGCTTCCCGGACAAGCAGGCCTGCTTCATCGCGCTGCTGCAGGAGGCCAACGCGGCCATGGTCCGGCAGATCGCGGCCGCGGTCGACCGGCGCGCGCCGTGGGACGTCCAGGTGCGTCAGTCCATCGAGGCGTGGATCGCGGTGGCGCAAGCCGACCTCGCCCTCACGCTGAGCTGGATCC
>JAJKHX010000459.1 GCA_021154785.1 Nocardiopsis sp.
CCTACGACGAGGGCAGCTACCGCGAGTCCCTCGACCTGGCCGAGCAGCAGGTGAAGGCCAGGCACTGGACCGCCGAACGAGCGGTGCTCCGCGCCCGGGGACAGCTCGCGGGCATCGGTTACGCGTGCTTCTCCGAGCGCACCGCCTACGGCACGCCCACGATGTCTCAGCGCCGGATGCGGATGACGCCCGGCTACGACACCGCGATGGTCCGGATGGACCCCACCGGCGAGGTCATCGTCACCACCGGGACCTGCGGGCACGGCCAGGGGCACGAGACCACGTTCGCCCAGATCGTCGCCGACCGCCTCGGCATTCACCCGGACCAGGTCCGGCTGCGGCAGGGCGACACCGACCTGGCCTCCTACGGCTGGGGCACCTGGGGCAGCCGGTCCGTGGTGATCGGCGGCGGCGCGGCC
Source organism: Nocardiopsis sp. (assembly GCA_021154785.1). Classification (GTDB taxonomy): domain Bacteria; phylum Actinomycetota; class Actinomycetes; order Streptosporangiales; family Streptosporangiaceae; genus Palsa-504. Next base: position 420 of record JAJKHX010000459.1, read on the forward strand.
GGCCGGGCCGCCGCCGCGGTGGCCGGGCAGTTGCGGGCGATCGCGGCCGGGCAGCTGGAGGCCAGCCCGGCCGACATCGAGCTGGCCGACGGAACCGCCCGGGTACGCGGCGACGAGAACGCGGCCATCGCCATCTCCGAGCTGGCCAGGCTGGTCCACTTCCAGGCTCACCGGGTCAGCGAGGACCTGCGCTACGGGCTGGAGGCGCGGGCCACCTTCGATCCGCCCGGCACCTTCTCCAACGCCTGCCACGCGGCCATGGTGGTGATCGACCCGGGCACCTGCGCGATCCGGCTGCACCGGTACCTGGTGGTCGAGGACTGCGGCGTGGTCATCAACCCCGTAGTGGTGGACGGGCAGGTACGCGGCGGCGTCACCCAGGGGATGGCGGCCGCGCTGCTCGAGCGGGTCTGCTTCGACCCCGGGGGCCAGCCGGTCAGCGCCACCTTGATGGACTACCTGGCGCCCACCGCGGCGGAGATGTGCCCGGTCGACGTCGTCCACCTGGAAACCCCTTCCCGGTTCAGCGAGACGGGTGCCAAGGGCATGGGGGAGGGCGGCACGATCGGCGCCCCGGCCGCCGTCCTCAACGCCGTCAACGACGCGCTGTCCGGCACGCGAGTGCGCTTCGACCACATCCCGGTGCTGCCGCACGAGGTGAGCGCCGCCCTGACCGAGGCAGCCCTGACTGAGGCAGCCCTGACTGAGGCAGCCCTGAGGGAGGCAGCGAAGTGAGCATGCACAAGATCTCCCTGAGGGTCAACAGCCGGGAGCACGAACTCGCCGTCGAGGCCCGCCGGACGCTGGCTGACATGCTCCGCCACGACCTCGGCTACACCGGCACCCATCTCGGCTGCGAGCACGGCATCTGCGGCGCCTGCACCGTGCTCATGGACGGCCAGCCGGTCCGCGCCTGCCTTGTATTCGGGGTGCAGGCCGACGGCACCGAGGTCCGCACGGTGGAAGGGCTCGCCGACGGGGAGCAGCTGTCCGACCTGCAGCAGGCGTTCAGCGATCATCACGCCCTGCAGTGCGGGTTCTGCACGCCCGGTTTCCTCCTGCTCGCCGAGGCCTACCTGGCCGAGACTAGCGCGGACGCGCTGACGGAGGCGCAGGCCCGCGAGCTCGTCGCGTCGAACCTGTGCCGGTGCACCGGCTACCAGGGCATCATCGAGGCCATCGTGGCCACCGCGCGGGCCCGGCGGAAATGACCGTCATCGGTACCCGGCTGCCGCGGGCTGAGGACCCGCGCCTGCTGCGCGGGCGCGGCCGGTTCGGCGACGACTTCAGCGCCCCGGGGCAGCTGTGGGCCAGGGTCGTCCGCTCTCCGGCCGCCCACGGCGAGGTCCGCGACCTCGACGTCACCGAGGCCAGGAACGTCCCGGGGATCGCCGCCGTCGTCACGGCGGGCGACCTCCCGCGGGACCTGGTCATCCCGGTCCGGCTCGCCATCGCCGACACCGACCTGAGCGGTTTCCTGCAGCCGGTGCTGGCCCGGGACACCGTGCGCTACGTGGGCGAGCCGCTCGCCGTCGTCGTCGGCGATGACCCGTACGCTTGCGAGGATGCCGCCGAGCTGGTCGGGATCGATATCGGGGGCAGGCCCGCGGTCCTCGACGCCCGGCAGGACCCGCCCCGGGTCGCCGCCGAGCTCACCCGCGGCTACGGCGACCCCGGCGCCGCGTTTGCCCGCGCCGCGCACGTGGTCGAGATCGACCTGGCCATCGGCCGGCACAGCGGCGTGCCGCTGGAGCCGCGCTGCCTGCTGGCGGTGCCCGGCCGGGAGCCGGGCGAGCTGGCCATCTTCGGCATGACCAAGGTGCCGGTGTGGAACCGTGACCTGCTGGCGGACCTGCTCGGCGTGGACGAGACGCTGATCCGCGTGCACGCGATCGACGCGGGCGGCGGGTTCGGCGTCCGCGGTGAGTTCTACCCCGAGGACTTCCTCATCCCGTGGCTGGCCCTGCGGCTCGACCGCCCGGTCAAGTGGGCCGAGGACCGGGCCGAGCACCTGATGGCGGTGAACCACTCCCGGCAGCAGTACCACCGCATCGCGGCCGCCTTCGATGCCGGTGGCCGGATCCTGGCCCTGACCGACGACGTCGTCCAGGACAACGGGGCTTACTGCCGCACCCACGGCGTGGCGGTGCCGGAGCTCACCGTGGCCATGCTCCCCGGCCCCTACCGCGTGCCCGCCTACCGCGGCCGGGTCCGGGTGGTGCTCACCAACAAGACGCCGTGCGGCACCTACCGGGCGCCGGGCCGGTTCGAGGGCACGGCGGCGCGCGAGCACCTGCTCGACGTGGCCGCCACCCGGCTCGGCCTCGACCCCGTCGAGCTGCGCCAGCGCAACCTCCTGACCCGGAGCGAGATGCCGCACGAGCGGCCGATCAGCACGCTCGGCACCGAGATGATCCTGGACACCGGCGACTACCCGGCGCTGCTCGCGGCGGCGGTCGCCGAGGCCGGGCGCCTCGGCTACCGCGCCCTGTCCGCGGGCACGGCACTCCCGACGCGCAAGCGCCGCGGCTTCGGGCTGGCCATGTTCGTGGAGAAGAGCGGCCTCGGACCGCAGGAAACCGCCGACGTCACCGTGAGCCGGTCCGGCACCGTGCACGTCTATTCCGGCGGGACCTCACTCGGCCAGGGCATCGAGACGGTGCTGACGCAGATCGCGGCGGACGCCATCGGCGCCGACCCGGGGGCCATCCGGGTCACGGCCGGGGACACGGCCGCCCAGCCGTTCGGCGCCGGGTCCTGGGCGTCGCGGTCGACGGTGGTGGGCGGCAGCGCGGTGCACCAGGCCGCGCTCGCCGTCCGCCGCCGGGCCATCGAACTGGCCGCCCGCGTGCTCGAGGCGGCCGAGGAAGACCTCGACCTGGCCGGCGGGTCGGTCAGCGTCCGCGGTGACCCGGCGGTCCGCCTGACCCTGGCCGATCTCGCGAAGGTCGCCGCCCCCGCCAGCCGCTACCTGAAGGAGGGCGAGGCCGCCGGGCTGTCCGCCCGCCGCCGGTTCGAGGCCTCGCACATGACATACCCCTACGGCGTGCACGCCGCGGTGGTCGAGGTGGACAGCGGCACCGGCCGGGTCCGGGTGCTGCGCTACCTGGTCGCGTACGAGGTGGGCTGCGCGATCAACCCGATGCTGGTGGAGGGCCAGCTGCGGGGAGGCGTGGCCCAGGGCATCGGCGGGGCCCTGCTCGAGGAGTTCCGCTACGACGAGGACGGCCAGCCGCAGGCCATCACGTTCATCGAGTACCGGCTGCCCACGGCGGCCGAAATCCCGCCGGTCGACGTCCTGCTGTGCCAGGAGTCCCCGTCCCCGGGTAACCCGCTCGGCGTGATGGGCGCGGGAGAGGGCGGCATCAGCGCGGCCGGCGCCGCGGTGGCCAACGCGGTCCGCGACGCGCTGGGCCTGCCGGGCAGCGTCGGCCAGCTGCCCCTCACCCCGGCCCGGGTCTGCGCGCTGCCGGGAGCGATCGCGGGCCCGGGGACGGGAGGCAGGCCATGAGCGCCGAGGTCCCCGGCTACGTCAGCAAGACGGACCTGGTGGCCGCGCTGGTCCGTGAGCTGGTCATCACCGGCGGTCTGGAGCCGGGAGAGCAGCTGCGCCAGCGTGACCTGGCGCGGCGCTTCGGCGTGAGCCAGACCCCGGTGCGCGAGGCGATGCGGCGGCTGGAATCGGAGGGCCTGCTGGTCTGCGACACCCACCGGGGCTTCACCGTGGTTGCGCCCGACGCCGGCCGGGTCGAGGAGAATTTCCAGATCCGCGCGGCCCTGGAGTCCCTGGGCGCCTCGCTGGCCGCCCGCAAGGCCGACCCCGCCGGGCTGGCCCGGCTGCGCGAGCTGAACGACCGGATGCGCGGGCTCGCCGACGGCGACCCGCGCTACGCCGAGCTGAACCGGGAGTTTCACTTCACCGTGTACGAGTACGCGCACAGCCCGCTGCTGCTGTCGCTGATGCGGCTGCTCTGGGCGTCGCTCCAGGGCGGCCCCCGGGTGACCCGGACGCACGCCGAGTCGGCCAGGCAGCACGACGAGATCCTGGCCGCGCTGGCGGAAGGCGACGCCGATGCCGCCTCGGCTCGGACATTTCAGCACATCATGGGCGCTGATCCGGTAAAAGAAGTTTCCGGCTAAAGGACCAGCCGCCAGATCCAGGGGAGCCGCGATGCCAGCGATCGTGACCGACGACGGCGTGACGCTGCACGCCGAGGAGACCGGCCAGGGCGAGCCGCTCCTGTTCGCGCACGAGTTCGCCGGAGACCACCGGAGCTGGGAACCGCAGGTCCGGTTCTTCTCCGCGGCCTACCGGTGCGTGACCTACGCGGCCCGCGGCTACCCGCCCTCCGACGTGCCCACCGACCCAGGGTCCTACTCTCAGGACCGGGCGGTCGCGGACGCGGTCGCGGTCCTCGACGGCCTCGGCATCGGGCAGGCGCACGTGGTCGGCCTGTCCATGGGCGGGTTCACCGCGCTGCACCTGGCGCTCCGGCACCCCGGCCGGGTCAGCTCCGCGGTGGTGGCCGGGGCCGGATACGGCGCCGAGCCCGAGCGTGCCGACGCCTTCCGCGCCGAATCGATGCTCACCGCGGCCGCGTTCGCCGCCGAGGGCGCGGCAAAGGTGGCGGAACGGTACGCGGCGGGGCCGGCCCGGGTCCAGTTCCAGAACAAGAACCCGCGCGGCTGGGCCGAGTTCGCCGCGGCGCTAGCCGGCCATTCCTCCCTGGGCAGCGCCCTGACCATGCGCGGTGTGCAGGCCGCCCGGCCGTCGCTGTACGAGCTCGCCGGCGACCTGGCCCGGATCACCGCCCCGGTCCTGGTCCTGGTGGGTGACGAGGACGAGGGCTGCCTGGAGCCCGCGCTGATGCTCAAGCGCACGATTCCCGCCGCCGGCCTGGCCGTCCTGCCGCGCACCGGCCACACCGCGAACCTGGAAGAGCCCGACGTCTTCAACCGCGCCGTCGACACCTTCCTGGCCAGCGTGGCCCGGGGTTCCTGGCATGCCCGCGACCCGCGGTCCCGGTCCGCCTCCACCACCGGCATGGCCTGACCGCCGCGCTCCGGAACAGCCTCCCGATGACGTAGCCGGGAGCGGCAGACGGCGTCAGAAGCGGGCCAGGGACAGCCCGGAGGCGGCCCGCCGGAACGCTGCCGCGGCGGCGGAATCGTCCTCGACGTGCCAGTCCTGGTGGTAGATCCCGTCGTGCTGGGCGATGTCGAACCAGACGAGCCCGAGGGTGCCGTACTCGCGCATTCCGGCGAACAGGCCCGGAATCTTGGCCGCCTGGCCGGCCTGCGGGCCCGCTGCGGTCTCCGACAGCAGCACCGGGTGCCCGGTGAACATCCGGACCTCGGCGATGGTCCGCCCGAAGATGCTGAAGAAGGTCTCGCCCGGGCGGTAGTAATAGCCGTCGATGCCCACCCAGGTGACGTACCTGGCACCCGGCCACCAGGCGGCGACCGGGCCGGTACCGGGCTCGTCCGCCTGCAGCGTCCACAGCCAGGTGACGTTACGCGCGCCCCGGGCGCGGAACAGCGTCACGATGTGCCGCCACGCGGCCACGAACGTCGCGGCCGGGGTGTGCCGGTAACCCCAGGAGTACCAGTAGGCATTCATCTCGTGGCCGAAACCGATGACCACGGGACCGCCGAAGGCGCGCACCCTGTCCGCGAACGCACGCAGGTAGCCGTCATAGCCGCCGGCCGCGATCCGCGGGACCGAAGCCAGGGTGGGATCCCACTGCAGCAACGTGACCGCGCCATGCCGGCGCACCGTGGCCGCGAATGACACCTCGAACGGCTCACCCCAGCCTCCGTAGTACCCGACCAGGTTCGGCGGCCGGCCAGCCGCCCGGGTGAACGCGGTAACCGGCTGGTAGCCGGCCAGCGCCCCCTTCTCGTACACGCCGAGATAGGAGGCCGGAGTGACGGGAAGGGCCGTAGCGCCGGCGCTGGCCGGGGCGTCAGGCGAGACCAGGCGGCTAACCGCGAACGCCACACACGCCACGGCGATCACAACAGAGATCAACATCCTCAGACGAGACATCATGCCGCCCAGGTCACAGGAACAAATCGTCCTGAATCACGAAACGGCGGCGGAAATCTTACGTCGTACTTGCAAGGGGGCGTGATCACGTGATTTTTCCTCAGATGTGCCATCTTGTGCGATAGCGTAAGCCTCCGTCAGGCAGTCGGCGCACCGGTAACCCGTACGTGTACGCATCCCGGGGGGGACCTTGATCGCCTTTGACACACCTGCTTGCCTGCCGGGCTCCTGGTCGTTCCGCGATCCGGATGTGCTGGTCATCGGGCTCGGCTATGTCGGGCTTCCGCTGGCCGCCGAGGCGGCCAGGCGCGACCTGACCGTCGTCGGCTACGACCGGGACCACGCCGTGGTCAGCGGCCTGAACGCCGGCCGGTCGCACATCGGGGACGTGTCCGGCGATGATGTCCGCGTCATGCTCGCGGGTCGCTTCGTGGCTACCGACACCGAGGACGCCGTCGGCTGGCCCGCGACGATCGTGATCTGCGTGCCTACCCCGCTCACCGCGGACAACGGCCCCGACCTGGGCGCCGTCCGGTCGGCGGCCGCGATGGCGGCCCGGCGGCTCCGCCCCGGCGCGCTGGTCGTACTGGAATCGACTACCTACCCGGGAACCACCGAGGAGGTGGTGCGCCCGCTGCTGGAGAAAGGGTCAGGCCTGACCGCGGGCCTGGACTTCGCACTGGCCTTCTCCCCGGAGCGGATCGACCCGGGGAACCACGCCTACAGCATCAGGAACACGCCGAAGGTGGTGGGCGGCGTCACGCCGTCGTGCACCGAGGCCGCCGCGTCCTTCTACGGCAAGATCTGCGATCACGTGGTCCGGGCCGCCTCGGCGCGTGAGGCGGAGATGGCCAAGCTCCTGGAGAACACCTACCGGCACGTGAACATCGCCCTGGTCAACGAGATGGCGATCTTCTGCCACGAGCTCGGCGTGGACCTGTGGGACGCGATCAGGTGCGCGGCCACCAAGCCGTTCGGCTTCCAGCCCTTCTTCCCCGGTCCGGGCGTCGGAGGTCACTGCATCCCGATCGACCCCAGCTATCTCTCCTACCAGGTACGCAGGCTCGGCTACCCGTTCCGCTTCGTCGAGCTGGCCCAGGAGATCAACGGCCGGATGCCCGGGTACGTCGTATCCCGCGCCACCGAGCTGCTGAACCAGAACTTCAAGCCGGTGAACGGCTCAACGGTGCTGCTGCTCGGCGTCACCTACAAAAAGGACTGCGCCGACCTCCGCGAGACGCCGGCCACCTCGGTGGCCCGCCAGCTCTGGCGGGCCGGCGCCCGGGTAACGTACTGCGACCCTTACGTGCCCGAGTGGTTCGTCGACGGCCACCGCGTCGAGGCGGGCGGCCGGGTGGCCGACGCGGCGGCGGCGGCGGACCTGGTCATCCTGCTGCAGGCGCACAGCGCCTACGACCCGGCCGAGATCGGGCGCCAGGCCCGGCTCCTGCTCGACACCCGCGGCGTCACTGCGGCGGGGGAGCGCCTGTGACGGACTTCATCGAGGCGCGGCCCTCGTCCCGGGACACCGGCCTGGCCGTGCTGCTCGGCCTGGACATCCCCGATACCGCAGCGGACAGCCCGCTGCCAGCCCAGAAGGGAAATCTGCATGTACGGAAAGATGAGCGTGGCTTCGGGGACGATCGCGACGGGCGCCCTGCTGGCCGCGGGAATGCACGCGATGACGTGGGTCATCGGCGCCGGTTTCGCCGTCGTCCTCGGGGGGCTCATGCTGTACCGGCTAGCAACCATAAAGGCTCGGAGGTAATCCACCGCTGCACCATTGCCATTGCCGTTCCGATCCTGGGCGCGACCGCTTACATGGTCGCGCGCATGGCCGCCAGCGCGGTCCTGATAAGTTACTGGATTTTCGGTGCCGCGCTCATCGCCATTTGCCTTCTCGCGTTCGTGCGAGGGCGCAAGTTCGTCAATTTCCCTATTGCCCGGGGCCGCACGATAGCGATCATCCCGGCTTATAACGAACCGCAGGAGAAACTGCACGCATGCGTGCGCAGCCTGCTGGCGCAGACGGTGAGGCTGGACAAGATCATCGTCATGGACGACGGCTCAGCCGAGCCGGTCGTGCCGTTCGACGCCCCCGGCGTGGAGTGGATCAGGCAGCCGAACGTGGGCAAGCGGGGTGCCCAGGTCGCGGCGCTGCGCCGGTTCCACCGCGACGAGTTCCAGTTCGTGATGACGGTGGACAGCGACTCCACGCCGTACCCGGACGCGCTCGAGCACCTGCTCCGGGCGATGAGCAACAAGAAGGTCCAGGCGGCTACCGGGTGGATCTACGTCCGCAACTACCAGGAAAGCCTGGTGGCCAGGGCGGCCGACATCGATATCGGCGGCTCCTGCGTCATGATGCGCGCGTCCCGGTCCATGCTCGGCGCCCTGGAAACCACCTCCGGGGCGCTGGCGCTGTACCGCTCGGAGATCCTCTACGACCACCTGGACGAGTACGCGGTGGAGTGCGGGACCGGCGACGATCGCTGGCTGGCCATGCGGGCGCTGCTGCGCGGCCACGTCGTCGGGGTTTACGAGGCGGGCGTGGAGACGGACATGCCCGCCACGTTGCGCGGGACGTTCCGGCAGCGCCTGCGCTGGGCCAGGTCCTGGTGGTGGATGCTGCCGTTCGCCTACGCCCGGCTGAACCTGAAGCAGCTCGCCTCGCCCACGGTCGGGCTGATCGAGCTGGTCATCACGCCGCTGGTAATGCTCTGGGCCGTCACCTCGTGGGTCATCGGCTTCCGGCTGCGGCTGTCTCATCCCGAGGCCGCGCTGGCCTTCGTCGGCGCCTACGCCGTGATCCGGCTCGCCCTGTCCGTGCTCTACCTGGCCGGGCGCCCCGGGATGTCCTGGCGGCAGAAGATGCTGTCAGTGTTCGTCGGCACCGCGGCCGCGGTGCTGCTCAACCTGCTGCTGCTCATGCCGACCCGCTACTACGCCCTGGCCCGGCTGCACGACAACCGCTGGCAGACGAGGACGGTCAAGGTGAAGGCCGGCACCGCGTGAAGCGGGCGGCCAGGATCACCATCGCGGCGGGGCTAGCGCTGATCGTCCTGGCGGTGGCTGGCCGCCTGATCCTCGGCGCCCACGTTCCCAAGCCGGTCAAATCCGCGGCCGGCGGTTACCTGGGCGTGGCCGAAGCCGGCGAGACCGCCTCCTATCAGCCCGTCGAGGACTTCGCGACCGCGGTCGGCCGCAAGCCGAACATCGTGCTGTACTACAGCAGCTGGTCCGAAGCCTTCAACACGCGCTTCGCCAGGCAGGTGCACGCGCACGGCGCGATGCCGTTCGTGCAGATCGATCCCGGTCATACCAGCCTGGCCACGGTAGCCTCGGGCCGTGACGACGCGTTCATCCGCTCCTACGCCCGCCAGGTCAGGGCGTACGGGCACCCGGTGATCATCGGCTTCGCGGCCGAGATGAACGGCGACTGGGACCCCTGGGGCTACCGGCATACCCCGGCCAGGACGTTCGTGGCCGCGTGGCGGCACCTCGTCACCGTGTTCCGCCAGCAAGGCGCGGGCAACGTGATCTGGCTGTGGACGGTCAACGTGACCGACGCGCGCACCGGCCCCGTCCACGACTGGTGGCCTGGCGCCGCCTACGTCACCTGGGTCGGCATCGACGGCTACTACTACCAGCGCGACTACACCTTCGCCAATGCCTTCCTGCCGACCATCGCCGAGGTGCGGATCTTCACCAGGCGGCCGATCCTGCTGTCCGAGACCGGCGTCGGCCAGCGGGCCGGGCAGGCCGCGAAGATACCCGACCTCTTCGCCGGCGTGCGGGCCAATCACCTGCTCGGCTTCGTCTGGTTCGATCAGACGCAGGCCGACGGCCTCTACCACCAGGACTGGCGGCTCGAGGGCAACCCGGCCGGGCTGGCCGCGTTCCGCCGTGCCCTGCGGTCCTACCGGGATCCGGCGCCGGCCGGGCTGGAAGCGGCCGGCCTGCCCGGCCGCCCCTAAGAGGTGCCGGGAACGGGCCGGCGGTAGGACCGGGCGCCCCGGCGCAACGCGGCCAGCGCCTCCGGGCTGCTCAGCCGCCAGTTCTCCGGGTGCGTGACGTCGAACCAGACGAACCCGAGCAGCCCGTACAGGCGGACTCCGGCGAACAGGTCGGCGATCTTCGCGGGCTGGCCCGCGGCGGGCACGGCGGCGGTTTCGGCGATGAGGATGGGAGCGCCCGTCACCTGACGCACGGCCGCGATGGTCGGCCCGAACAGCGAGCTGAACGCCGTTGACGAGTGGTAGTAGTAGCCGTCGATGCCGACCCAGCTCACGTACTTGCGGCCCGGCCACCACCGGGCCGGGCTCGGGATCTTGCCGTAATGCGGGTCGTCGATGATGTTGACGGTCCATAGCCAGGTCACGTTGCGGGCTCCGGCCGCGCGGAACAGGCTGACGATGTGCCGCCAGGCCGCGACGAAGGTGGCGGCGGACGTTTTCCTGTAGCCCCAGGAGTACCAGCCGCCGTTCATCTCGTGGCCGAAGCTCACGATGACCGGGCGGTGGTAGGCCCGGACGGCCCCGGCGTAACTGCGCAGGTAGCCGTCGTACCGCCCGGACGCGATGGCGGCGACCCGGACGCCGTCCGGGTTCATCTGCACGATCGGCACCGCGCCGTCGCGGGCCGCGGCCGCGGCGAAAGAGGCCTGGAACGGCTCGAACCACCCGCTGTAGTAGGGCACCAGGGCGGGCTTGACGCCGGTGGCGGCGCTGACCGCGGAAACCCCCGCGTACGAGCGGGGCACTCCAGCCGGGTACCAGCCCAGGTACGAGGCGGGCGTGGCCGGCAGGGCGAGGCGCCCGGCCGGCGGCCGGGCCGGGGCATCGCCTCCCCGGCTGGGCATCACCACGGCTAGCGTAACGGCCGCCACGAAGACG
>JAJKHX010000460.1 GCA_021154785.1 Nocardiopsis sp.
CAGGGATTTTGGGATCCATGACGGGACGTTGGGCAACTGGGGTGTGCCACGAGCACGAGAGGTCGTCGTGCGGTAGTGCGGGGATCGAACGTGTGTGCTGTGCGGGAGATGAGGGATTGCTGGCCCTTCGGAGCCGCCCTGCGGGGGGAGGCTTCAAACCGCCGTCTGCTGCATTAGCTGAAGACTGTCGTGGTGAGCGAGACGGAAAAGGCGCACAAGATGCGTCAGGTGGGGACCGGGAAGGCGAGCGTGAGCGAACCGCTGTTGACGTGTCGAGACCAACGAGATGGCATCGAAACCGGGGCGTCCCATTGGTCCCGGGATGAGCCTGGCGGATACCCGTTTACCGGCCAGGCGGTGCCCGGCGCAGAGGTGGCGTGAGCCTGGTCTGCGGCTCTCGTGCGGAACGTGAGAAGGCGCGTCCTGACACTGCCGCTTCAGCGGCGGCGAGAGGGAGTGCCCGAGCCGGGAGTGCCCCGTAGGGACGTGAGTACCGTCGCGGGACGCGCTGGCGGACCGGCCCGTAGTAGCGGTGATGTCCCTGTAATGCGGGCGGAGCGAAGGAGCCGGGCCGTCCGTGGCTGTCGTTTGCCTGATCAACCGGTGAGACCGGGAGGAGTCGCGTGGACGAGCTGAAAGCATCTGGCAAGCCGTTCCGGATCTCGAAGCAGGAGGTCTGGGACGCCTGGCTCAAGGTGAAAGGGAACAAGGGCGCACCCGGGGCGGACGGGCAGTCCATCGAGGCATTCGAGAAGGACCTGAAGGGCAATCTCTACAGGATCTGGAACCGGATGTCCTCGGGGGCCTACTTCCCGCCTGCGGTGCTGGCGGTGGAGATACCGAAGCCGCATGGTGGCGGGACCCGCGTGCTCGGGGTGCCGTGCGTCGCGGACAGGATCGCGCAGACGGTGGCCGCTGCCCGGCTGGAGAAGGCGGTGGAACCGCTGTTCCACCCGGGCTCCTACGGTTACCGGCCCCGGCGGGGCGCGCTGGACGCGGTGGCGGCATGCCGGGAACGCTGCTGGAAGTACAGCTGGGTGGTCGAGCTTGACATCCGGAAGTTTTTCGACAGCGTGCGGTGGGACCTGATCGTCAAGGCGGTGGAACATCACACTGACCATGAGACCCGCTGGATCGTGCTGTATGTGAGGCGGTGGCTGGCCGCCCCGCTGCAGCATCCGGACGGGACCTTGCAAGAGCGGGACCGCGGGACCGCGCAAGGGTCAGCGATATCACCCGTGCTCGCGAACCTGTTCATGCACTACGCGTTCGACCTGTGGCTGGAACGCGAGTTCCCGGCCGTGGAATTCGAGCGCTACGCGGATGACGGCGTGATCCACTGCGTCAGTGAGTACCAGGCCCGCAAGGTCCTGGCCGCGCTGCACGAGCGGATGCGCGAGGTGGGGCTGGAACTGCACCCGGGCAAGACCAGGATCGTGTACTGCAAAGACGCCAACCGGCGCGGCACTTACGAGTGCACGTCGTTCACGTTCCTCGGGTTCACGTTCCGGCCGCGCCGGGCCCGGCGGGAAGACGGGGTGCAGTTCACCTCGTTCCTGCCCGCGATCAGCAAGGACGCCCTGAAGAAGATTAGCACCGAGGTTCGGTCCTGGCGGCTGCACCGCTGGGTCAGCTCAGATGGACGGGAGATCGCGAACCTGATCAACCCGAAGATCCGGGGCTGGATGGCCTACTACGGGGCCTTCTGCCCCTCGGCGCTGTATCCCGTGCTCCACCGCATCAGCACCTACCTGCTGCGGTGGGTCATGAACAAGTACAAGAAGCTGCGGACCTGGAAGAAAGCCACCAGGTCCATGGCCAGGGCGGCCGCCACCCGGCCGCAGTACTTCGCCCACTGGGCCTGGGTGAAACCGGCCGCCAGATGACCAGGACGGCAAGAGCCGTATGACGGGAGACTGTCACGTACGGATTCTGTGGGAGCCCAGGGGTGAGATTCCCCTGGGCTACCCGACCATGCTCCATCGATCCGGCCAGAGTCGGCTCGATGCTCCATCGATCCGGTTGTGGCGGCCCTCAGACCCGATGGCTGTGGCTCTGTACGGGAAGATGCCGTACAGAGCCACATTCATGGAAGGGTCAGCGGGCGCGGCGGCGGAGGCGTTCGCTGTCCAGGATGAGCACCGACCGGGCCGAGATCTGCAGCCAGCCCCGGGCGGCGAAGTCGGCCAGGGCCTTGTTGACCGTCTCCCGGGACGCGCCGACCAGCTGGGCCAGCTCCTCCTGGGTCAGGTCATGGTGCACGTGCAGCCCGTCGCGCTCCTGCTCGCCGAACCGGTCGGCCAGGTCGAGCAGGTTCTTCGCCACCCGCCCGGGGACGTCGGTGAAGACCAGGTCGGCGACCACGTCGTTGGCCCGGCGCAGCCGCCGGGCCAGCGCCTGCAGCATGTGGATGGAGACGTCCGGGTGGTCGCCCAGCCAGGCGCGGAGCGCGTCATGAGCCAGCCCGGCCAGGGTCGCGTCGGTGATCGCGCTGGCCGAGGAGGTCCGCGGCCGCGGGTCGAACAGCGACAGCTCGCCGAACATCTCACCCGGCCCCAGCACGCTGAGCAGGTTCTCCCGCCCGTCGGCCGCCGCCCGGGTCAGCTTGAGCTTGCCGTCGAGCACGATATACAGCCGGTCGCCCTCCTGGCCCTCCATGAACAGGTGCTCACCGCGGGACAGCTTGACGTCTGGCATCTGCCGCCGGAGCGCCCGTGCACTGTCTTCGTCGAGCCCCTCGAACAGCGGTGCCCGCCTGAGCACAACTTCGGCGTCCTCCACCGAATCCTCCTTGCCGGCCTCTTCGCCGCTGACCGCCGTCGGCAGGCTGGCCAGCGGTAGTCCTGGCCGTGCCCCTTTAAGTGTGAATCATCCCGCAGGAACGATTGTGCGCGGGATCACATTCCGGACTCGCCCAGGGCGGCGATAGCGATGAGACTAACATCACATCACGGGTTAAGGTAATTACTCTTAGTAGCCAGGCAGGGTCGGGGAGCGTAAGGGGTCGGGATTCAGGGGCTTGGGGGCTTGACGGGGGTGCGGGGATCTTGAGGGATGCACGGAAATTTGGCGAGTCCGACCCGGGCACGATTCATCACGTCGCGATCTATGTCGGCAACGGCATGATGGTGAACGCCCCGTTCACCGGCGCGTTCGTCCGCATGACAGCATGTACGCCCCCCGGCGGCCTTATCGGTGCCGTCCGCCCGGCGGGCTGACCTGGGCGTCCGGTCCCTCGCTGCCGAACTGCCGCAGGACCTGGCCGTAGGCCTGTGACATGAGCTTCACCACGTTGCCGTGCGCGCCAAGCGGGGCCGAGCACTTGGCGCCGATGGCCACGGCGGCGTCCGCGATGGCCGCCGGGTCGGCCTCGGGGCCGATCACGCAGGGAGCGAGGGCGATCCGGGTCACGCCCATGCCATGAAGCTGGGCGGCGGCCGCGTCGACGGTGGGCTTGGCGTCCAGCGAGGCGGCCATGACCGGGAGCGTGAGCCGGGCCGACAGCAGGAAGGCGGTGATGCTGGCGGTGCCGACCGCTTCCTCCCCGCCGACGGTGGCCAGGATGATGCCGTCGGCCGAGGTCGTGATGCTGAACATCCGCACCCGGTCGGCCCGGGCCAGGCCGGCGTCGGCCAGCCGGTGGTGCAGCGCCTCGGCCAGCAGGGCGTTGGTGTTGAAGACCTCGCCGATGTGCGCCTCGGCCCCGCTGGCGCTGATGGCGTCGTTCAGTTCCCTGATGGCGGCCGGGTACGGCGTCACCACCAGCGGTATCACCACGGCCGAGAGCGTGCCGGCGGGCCGCCGGGCGGCCGCGTCGGCCAGCACCGACCGGATGCCGGCCGGGTCGCCCCGGCCACCGTGGTAGATCAGGGCCGTCTGCACGTCCAGGGCCGGGTTGTCGAGGCGGAGCACGGTCGCGATCTCCGCGACCGGGCCGGACAGGCCGTCAGCGCTGACGGCCGGCACCGCCAGCACCAGGGCGGGCGCGCCCTCGGGCAGGCTGGCGGGCATGTCGCGGCGGTGGCGTCCACCGGGCGCGATGAGCCGGGCCGCGGGCTGGCGGGCGGCCGGCGCGCCCGGCTGGCGCGGGTGCGGAGCCGCCCCCGGCTGCCTGCGGGCAAGCGTGTCGTTGTCCGGCTGACCCGAACCGAGCTGATCGGAACCTAGCTGACCCGAACCTGGGAAATCGGCGCCCGGCGCCCCTGATCCGGTGGAGAATTGACCTTGCGGCGGCATCGCTCCCCGTCCCGCCCCCGACGACGGAATATCCGACGGCACGTTCGCGCGGTGCCCTCGCCCGGGCAGGCCCGACGAGGAGTCGCGAACGTCTGTCACACGTGGGAAGCCTAGTCGCCGGTGATCAACGATTTGTGAAAACCCCTAAAAAACCAGTGATGCCGCCAATTGTGACGTGCCTGCCCATTTGTGCCTGGCGGCCATGAAACTGGCAGCTCCCGGGACCCGGCGGCCGGGCCAGACCCTGCTCGCGCTCTTTGTTACTAGCGGGTAGCATAGATCGCAGTACCGCCGGACGGCGATACGGCCCGGTGATGGGGCCCGGATATGGCGGAGCAGCGATGAGTCACTACAAGAGCAACCTGCGGGACATCGAGTTCAACCTCTTCGAGGTGCTGCGGCGCCAGGACCTGCTCGGCCAGCCGCCCTACCCGGACCTCGACGAGGAGACCGTCCGCGGCATCCTCGGTGAGCTCGAGCGGCTGGCGACCGGCGCGCTGGCCGAGTCGTTCGCCGACGCCGACCGGAACCCGCCGGTCTTCGACCCGGCCACCCATTCGGTGCGGGTTCCCGAGTCGCTGCGCAAGTCCTACCGGGCCTTCATGGACGCCGAGTGGTACCGGCTCTCGCTGCCGGCCGAGCTGGGCGGGACCGAGGCACCCCGCTCGCTGAACTGGGCCATGGCCGAGATGATCCTCGGCTCCAACCCGTCGATCTGGATGTACGCCAGCGGGCACACGATGGGCCGGGTGCTGTGGGACCTGGGCACGCCGGAGCAGAAGCGGTTCGCCGAGCAGGCCATCGAGGCCGAGTGGGGCGCGACCATGGTGCTGACCGAGCCCGACGCGGGCTCCGACGTCGGCGCCGGCCGGACCCGGGCGGTCGAGCAGCCCGACGGGACCTGGCACATCGAGGGCGTCAAGCGCTTCATCACCAGCGCCGAGCACGACCTGGCCGGCAACATCTTCCACCTGGTGCTGGCCCGGCCGGAGGGCGCCGGTCCCGGCACCAAGGGGCTGTCCATGTTCCTGGTGCCCAAGTACCTGGTCAACGAGGACGGCACCCTCGGCGAGCGCAACGGCGTCTACATCACCAACGTCGAGCACAAGATGGGCCTGAAGGCCTCCACCACCTGCGAAGTCACGTTCGGCACGGATCATCCCGCGGTGGGCACCCTGGTCGGCGGCGTGCACGACGGCATCAGGCAGATGTTCAAGGTCATCGAGGACGCCCGGATGATGGTCGGCACCAAGGCCATCGCCACCTTGTCCACCGGGTACCTGAACGCGCTGGACTTCGCCCGGAACCGGGTGCAGGGCGCCGACCTCACCCAGATGACGGACAAGACCGCGCCGCGGGTGACGATCATTCACCACCCCGATGTGCGCCGGATGCTGATGCTGCAGAAGGCGTACGCCGAGGGCATGCGCGCGCTGATGCTCTACACCGCCACGCTCCAGGACGCGCTCCAGCTCGCGACGGCCCAGGACCGCGCCGACGAGGAGACCGCGGCCCTGAACGACCTGCTGCTGCCGGTGGTCAAGGGCGTCGGCTCGGAGCGCTCCTACGAGATGCTCACCCTGTCCCTGCAGACCCTCGGCGGCTCCGGGTTCCTCCAGGACTACCCGGTCGAGCAGTACATCAGGGACGCCAAGATCGACAGCCTGTACGAGGGGACGACCGGGATCCAGAGCCTGGACCTGTTCTTCCGCAAGATCATCAAGGACAACGGCCGGGCCTTCGGGGTGCTGCTCACCAAGATCAAGGACTTCGCCGCCGCGGACGGCGGCAACGGCAGGCTCAAGGCCGAACGGGCCGCGCTGGCCGAGGCGGCCGGCCAGGTCGAGGCCATGCTGCAGGCCATGGTCGGGTTCCTGATGGCGTCGGCCAGCTCGCCGGCCGAACTGTACAAGGCGGGCCTGAACACGACCCGGCTGCTGATGGCGCTCGGCGACCTGGTCATCGGGTGGCTGCTGGCGACCCACGCGGAGGTCGCCCTGGCCAAGCTGGACGAGCTGCCGGGCGACGCCCGGGACCGTGACTTCTACGCGGGCAAGGTGGCCGCGGGCCGGTTCTTCGCCGCCACCGTGCTGCCCCGGCTGGCGGCCGAGCGCAAGGTGCTCGAGGAGACCACGCTGGACCTGATGGACCTGCCCGAGGGCGCCTTCTAGCTCAGCTAAGGCCCGCTGGGACCAGGCGCGGTTCAGATCTCGTACTGAACAGCGCCGCGGGCGCCGGCGATCGGCTGGACGTAGGCCTCGACGATCTTCTTGTGCTCCGCGCTTTCCCGGTAGGCCAGGTACCCGGCGAGATCGTCGAAGTCGGCGACCAGCGCGAAGTCGAAGTTGACGTCGCCGACGAGGCCGAGGTCCTCGCCGAGGTGGAAGGCCCGCACCTGCGGGACCAGCCCCGGCAGCCGCCCGAGCTCTTCCTTGACCTGCTCTTTCTGCTCCCGCGTGGCTTCCGGAATCCACCGGAACATCACCATGTGCCTGATCATGGGGCTGACGCTATCGCGTCAGCCCCATGCGTTTCAGCTCCAGGCCAGGATTCGCAGCGGGTCGGTGAGCATCGCGCCGATGTCGCGCAGTACGGCCGAGCCGAGCTCGCCGTCCACGACCCGGTGGTCGAAGGACAGCGACAAGGTGCACACCTGGCGCACCGCGAGCTGCCCGTCGACGACCCAGGGCGCCTCCTTGACCTGGCCGAACGCCAGGATGGCGGTCTCCCCGGGGGTGAGGATCGGGGTCCCGGCGTCCACTCCGAAGACCCCGACGTTGGTGATCGTGATCGTGCCGCCGGCCAGGTCGGCCGGGGTGGCCTTGCCCGCCCGGCTGGTCTCGGTCAGCTCCTGCAGGCGCCGGGCCAGGTCCGGGAGCGGCAGCGGGCCGGCGTCCTTGACGTTCGGCACGATGAGGCCGCGCCCGGAGGCGACCGCGATGCCGAGGTTCACGTAGTGCCTGACCACGATCTCCTCGGCGGCGGCGTCCCAGGACGAGTTGATCAGCGGGTGCCTGGCCACCGCGACCAGCAGCGCCCGGGCCACGAACAGCAGCGGCGACACCTTCACCCCGGCGAACTCGGGCAGCTCCCGGACCCGGCGCACGGCCGCCATCGTCTCGGTCACGTCGATCTGCAGGAACTCGGTGACGTGGGGCGCGGTGAAGGCACTCGACACCATGGCCGCGGCCATGTGCTTGCGCACCCCCCGGACCGGGATGCGCTCCTCGCCGCCGGGGCTGGCCGCCGTAACCGGAGCAGCCGTCCGTCCCCCGTTTTCCGGAACGGCCGAACGGGGCTGCGTTCCCGCGGTCGCCGCCCGCTGCACGTCCTCGCGGGTAATAGAGCCGCCCGGCCCGCTGCCGGTGCCTATCAGCCGGTCCAGGTTGATGCCGAGATCCTTGGCCAGCTTGCGCACCGGCGGCTTGGCCAGCGCCCGCACGACGGGCAGATGCGGATCGGCCGGCCGTTCCGGCGGCGCGGCTGGGGCTGCAACTGGCACTGGCGCGGGCGTCGCGGGGATCTCGGCCGTCTCCGGCCGGGTGGCCGTCACCTTGCGGGCGCGGCGCGTGGTGGCCGACGTCTTGACGCCGTAGCCGACCAGGACCGGCACCCGCTCGGGCGTCTGTTCGGCGGGGCTCGCGGCTGGTGGCGAGGCGGGGACATCGGCTCGTTCGGTGGTATTGGTCTGGGGTCCTGAACCG
>JAJKHX010000461.1 GCA_021154785.1 Nocardiopsis sp.
GAGGGCTACATGACGGTCTCGAACTACCCGGACGACGGCGTGGGCGAGGTGTTCCTCAAGCTCGGCAAGCAGGGCTCGACCCTGGCCGGCGTGATGGACGCCTTCTCCATGGCCATCTCGGTTGGCCTGCAGTACGGCATCCCGCTGGATTCCTACGTGGCCAAGTTCACCAACATGCGGTTCGAGCCGGCCGGCCTCACCGACGACCCGGACATCAGGCTGGCCAGCTCGGTGATGGACTACATCTTCCGCCGCCTGGCGCTGGATCACCTGCCCTACGAGGACCGCGCCGAGCTCGGCATCCTGTCCGCCGCCGAGCGCGCCGCCGAGGTGGCCGGCCACGATCCGGCCGGGCTGACCGAGGAGGTCGACCCGACCGAGCTCGCCCAGTCGGCCGCCGTAGAGCAACCCCATCACACCGAACGGGATGCCGTTCCCGCCCCGGCCCCGCTGCCAGCCCAGCCGACCGCGCCCTTTCGGGCCGGCTCGCCCGGACCGCACAGTTCCACCGAGCTGATCGAGGCTCAGCAGGGCCGCACCGCGGACGCTCCGCTGTGCCTCACCTGCGGCACCAAGATGCGCCCGGCCGGCAGCTGCTACGTCTGCGAAGGCTGCGGCTCCACCAGCGGCTGCAGCTAGATCCGGCGGTCCGTATCCCTGATGGGCCTGATCCATGGCTGATCAGGGATACGGACCCTGCCTGCGCTTCTCAGTGACGGTCAGCGGGTGAGGACCAGCCACTGGCCGCCGTCGATCAGCTCGCGGGCCGCGTCCAGGTGGCCGGCGTGAGTGGCGGTCTCGGTGATCACGTGCAGGATGGTCTGGCGCAGCGGCCGGGGCGGGAAGTCGCGGAAGAAGCCGGGCCACCACTTCGGCATCGCATCGATCGGCGTCACGGCGATGATCTCGTTGGCCTTGGCTACCTCCTCCCGGTACCGGTCGAGGATCGCGGCGCCGGGCACATCCGCCGGAACCTGCCAGGCCTCGTCCCCGGACGTCAGCGTGATCGGCTCGCCCGCGACTGCCCCGCGGAACCAGAACTGCTCGACTTCCAGGGCGAGGTGCCTGACCAGGCCCAAGGGCGTCCAGGCGGACGGCAGCACTGGCCGCCGCAGGTCCTCCTCGGAGAGCCCGTCGAGGGCGCCGAGCAGGTGCTCACGTTGCGCGTTCAGCGACGCGAGCAGCGCATCCTTTTCCTCGTTCGCCATGCCAGGATGATGCACGGACATCGCGGATCTGAACAGCCCCCGCGCCTATCGAAGACATGTTTGACAGAAATTTAGAATCTCTCTAGGGTGTCGTCATCAATGGCTGCTATGCCACTGGAGGTCGACTGATGCGACGCGCCGAGCTGCCTGACCCCAGCCTCTGGGAGATCGCCGAGGCGGGCGGTCCGATTCTCGCGGACGAGTCCGTCGACGACGTCATCCCGCTGCCGAAGCAGCTGGTGGGGGAGGGAACCTTCCTCATGCTCAGGGTCGTCGGCGAGTCCATGATCAACGCGGCGATCACCGGTGGCGACTGGGTAGTCGTCCGCCGTGATTCCGATGTCGAGAACGGCGACATGGTCGCCGCCATATTCCAGAGCGAGACCCGGGCCGGCCGGGAGGTGGCGGTCAGGACGTTCAAGGAGATCGACGGCCACGTCTGGCTGCTCCCGCACAATCCCGTCTACCCGCCGGTCATGGCCGACGACGCGGTCATCATCGGCAAGGTCGTCACCGTCCTGCGCCGGATGTGACGATCGCGAACCGGTAACAGCTTCGGCGCGAGTGGCGATGATGCCATCCGCGGCGCCCGGGCAGGGCGGGCTGTGAGTAGCATGCCTGGGTGCATGTGGATCCGTCGGTTCTGGGAAGCGGTGTGGCCGGTGTCCGGGATTCGGCCCGGACGGGGCGATGAACTCTAAATCCGCCCAGGTCCTGATCGGCCTCCTCGTGGCCGTCTTGGCGGCGGTGGGCTGCACCTCCGCCCCGGCCGCGCCCCCGGCGCCTCCCCACGCGAGCACCGCCGCTGACCGCTCCCGCCCGAACTTCGTCTTCGTGCTCACCGACGACCTGTCCTGGAACCTGGTCAGCCACATGCCGCACGTGCAGGCCATGGAGCAGGCCGGGACGACGTTTTCCCGCTACTACGTGGTGGACTCGCTCTGCTGCCCGTCCCGTTCGGCCATCTTCACGGGCGAGTACCCGCACGACGACGGGGTCTTCACCAACGCCGGTGCCGACGGGGGCTACTTCGCTTTCAACAAGCATGGCGACCAGCGCAAGTCGTTCGCGGTGGCGCTGCACGACGCCGGCTACCGCACCGCGATGATGGGCAAGTACCTCAACCAGTACGAGCCCAGGTACCCGCCAGCGCCCGGCTGGGACGAGTGGGACGTCACCGGCCTCGGCGGCTACGGCGAATTCGGCTACACCCTGAACCAGGACGGCCAGCGGGTCCCCTACGGTCGCGCCCCGGACGATTACCTGACCGACGTGCTGGCCGCCAACGCCAAGACGTTCGTTGACGACGCCGCCACCTCGGGCCACCCCTTCATGCTCGAGGTGGCCACGTTCGCCCCGCACGATCCGTACGTCCCCGCCTCCCGCTACGCGCACGCGGCCCAGGGCCTCAGCTATCCCAAGACGCCCGCCTACGGCCGGAAGCCGTCCAATCCGCCGCCATGGCTCAAGAACCACCCGCCCCTCTCGGCCTCCCAGCAGGCCACGATCACCACGAAATTCCGCAAGCGGGTGGAAGACGACCTCTCGGTCGACGACATGATCGGCGAGCTGGAGAACGAGCTGCAGGCCAGGGGACTGGCTAAGAACACCTACTTCGTGTTCAGCTCGGACAACGGCTTTCACATGGGGGAGTACACGCTCATCTCGGGGAAGCAGACCGCCTTCGAGACCGACATCCGCGTCCCGCTGATCGTCACCGGCCCTGGCGTCCCGGCTGGCCATACCGCCGGACAGCTAGCGTCCAACATCGATCTGGCCCCCACGTTCGAATCCCTCGCGGGCCTGCCCGTGCCGGCCCACGTGGACGGCCACAGCCTCGCCGCCCTCTGGCACGGCCAGGACCCGGCGGACTGGCGGCAGGCCATCCTCGTCGAGCACCACGGCCCGGACTTCTCGCCCGACGACCCGGACCGTCAGACCCAGGCTCCGGGGGACCCCCCGACGTACGAGGCGGTGCGAACCGCGACCGCCCTCTACGTCCGGTACGCGGGCGGCGCCCAGGAGTACTACGACACCGCCACCGACCCCTACGAGCTGGACAACCTGGCCGGCCAGGGCGTCCCGGCCGCCCTGCGCAACGCCCTCGGCGACCTGGAGAACTGCCACGCCGGCGCCACCTGCTGGGCCGCCGCCCACCTCGGCCCACCGCGAGCCAGGCCCGCCCTCGGGAACGAGTTCTTCCGGGTTACGGCACGAGCAGGAGCCGCCCTGGCACCGAACGCTCCTCGAGCATCCGGTGAGCCCGGCTGACCCCCGCCCTGCGTGCCCTGGCCGGCGCCGTGCTCAGCGGGCCCGGCGAGCCAGCCGCTATCCGCCGCCGAAGCAGACGAACGGGCTGAACGGGTCGTCGGCCGTGGCCGCGGCCAGCGCCTCGGCGGGCCTGGTCCCGGCCGCGAGCAGCCGGTGGTAAGCGGCCATCGTGCCGACGGCGGTCTCGTCACCGACCCGGGCGACGCTGGCGGTCACCGTCGCCGTGCCGATGTACAGCAGGGCCGCGGTGAAGCCGAGGATCTCCTCGCCAGGACGTACGGTGGTCCGCCCGACGTCGCACGAGGACAGGACCACGTGCCGGGGAGCGGCCGTGAGCCGCTGGATGTCGTAGGCCATCAGCGGGCCGTCGGCCAGGTCGACCCGGGAGAACAGGAAGTTCTCCTGGTCGTGATGCCCGTGCGCGGCCAGGTGGACCAGCGGCGCGCCGTCCAGGGCCGGCCGCACCGCGCGGGTCGTGGCCGCCTCCCCCAGCAGCGGGCGGCAGCCCGGGTAGCACCCCGCGATGCCGGTGACCTCCCGGGCCGCGTGCTCCAGGTCGGGGCCCGCCACCAGCAGGGCCGAGCCGCCCGCCCCGGCCTGCCCGCGCTGCCACGCGGCCAGCCAGGAAGACGCGGACGGGCACACGGTGACCGGGCGGCCGCGCAGGCCGGGCAGCGTTCCCCAGGGAACGTCGGCCAGCGGGCCCGCTGGGACGAGCACCACCCCGCCGTCGCCCAGGTAAGGGCGCAGCGGCGCGATGACCTCATCCGCCAGTGCGGTCGCCTGGTGCCGCGCTGATTGCCTGATCACCGCCTCGAGGCGGGCCGGCAGCCGCCGTCCGGCCAGCGTGTCGAGGTCGGCGCTGAGCCGCCGGGCGGCCTCGGCCGCCACCTCGAAGTCACCGAGCCGGACGAGCCGGGCCCGGCCGCGCGGGCCGGCTCCGGCTACCACCGCGGCCATCCGGCCGGGCCGGGCCACGATGCCGACCAGGCTCTGCTCGCTCTGGGCCAGGGCCGCGCTCACTTCGCCGAGGCTGGCCGGCGCGGCGGCGTCGCCTAGGCCGGCCGCCTTCCAGTCGTGTTCCCGGATCTCGCGCTGCAGCGCTGCCTGCCGGCTGGCCAGGGCCGGGTCGCGCGTCCCGGCTAGCTCGGCCGCGCGGATCAGGAAGCTGAGCTGGCGCAGCTCGGCCAGGGTGGCCGCGGCCCGCGGGTCGGCCGGCGGATGCACCGGCCTGACCCTGAACGCCTGGGCGCGCGAGCGTTCCAGCCAGGCGAACGCCAGTGGCGCCGATCCGCTCTCCAGGGCCAGCCCCAGGCCGGCCGAGGCCAGCTCCGCGCCGAGGGCGCCGGTACCGGTCTGCAGGTCGATGCTGCCGAGGCGGCCGCGCCGGCCCTGTACCAGGGCCAGGCCCGCCCGGAGCTCGGCCAGGGCGGCCGACGGCCGTCGCCGCGACTCCGCCAGCTCAGCGCGGGCCAGGTGCCGCAGCAGGCGCCCGGTCAGCGGCATCCCGGCCCGGTGGCGGGTCAGCGCGAGGACCCGCCCGGCCTCCTCCGGCTGCCCGGCCGCGATCAGGGCCCGCGCCGCGAGGAACTCGGCCAGGGTCGCGTCGTGGCCCAGGCCGCAGTCGCGCAGCCGGTCCGCGAGCCCCCGGGCCTCGGCCGCGATGGCCACCCGGCGGCCTGCGGGGGCCGGGGCCAGGAAACGCGCGTGCAGCCGGGTGAGCTCGGCCAGGCCGGCCCAGGTGTGGTTGCCCCGCTGGCGGAAGCGCCGTCCGGCGGCCGACGCCCACTGGCGCGCCGCGGCCAGCTCCCCGGCCGCCAGTGCCGCCTGCGCCCGGGCGAGCTGGGCCCGGGCCAGGTCCGGGCCGGCCCGCTGCCGCCGGGACCAGGCCATCGCCTCGTCGAGCTCGCGGGCGGCGTCGCTTGCCAGCCCCGTCGCGAGCAGCGCGCTGGCCTTGTCGGTCGCCACCTCGAGCAGGAAGCGGGGTGCGCTCAGCCGGACCGCTCCGGCGGCCGCGTCGAAGAGCCGGAGCGCGGCCGGGATGTCGCCGGCCAGCAGGTCGCAGTAGCCCAGGTTGTGCAGCGCCTTGGCGGCGAGCAGGTCGTCGCCGCCCTCGGTGGCGATGCGGCTGCACCAGTCCAGGTCGGCCCGGGCCCGCTTCACCTGGACCAGGCCGAGGTAGACGGAGCTGCGGTTCAGCAGGGTCCGCGCCAGGTTGACGGCCTCGCCCGGCCGGGCCGCCAGCTCGGCCACGGCCTCGCCGAGCACCGCGACGGCGTCCTGCTCCCGGCCGGTGTGCAGGTAGACCGTGCCTCGCTGGCCGAGCAGCACGCCCCGGTCACCCGCCGGGGCCAGCTTCTCGGCGCGGTCGAGCAGGCTCAGCCCGTAGCCGGTCCGGCCGAGCTCGGCCTCCCACATCCCGATCAGGCCGAGCAGCCGCGCGGCCAGCGGGCGGTGCGCCTCGGCTACCTGCCGCGCGTCCGGCCGCTCCCCGTCCTCGTGCCAGCCCAGCTGCCGCAGGCCGGCCCGGGCGTGGCGGATGCCGTCCGCGGTACGGCCCGCGTTGCCCTCCCGCAGGGCACGCTTGCGCGCCTCGCGGGCCCGGCTCTCCGCGCGGGCCATCTCATCGGCGGTGGGCATCCGGTGGCGCCTCCCCGTGATCTCAGCGTGATCTCAGAAGATGAGCGCCGGGGTGACCACGGAACGCCCCGCCCCGTCCAGTCCGGCCGGCCTGACCACGAGCTGTGCCGTGCCGCGCGGTACCCGGGAGAAGGCGAAGCGCCCCTGCTCGTCGGTGGTGACGCAGAGCGGCTCGGCCGTGCACTTCATCTCGACCTCACGGCGCTGCGACGGGGCCAGCCAGCCGTCCACGCGGACCGTCCCGTCCTGGTTCGCGTCGATCCTGATCATGATGGTGAGGGTCTCGCTGTCGAAGGTGATCGTGCGGCTCTGCTCGGTCCCGCGGGCCGCGACGGCCAGCTCGTCGGGTTCCGCCGCGAGCCTGGCCACCTCGATCTCCAGGTCGCGGAAGGCGAGGAAGAAGCGGATCCGTTCCGGGAGCTCGGCCGGCATCGGATCGGCGGCGGCGAACATGTCCCGGATCTCGCCCAGCAGCCCGAAGTCGGAGTCGTCGAGCGGCTCGTCCGCCGACGGCAGGTCCGCGTCCGCGAGGGTCATCGCGTCACCCCGGGTTCGCCGTCCAGCAGGACGCGCAGCTTGGCCAGGCAGCGGCCCCGGGTGGGGCCGATGCTCCCGACGGGCATGCCCAGGGCGGCGGCCACCGCGGTGTAGTCGGGCCGCGGCGCGAAGGCGATGATCCGCAGCAGTTCCTGGCAGCGCGCGGAGAGCCGGCCGATGGCCGTCCACAGCTCGCGCTGCTCGTCGGCCACGACGACCTGCTCCTCCGTGCCTGGTCCGGGTTCGGGCAGCTCGTCCAGCGTCTCCTGGTCGGCCGGGAACTGCCGGCGCCCGGCCGCGCGTACCCGCCAGGCTTCCCGGCGGGTCGTGGTGACCAGCCACCCGGTCAGGGCCGCCACGTCGTGGATGCCGCCCAGGTGGGCGACCAGGCGCAGCCAGGCCGTCTGCAGTACGTCCTCGGCGTCGCCCGCGCTCAGGCCGGTGGCCCGCGCGACCTGCCAGAGCAGCGGGCTGAGCTCGGTCACGATCTCGCCGAGGGCATCCTCGCTGCCCTGCCTGGCCGCGTCCATCAAGCCGGCGATGCGGGTGCCGCGGTCCGGCCGGTGGTGCTGGACGGTGGCGGCTCGGTGCTGGTCCATCGCGATCAGCCCGGCCAGCCCATGGCCGTCAGGGCGGCCAGCGCGCGGTTCGCTGTCGTCTGCGCGTCGCAGGGCTCGAGCACCAGGCCGGAGGCCGGGTCGGGCGGCCCGGCCAGCAAGGCCCGGACGAAGTGCGTGGCCAGCAGCGGAGCCGAGAACGAGGTGCCGCTCCAGGCCCCCCAGCCGCGGGAGTAGTCATCCGGGTCGAGGGCCTCCCGGTGGCTGGCCCGGGCGTGGCCGGGCGGCAGCGGGCCGCGCGGGTGCGCGGGCAGCCTGAGCTCGGGGCTGCGGCTGCCGTCGATGTCGGTCGGCATGGTGCTGACGACGACGGCGCCCGATGCCCACGCGGTGACCCACTGGCCGCCGTCGCTGAAGACGGCCTGGGATCCGTTCGGGTTGAGCGCGCCCACGCTGATCACCGGAACCTGGCCGGCCTGGGGCGGCCGCCGGGCGAACGCCGCCGGGTAGAACGGGCGGGTGGTCGCGAGGTTCCCCGCCGCGGCCACGACCACGACGCCTAGGTCGAGCAGGACCCCGATCGCCTGCCCCAGCGCGGACGTGAAGGCCTGGTCGGCGGAGGACTCGCTGAAGTAGCCGAGTGACAGCGAGACCACGTCCACCATCTTGGCCGGGTCGGCCGCCTGGGCCTGCGCGACCCGGCCGGCCAGCGCGGTGAGCCCGGTCAGCAGGTCGCCCTCGTAGATGATGTCGTCGCTGTGCATCACCCGGATGGCCAGTACCCGGGCCCGGGGAGCCACCTGGCGCACGATGCCCGCGATGAAGGTCCCGTGCCCGAGCGCGGGGTCGAGCTCGCCGATCAGCGGGTCCGATGACACCGGCGCGTCCCACGGATGCCGGATCACCAGGCGCGGCTGGTCGCCGGAGGCGGCCGCCTGCTCGCCCTCGAACCGGATCGCCTTCTGGATGTCGTAGTCGACCTCGATGAAGCCGTCGCCGTCGTAGCGGGGATCGGTGTCGTACCCGCCCTCCGGCCGCGGCACCACGTCCAGCCACGGGTGTGAGCGGATGCCCGTGTCCAGCACGGCGATCACCGGTCGGCGGCCGTACCCGGCGGGCAGCTCCCGCTCCGGCGGGTCGAGCAGGACCGTCACCGGGGTGCGCGCGTCGCCGCCGCTGAACAGGTAGGAACCGGTGCTCGCGGGCCCGGTTCCGCCGCCCGGGCTGGCGGTGAGGCCGCCGGGGCTCGCCCAGAGCGGGCTGCCGGTGATGGCCGAGCCGACGAGCAGGTGCTCCAGGGTGATCTGGTCCACCTCGTCCCGCTCCAGCCGGACGAGGTCCGGCCGGTCCGGCGCGGCGGCGGCCGCCGCCCGCAGGGCCTGGAGGGCCGCCCACGCGTCCACCGTCGAGGGCGTACCGCCGTCCCCGGCCGCGGTCAGCACCATCGGCCGCGGTATCGCCGCCATCCGGCGGGCGGCATCGGAGCTGCCGTACCCTGCGTCGTGGCCGGCCCGGCCGGGCTGCAGCTTCATCCCCACCCCGGACAGGACCTGGTTGTATGCCGTCAGCTTGTCCGCGTCCTGCAGGTTCGCCGGGACGAGCAGCGACCTGGACCGGTACACGGTGGACCGGGGCGGCGGGAAGCCAGGCACGCTG
Source organism: Nocardiopsis sp. (assembly GCA_021154785.1). Lineage (GTDB taxonomy): Bacteria > Actinomycetota > Actinomycetes > Streptosporangiales > Streptosporangiaceae > Palsa-504. The sequence continues at coordinate 8,870 of JAJKHX010000461.1, forward strand.
ACCGCTGTGTCCGGGTCGAGCGTCCGGGCGCCGTGCCGCCGCAGGACCTCGGCCGGGAGACGGATCAGCCCGTCTCCGGCGTCCGCGGGGGGACCTGCGTCATGGCTGGGTGGCTGGAAGAACCAGTCCGGGTTCGGCTCCGGCATGGCGATGCACCTCATCCTGGGTTCGCTGATGGCACGACGAGAGAATCTGCGACGTTGACCAGCTGCCGTCACCCGAAACGGAGCGCTCCTGGCCGTCCCAGATACGCAATCGTGAATAACGAACCAATAACGGGACGGTAAGGTGCCTGCTCAGCAGGCATGATGCGGACCGGTAGCCGGGTGCCTGGCGATCGTCAGCCGGGACGGTCGGCGGCCACGCTACCACCGGGCCGCGGGCCGTCGCGGCGATACGACAGGCGGTGTCCTCCTGATCACTGCCGGCCAGGAATCCCTTGCCTCATCAGCTACCCCGCGACGGTGAGCAACGTCTTGCCGATCGTCTCCCTGGCCTCGATGGCCGCGTGCGCCGCCGCCGCCTCGTCCAGCCCGAACTCCTGGCCGATGACCGGCCGCAGCCGGCCGGCCGCCGCCTCCGCCAGGGCCGTCCGGGTCAGCGCGGCCAGTTCCGCCGGATTGGCGGCCCCCGCCCCGGCCCGCACGCTGACCTGCCGGGCCCGGGCCTGCTCGGGAGTGACCGGGGCGAAGCTCCCGCTGGCCATGCCGAACGGGCAGAACCGGCCGCCCGCGCCGAGCAGGCCGAAAGCCGCCAGCCCGATGTCCCCGCCGACGCCGTCGAAAACCACGTCGACCTGGCCGGTCGCGTCGCGAACGTGCCGCTCCCAGCCGTCCTGCCGGTAGTCGACGGTCAGGTCGGCGCCGAGATCCCGGGCCAGGGCGAGCTTGCGCGGATGGCCGGCCAGGGCGACGATCCGGGCGCCGGCGTTGCGGGCGATCTGCACGAGCAGCGTGCCCACGCCACCGCCCGCGGCCTCGATCAGGACGGTCTCGCCGGCCCGCAGTTCCGCCCGGGCGGCCAGGGCGAGCGCCGTCCGGCCGTCGGCCAGCAGCGCCACCGCGTCCCGCGTGGCCAGCTCGTCCGGGATGCCGATCAGCTTTGACGCGGGCGAGACCGCTCGCTCGGCGTATCCGCCGGTGCCGTTCAGGCTGGCCACGACCCGCTGGGCGGGCCCGGTGGCCCCGCCGTGGACCGGGCCGGCGCGGACGGTGCCGCCGACGCCGTTGCCCAGGATGGCCGGCAGCGCCGGGAGCATCGACGGATGCGGCGGCCGGCCCGCCCGGACCTGGGTCTCGACGAACGTCACGTTGGCGAACTCGACGTCGATGACCACCTCGTCCGGCCCGGCCCGGACCTCGTCCACCTCGCCGGGCTCGAGCACCTCGGGCGGCCCGAACTCCCGTATCACCACTGCGCGCACGACAGTGCCTCCCTCCGGGTCCCAGCCGCGCCCCAGCGGAGCTTCCGGGCTCCTGGCCGGCCGCGATCTTATCGGAATGTATCACTCCGACTAGAGATAGGCTGTCCGGATGGCGTTCCGGTCCCTGCAGCCGCAGTCTGGGCGCGGTCGGCAGGCCGAGGCCCGGCGCAACGACCTGGTCGTGCTGGAAGCGGCTCGCGATGTCTTCGCCGCCCAGGGCGCGGACGCGCCGATAGCAGCGGTCGCCGCCCGGGCCGGGGTCGGCGTGGGCACCCTCTACCGCCGCTACGGCAGCAAGACCGAGCTGCTGCAGCGCCTGTGCGTGCTGGCGATGGAGCAGGCCCTGGCCGCGGCCGGTGACGCGCTCGCCGCCAGTGACCCGTGGGACGGCCTGGCCAGCTACATCGCGGCCTGTGTCGAGCTGCGCAGCGGCGCGCTCGCCGCGCTGGCCGGGCAGCTCGAGACCACGCCCGAGATGAACGGCACGGCCCGGCGCAGCATGGAGCGGCTGGACGAGCTCGTGGCCCGCGCCCAGGCCGCCGGGCGCCTGCGCGCCGACGTCACCGCGCTGGACATCAGCTGGCTGATCGAGCAGTTCAGCCGCCGGCCGCCCGGCCCGCTGGGGGACGCCGCGGAGGCCGGCATCCGGTCCCGGCTGGTCGCCATCGCCCTGGACGGGCTCCGCGCCCGGCCCGGCCTGGTCCCGGGTGGCCCCGGGTCCCTGCCCGGCCCCGCCCCGGACCGGCGTGACTACGTGAACCGCTGGTCACCGCGGTCCTAGGCGCACACGGTCCTAGACCCACACGGTCCTAGACCCACACGGTCTTAGGCGCACGGTCCCGGATTTGCCGCGCAAGCTGGCGGCGGTCAGGTACTCGAGCTCACCGCGGGCCACGGCGCCGACGTGGTATTCGACGGGGCGGGAGGAGAGCTGAGAGCTGCCTCGTTCGGGATCATCACCCGTCGCGGCCGGTTCTCCGGGCACGGCCGGTCCGACGGCGGGTTCGCCCGCCTGGACCCCGGCCGGAGTCCGGCGTCGCGGCGTCACCGTGAACGGGATCGGTGCGTACGTGCCCGCGGTCTTCCGGCGGCGGGCCGCCGCCGCGCTGGCCGCGGCCGCGGCCGGGCGGATCAGGCCGGTCATCGGCCAGGAGTACCCGGTGGCCCGCGCGGCCGGCGCGCACGCCGCCCTGGAGTCGAGGACCGCCGTGGCCAAGACCCTGCTGCGGCCCTGATCCCCGGCGATCCGCCGGGGCGGCCTCTAACCTGCGTAGGTGGAGTTCACCGAAGTAGTCAGGCGCCGCCGGATAATCCGCGGCTTCACCACCGACCCCCTGCCCGAGGGCACCGCCGACCGGCTGCTGGCGACGGCCAGCCGAGCCCCGTCAGCCGGCTTCAGCCAGGGCTTCTCGTTCCTCGTGCTCGAGGGCGCGGAGCAATGCGCCCCGTTCTGGCGGCTGCTCTACGAGCAGGCGGCGCTGGCGGGCGAGGCCGCCGCCGGCGAGGCGGCCCAGGTCGACGCGCTGAGCGCCGCGCCGCTGGTGATCGTGCCGATGGCCAGCAAGGACGTCTACCTGAACCGGTACGCCCAGCCGGACAAGGCCTGGACCGCCCAGTACGAGGACCGCTGGGCGGTGCCCTACTGGTACATCGACACCGGCTTCGCCACCCTGCTCATCCTGCTCGCCGTAGTGGACTCCAGGCTCGGCGCGGTGTTCTTCGGGCCGCCGGACATCGCGGATTTCCGCGCGGAGTTCGGCGTCCCGCCGGAGTGGATGCCGATCGGCGCCATCGCCGTCGGCTATCCCGATCCGGCCGCCGATCCCGTCCGGCCCGCACGTCCCAGTGACCGCAAGAGCCTCGCCGAACTGGTCCACCGCGGCCGCTGGTAGCCAGTGAGCCCGGGCCCTCGAACCTAGGCTCACAGGTATGGAATTCGCTGACGTGCTCCCCCCCGCCCAGCGCCACCACCCTGCCTGCGCCACCGCCCCGGCCGACGCCACCGCCCCGGCCCGCGCCACCGTCGGCCGGCGCCACTTCCCACCTCCTCCGCCGCCACCTCCCGCATCTCCCACCTCCCGCCGCGCGAAGCCACCTTCTTTCGCACCGTGGCGTCACGGTTTTGTCTGCAGTTCTGGGCGTCCTGGCAACCATAACTGCAGACAAAGCGAGTTTGCTAAGCCCAGACTTATCAGTTTAGGCTGAGCGTATGGCTGAGGAGCTTGACGTCAGGGACGTGGCCGCCGCGCTTCATGTCAGCATGGGCCTCCTCCTGCGGCGGCTGCGCCAGGTCCGGGAGGCGGGCGGGCTTTCCGTGCCGGAGACCTCCGCGCTCGCCCGGCTGGACCGCAACGGCCCGGCTACCTCGAGCGAGCTGGCCCGGGTGGAGCAGATCAGCCCGCAGTCGATGGGCGCCACGCTGAGCGCACTCGAGACGCGTGGCCTGGTCACGCGCGATCCCGACACGCGGGACGGCAGGCGGGTCGTCCTCTCGGTCACCGAAGCCGGCCGGCAGCTGCTCAGGGACAAGCGCGACGCGCGCACCGAGCTACTGGCCAAAGCGCTGGCCGACAGGTTCACCCGGCAGGAGCTGGATCAGCTGATGACGGCCGCACCGCTGCTCGAGCGCCTGGCCCAGTGCATCTGATGAGGCGGCACCTGATGCGGGCGGCTGCCAGCGAGCAGGAGACCGGCCACGACGACCGCTACAAGTGGTCGCGCTGGCGAACACCATGATTGCCTCGATCCTGCTGTCCTTCAGTCTGCCCGGACCAAAACCCTTCGCGATCCTGGAAAGGCTCTCTTAGCTTGAAACAGATGAGGTCCTGGCGTCCGACGGGACGCCGAGGCCGGGCGCCCCATGATCATGGCCTGAGCGGGCCGCCAAATAGCGCCTGAAACTGGCCACGATCACGGCATGTGGCCGGCGCAATCACGGTAGGCGACCGGGAACCGCTGCGGAAACGGCTTGAGCTTCCAGTGACTGGAAGGTGCAGAGTCGTGGCATGAGTACCGCGGGCGAGCTGTTCACCATCGGGCAACTGGCCACGCGCACCGGCGTGCCGGCCCGGACCATCCGGTTCTGGTCCGACGCCGGCCTAGTGCCGCCCGCGAGCCGGTCTGGCAGCGGATACCGGCTCTACGACGCCGAAGCCGTGGCCCGGCTCGACCTGGTCCGGACGCTGCGTGAGCTCGGCTTCGGGCTGGACGTGGTGCAGGCGGTCCTGTCCCGGACCCGCACCGTGGCCGAGGTCGCGGCGGCCCACGTCGCGGTGCTCGACACCCAGATCCGGGCCCTGCGGCTGCGCCGTGCGGTGCTCAGCACGGTAGTCCGGCATGGCCACACGATTGAGGAGACGCTCATCATGCACAAGCTCGCTCAGCTGTCCGCCCGGGAGCGGCAGCAGCTCATCGATGACTTCGTGGACGGCGTATTCGCGGGTACCGACCCGAGTGCCCCCGGGGCGGGCATCGCGAGCGGCATGCGGCAGCTGCCCGCGGACCTGCCCGACGACCCGGCGCCCGGGCAGGTGAACGCCTGGATCGAGCTGGCCGAGCTCGTCACCGACGAGGATTTCCGGCAGCGGGCCAGGGCCATGGCCCTGGCCGGCCAGCATGGCACCACGGCGTCAGGCCAAGCCAGGGCCGCCAGCCCAGGAGAAGGCGCCAGCCCAGGAGAAGACACCAGCCCGGCCAGGGGCACCAGCCAGCCCGACTACCAGGCCGTCATCCAGCACGCCGGCCAAGCCGCGGCCCAGAGCATCGCGCCCGGCTCGGCCGAAGGCCAGGCGGTACTCGACCGCATCGTGACCCCGGGCACCCCGGCCGCGGAGCGGAGCGCCATCCTGCGGCAGCTCGAGACGTTCACCGACGCCCGGGTGGAACGGTACTGGCAGCTGCTCGCCATCCTCAATGGCCAGCCCGCGCCGCCTTCGGTGGTCCCCGCCTTCGAGTGGCTGATCGCGGCCCTCCGGGCCGACCTGGACGGCCGCCCCTCCGAAGCCAGCCAGGGCCAGCCCGAAGCCAGCCAGGGACAGCCCGAAGGCAGCCCGGGCTAGCCGGTCAGCTGGCCGACCCGCCGTCCGGCCTTCCCCGAGACCTTCGCCGTCCGGGCGATCAGCCGCGCCTCGCGGCGGGCCGTCTGAGCCTGACGCCGGGCGGCCTGGGCCGTGCGCCGTGTCTCCCGGCCGGCCGCCTGGGCGGTGCGGCGGGTCTCGCGGCTGGCCACCCGGGCACCGTGCCGGGCGCGCCAGGCCAGCGAGGGCTGGCCGGAGGTATCGCCCGCCGCGATCAGCAGGCCGCCGAACATCGACAGGTTCTTCAGGAAGTGGATACGCTGCTGCGCCCGGTCGGCGTCTTCGGCCTCCCAGAAACGGTGCCCGGCCGCGGTCGTGGGGACCAGCGTCCCGGCCAGCGTGAGCGCGGCCAGCCGGGGAAACCAGCCCGCGGCCAGGCACGCGCCCGCCGCCATCTGGACGGCGCCGTTGAGCCGGATCGCGTCCTCGGTCTTGGCCGGCACGGCCGACGGGAAACGCTCGGCCAGCGGGCGGACCACCGGCTCGGCTCGCGGCGCCACCTTTTCGGGATGGCGGAACGTGTCATAGCCCTGGACGATGAAGATGCCCGCCAGCATGGGCCGGGCGAGAGCTCGGAGAACGGTCATTATCCGCAGGTGCCCAGCAGCAGCCGTTATAACCTCCCTTGGCGCAGCCCGGGCGCGGACGTGATCATGGCTTCATAATGGCGGGGTGAACGAGCCGGAGGTCAGGATCAGGGCGGTGAGCGAGAGCGACCGCCCGATGCTCGCCTGGCTCGTCGCCGAGCTCTGGGGATCCGAACTGGTCGCCGTGCACGGCACCGTGCTGCGTCCCGCCGAGCTGCCCGGGTTCATCGCCGAACGGTCCCGCCGCGTCGTCGGCCTGCTCACCTACCAGCTGACCGGGGACATGCTGGAAATCGTGACGCTCAACGCGATCGAGCGCCGGGCCGGCATCGGGACGCTGCTCATCGAGGCCGCGGCCAGCACCGCGCGCCACTTCCGCTGCCACGAGGTCCGGCTCACCACCACCAACGACAACGTGGACGCGCTGCGGTTCTACCAGCGCCGCGGGTTCCGGCTCGCCGAGCTGAGGCCGGGCGCGGTCGACCGTTCCCGGCAGGAAAAGCCGCAGATCCCGCGGACCGGCGACTACGGCATCCCGCTGCACGACGAAATCGACCTCACCCTGCAGGTCTAGGCAGCGGCCCCCTTGACCTGGCGGCCGCGGGTCCACACGGCGGTGATCCGGGCCGGGTCGGCGAGTACGCCGATTTCGGCTACCGGGTCGGCGTCCAGCGTGATCACGTCGGCGTCGTAACCCTCGGCCAGCTGCCCGCTGCGCGGCGCCTGCGGCCCGAGGGTGAGCGGCCCGGTCGCGGTGGCCGCCTCGATCGCCTCGAGCGGCGCCATGCCCAGCTTGACCAGATAGCCGGGTTCCGAGCCGTTCTGGCCCCATGCGTTAGGCATGTCGGCGCCGCTCAGGGCGATGTCGGTGCCCATGGCGATGGTGACGCCGTGCTCGTAGGCCCGCGCCACCGCCTGCGCGTGGATGTCGGCGATCCCCGCGAGCTTGACCATCGCATAGGGCGGCACGACCGAGGAGAACGCCAGCATGTCCTCGATGATCGTCCTGGTCGGGACGAGGATCGCGCCGGTCTCGCGCATCGCGTCGCAGCACTCGTCGTCCAGGTAGGTGCCGTGCTCGATGGTCCGGACCCCGGCCCGCAAGGCGGCCATGATGCCCGGCTTGCCGTGGCAGTGCGCCGCGACCGCCCGGTCGGCCAGCCCGGCCACCTCTACGATCGTGCGCAGCTCGGCCACCGTGAACTGCTGGTGGATGGGGTCGTCGAGCTCGGACAGGACACCGCCCGAGGCGCACACCTTGATCAGCTTCGCGTTCCGCCTGAGCTGCTCGCGGACGGCCCGGGCGCACTCGTCGGGCCCGTCCGCCAGCCGCGTCATGCCGCCCCGCGCCGAGTAGTCGTGAATCCATTCGAGCGGGACCGAATGCAGGTCGCCGTGGCCGCCCGTGGTACTCAGGATCGCGCCCGCGCCGTAGATCACCGGCCCGTCGACCAGCCCCTCGGCGACGGCGCGGGCCAGGTAGACGCCCAGGCCGCCCACGTCGCGCACCGAGGTGATCCCCGCGTCGAGCGCGGCGCGCAGGTCCCTGGTGCACCGGGCGGCCCGCAGCGCCTCGGGCTCGTTCAGGAGCTGGGTGAGGTCGAAGGTCCTGGTGCCCATCAGGTGCCCGTGGCAGTCCCACATCCCCGGCATCACCGCCGCCGCCCTGGACACCGACGCCCCGGGAGTCGGCGGCGCCACCCCGGCCGGGCCGGCGTAGCTGATCAGGGGGCCGTCCAGGACCACCACCCCGTCGTGAACGGGACTGCCGCGCCCGGGTATGAGCAGCCCGGCCTCGATCCGGTGCATGAAGCCTCCTCAGACAGGAACACGCAAGACAGGAACACGCAAGACAGGAACACGCAAGATAAGGGGCCGCTGGGGGGCCAGGGCCGCAGATATTGATGGTGACTATCTTGACGGGTCGCTAGCCATGCGGTCCATGATGGAATTCCCAGCTCGTACGCTCACCAGGAGGCCCAGGTCAGGACGATCCCGCGGCATTTCTCACTGACAGTATCGACGTGTGTGCTGTTGCGGGCACGGGTCATGCGCTATACAGGGACGTACGACTGTCCGGCAACAGGTTGCGGGGAACGTGTGCCTGGCGATCTCGCCAGCGGCAGTGCCGGCGGAGGCTCTAGGGAGGCAGGGACATAGGGGCAAGGAAGCGTGATGCTGCCAAACGATAGGGCCCAGCCCGCCGCGCCCGACAAGCCGAGCTGGGGTTCTAGGCTGCTGCGCACGTACCGGCGAGCCCCGAACGGGCTCAAGATCGCCGTTGCCGCTATCGCTATCTTGCTCTTCCCGGCCACGCTGGGACTGATCATCCTGGCCGCGCTCGTCTACGGGGTCGTCTCGGTCGTCCAGGGCCGGCGTACCGTCGGCGCTACCGCCTCGGTCGCCCTCTGGGGCGTCGTCATCTTCGCCGCGGCGGGCAGCCAGGACCTGAGCTGGATCCTTTCCGTCACCCTGATGCCGGTCGCGGTCGCGCTGGCCGCCCACGCCCGCGTGCTGGCCCGCGCCTTCGTGCCCGCCCGGACGGTCGCCTGGGTGCTGGCCTGGTCCGTGCCGGCCGGCTACCTCGCCTTCAAGCTCGCCTCGGGCCAGCCGTTCATCGGCACGATCGCCGCCTGGCTGCTGGCCGCGGCCGTACTCGGCTGGCGGGTGGCCAAGGCCATCCAGTACAACCGCATGTACGGCGGCCGGAACCCGGCGGGACCGGGCGGCCCCCGAAATCCGGACGGCCCGGGCGGACCGTCCCGGTCCGCGGTCAACCCGGCGGCCCAGCCCGGCGGCCGCCCCGGCGCCCCCGGCAACGGCGCCCAGGGCAACGGGGCCCATGGGAACGGGGCTCAGGGCAACGGGGCCCATGGCGTCCGGGCTCAGGCCGCGGCGCTGGCCTACGGCGACCACGCCCGCGACCAGTCGGCCCCGCCCCGGCCGCGGCCGCAGATCTCGGTCGATGACGCGATGGCCGAGCTCTACGCGATGATCGGGCTGGCCCCGGTCAAGGAGCAGGTCCGGTCGATCGCCGCGTCCATCGAGGCGGCCCGGCGGCGCACGGTGGCCGGCATCAGCACCGAGCGGCCGATGCGGCACTTCGTGTTCCTCGGGCCGCCCGGCACCGGCAAGACCACGGTGGCCCGGGTGCTGGCCAAGATCTTCTACGCGTTCGGCCTGCTCGACGTGCCCGAGGTCGTCGAGGCGCACCGGGCCGACCTGGTCGGCGAGTACCTCGGCGCGACCGCGATCAAGACCAACGAGCTCATCGAGTCCGCGATGCACAAGGTGCTGTTCATCGACGAGGCCTACAGCCTGGTCAACGAGGGCGACGGGCAGCCCGACCGGTTCGGCCAGGAGGCGGTGCAGGCGCTGCTCAAGCGGGCCGAGGACGACCGCGAGAACCTGATCATCATCCTGGCCGGGTACGAGAAGCAGATGGAGTCGTTCCTGGCCTCCAATCCCGGCCTGGCGTCGCGGTTCGCGACCCGGCTGAAGTTCACGAGCTACTCGCCGGCCGAGATGATGCAGCTGGCCGAGTCCGCGCTCGACCGGCGCCGCGAGAAACTCGACCCGGACTCCAAGCCGGTGCTGTGGCACACGCTCGAGGAGGTCGCCCGCCGCCGGATGACCGACGAGCTGGGCAACGGCCGGTTCGTCCGCAGCCTGCTCGAGAAGGCCGGCCAGGCCCGGGACGTGCGGGTACTGAACGAGTCGGCCGAGCCGACGCGCGAGGAACTGACCACGATCCGCGGCGCCGACCTGCAGCAGGCCTATACCGAGCTCACCAGCCGGATGCGCGGCTACGAGGACACCCCCACCGTCGAGGGCGCGATCGCCGAGCTGGACGAGCTGGTCGGCCTGGAGCCGGTCAAGGAGCAGGTGCGCGCGATCGCCGCCCAGCTGCGGGTGGCCAAGCTGCGCGACCGCCAGGGGCTGACCAGCCAGCCGCCCACCAGGCACTTCGTGTTCACCGGGCCGCCGGGCACCGGCAAGACCACGGTCGCTCGCATCCTCGGCCGGATCTTCGCCGCGCTGGGCCTGCTGGTGCGGCCCGAGGTGGTGGAGGCGCACCGGGCCGACCTGGTCGCCGAGCACCTCGGCTCGACCGCGATCAAGACGAACAAGCTCATCGACTCCGCCCTGGGCGGCGTGCTGTTCATCGACGAGGCCTACTCGCTGCATAACGAGGGCTACCTGGGCGGCGACGCGTTCGGCGCCGAGGCGGTGCAGACGCTGCTCAAGCGGGCCGAGGACGACCGCGACCGGCTGGTGATCGTGCTCGCCGGGTACCCCGACGACACGGACCGGTTCCTGCGCAGCAACCCCGGGCTTGCCTCGCGGTTCAGCACCCGGGTGACCTTCCCCAGCTACCAGGCCGCCGACCTGGTGCAGATCTCGAACCTGCTGGCCGAGCAGGCCGGGGACATGTTCGACCCGGCCGCCAAGCAGGTGCTCGGGGCCATCTTCCGGCAGACCTGCGAGACTGGCCGGATCGACGAGCTGGGCAACGGCCGGTTCGCCCGGTCCCTGTTCGAGCGGGCCTGCGCCTGCCGCGACGTCCGGGTGGTGCGCCTCGGCGAGAACGCCACCGCGGCCGACCTGACCACGCTGACCGCGGCGGACGTGGAGATGGCCTACCGCGACCTGGCGCCCCGGGACCCCCTGCCGATCCCGCCGCAGTAA
>JAJKHX010000462.1 GCA_021154785.1 Nocardiopsis sp.
AGGCGCCGATCCCGGTGGGCGGGGTGTTCACGTACCGGATCGCGTTCCCCGACCCGGGTGTCTACTGGTACCACCCGCACATCCGCGAGGACTACACCCAGGAGATGGGACTGTACGGCAACCTCCTGGTCGTCCCGTCCGACCCGGACTACTGGCCCCCAGTCCAGCAGGACGTCCTGCTGACCCTGGATGACCTGCTGCTCGAGGACGGCAAGATCGCCCCGTTCAGCCCGGTCGAGACCACCTACACGGCAATGGGCCGGTTCGGCAACATACTGCTGATCGGCGGCGAGACGGACTACTCGTTTACCGTCCGGGCCGGGGAGGTGGTGCGGCTGTGGCTGACCAACACCGCCAACACCCGGGTCTTCAACGTGCAGCTGCCCGGGGCGCGGATGAAGCTCATCGGCGGCGACAGCGGACGGATGGAGCACGAGGAGTTCGTCTCCGAGGTGATCCTGGCCCCCTCCGAGCGGGTGGTCGTCGACGTGCTGTTCGACCGGCCCGGGCAGCTGGAGCTGCAGCACCGCACCCCGGACCGGACCTACCGGCTCGCCACCATCGCCGTGATCAGCAATCAGGCCACGCCATCCCTGGCTGAGCAGTTCGAGGTGCTGCGAACGGCACCAGAGCTGGTTGCCGAGCGGGAGGTCTTTGAGACTTGGCTGGAGGCGCCGCCGGACAAGACGCTGGCGCTGATCGCCGAGATGGACGACATCACCCCACCGGGGCAAGGACCCGTCATCTACGGGTGCCCGATGCACCCCGAGGTAACGAGCCAGGAACCGGGCCGCTGCCCGAAGTGCGGCATGAAGCTGCTGGCAACTGTCACGGCAACTATCTACGCCTGCCCGATGCACCCCGAGGTGACCAGCCAGGAGCAGGGCCGCTGCCCGAAGTGCGGGATGAAGCTGCTGGCGACCGCCGTGGCGGCGGCCTATGCCTGCCCGATGCATCCGGAGGTCACCAGTTCCGAGCCGGGCCGCTGCCCCAAGTGCGGGATGAAGCTGCTGGTGACCGCGCTCGTCGGCCAGCCGGCCGGACGCGAGCCGTCCGCCGCCCCGGACCACCACGGCGCCCCGCACGATCATAGCGAAGACCACGGCCACCACGGTGAGTGCCACGGCCACGGTGACAGCGGGGGCATCGAGTGGGAAGACGACATGGTGGCAGTCAACCGGCTCACCACCCCGGCCAACATGCGGTGGATGCTGGTAGACCGTACCACCGGCGCGGCCAACGCCGCCATCGACTGGCACTTCACCGAGGGCGACCAGGTCAAGATCCGGCTGGTCAACGAGATGGACTCCGACCATCCCATGCACCATCCGTTCCACCTGCACGGGGCCGGACGGTTCCTGGTGCTGGCCCGTGACGGGGTAGCCGAGCCCAACCTGGTGTGGAAGGACACCGTCCTGGTTCGCACCGGGCAGACCGTGGACATCTTGTTCGACGTCAGCAATCCCGGGCTGTGGATGGCGCACTGCCACATCGCCGAGCACATGCAAAGCGGCATGATGTTCAGCTTCACCGTAGCCCGCAAGGAAGCGGCCCGGTGACCGCCCGCAACGACGGACCGGCCGGAGCGGGCGGAGCAGGCGGTGAGCTCCTGGACGTGATCGTCGTCGGCGGCAGCCAGGCCGGCCTGGCCATCGCCTGGCACCTGGCCCGCGAGGGCCTGCGGTTCGTGGTCCTGGAGGCCGCCCCCGAGATCGGGCACACGTGGCGGTCGCGCTGGGACTCCCTCACCCTGTTCACGCCGACCCAGCACGACGCCCTCCCCGGCATGCCGTTTCCCGGACCGCCGGACACCTACCCCGCCAAAGACCCGGTAGCCGACTACCTCACGACCTACGCGGCGACGTTCAACCTGCCGGTCCGGCTGAACGCCCGGGTCACCGATCTCCGCCGGACGGCGGTGGGCTTCGAGGCCCGCACCGACGATGCTGTCTACGGCGCCCGCCAGGTGGTGGTCGCGACCGGGCCGTTCCAGGTACCCTACGTGCCGCCGGTTACCCAGCGGCTGGGCGGCTCGGTGAGCCAGCTGCACAGCGCCGCCTACCGCAACCCGCGGATCCTGCCGGACGGCCCGGTGCTGGTCGTCGGCGGCGGCAACTCCGGGTTCCAGATCGCCGAAGAGCTGGCCCGGGCGGGCCGCCGGGTCGACCTGTCGATCGCCACCAAGCTCCCGGCGCTGCCGCAGCGTCTCAGGGGTAAGGACCTGTTCTGGTGGCTCACCCGGCTGGGGCTGCTGCGGGTAACGGTCGGCTCCCGGCTGGGCCGCCGGATGTCCAGCCGCGACTTCATCATCGGCAGCAGCCGCCGCCGGCTCCGGGCGGCCGGGGTCCGGTTCCGGCCCGCAGTTGCCAGCGCGGACGGCCGCACCGTCCGGTTCGCCGACGGCAGTACCCAGGACGCCGGCATCGTGATCTGGGCGACCGGATACCGTTCTGACTACTCCTGGATCGACATTCCCGGGGTGACCCGCGATGGCAAGGTCATCCACCGGCGCGGCGTCACCGAGGTCCCCGGCCTGTACTTCCTGGGCCTGTCCTGGCAGCACACCCGCGGCTCGGCCCTGCTCGGCTTCGTCCACGACGACGCCGCCTACCTCGCAGGCCGTATCGCCGGCCGCGACCGGGCTGCCGAGGCCGCCACTGCGCGGCCCGTTTCCCGGCGGTCGGCGTGAGCGGTCTGCCAGCACCCGATGGCAGCTCACCATCGCCCAGCCGGGCAGGCGAACCGCTCGGGACCCCTGTGGCCAGGCAGGCGCCGGCTGGAGGCGGTATCCCGGCCCTACCCGCACAAGACAAGGAGTCACCACATGCTCACCGCAGATGACCACGCCCCGACCGCCGCGGACGGCGGCCAGCAGCCGAAGCCGGTCACGATCGCCTTGGTGCTGTACCCGGGGTTCACCGCCCTGGATATCATCGGGCCGTTCGAGGTGCTGGCCTTCGCCCCCGGCCATGACGCGGTGTTCGTGGCCGCCGAGCCGGGACCGGTCACCGACGACACCGGCCGGTGCCAGCTGATCGCCTCCGCCAGCCTGGACCAGGTGACCGCCCCTGATGTCGTGGTCATCGGCGGCACCTTGTCCACCAAAGAGCCCGACCAAGAGGTGGTGCAGTGGCTGCGCCGGGTCCACCCCGGCACCACCTGGACCACCAGCGTCTGCACCGGGGCCATCTACCTGGCCGCCGCGGGCATCCTGGACGGGCAGGACGCCACCACCCACTGGGCCTGGGCCGGCGAGCTAGAACGCCGCGGCGCCCGCTACACCGAGCAGCGGGTGGTGGAAAGGGGCAAGGTGATCACCGCCGCCGGCGTGTCGGCCGGCATCGACATGGCCCTGACCCTCCTCGCCCGCCTGCACGGCCCGGAAATAGCAATGGGCCTCCAGCTGGGCATCGAATACGACCCGCAACCCCCCTTCGACACGGGTTCACCGTCGAAGGTGCCACCGGAGATGGTGGAGGTCGTGCGATCCCAGCTGTACACGCTCGCAGCGGCCGAGCCGGCAAGCAGCAAATGATGCAACCCACGCTGGCCAGGCGCAGAGCATGCCTGCCGATTGCCGGTGCTGGCGTCGGCGACCTCACAGTCGCGCCACCGCCTCGCCCGGCCAGCGTTCCGCACGACACTCCCGGGTGCGTGCGCGGATTACCCGGAACAAGGACAAAACAGGACGAACGGAGTGGACATGACCGCAGGACAGGACAGGAATATGGGAACCGGCCGGGTGCCGGGACTGAACACCGAGCGGATCTACAGCACCACCGTCCCGGCGGACGAGCTCGCCCAGGCGCTGGCGGGCCACTTCCGCGCCCAGGGGTTCGAGGTCCAGGTCTTCCGCACCAGCGGGGACCGCACCGCGATGCAGGCGCGCAAGGAGAGCCTGTGGCGCAACCTGCTCGGGGTCGCCTACGCGCTGACCGTGACCTTCACCCCCGGCGAGGGGCAGCTGAGCATCGGCCTGGGCGGCCACGAGTGGGTCGACGCGGCGGTCAGCGGGGCGATCGGGCTGGTAGCGGTCCCGCCGGTGCTGCTGGGCACCGCCTACGGCATCTGGAAGGAGAACCAGCTGGACAAGGAGGTCTGGCAGGTGATCGACGAACGGGTCAACGCGCCAGGAGAAGCAGGCCCGTGAGACCCCCCGCAGACCTGCCCAGGAGTTCTTGAGCACCCACGCGACTTCAGCGACAGGCTCGTGCACCGTCACAGCGCGGGATCAGCAGCGCCAGCTGACGGCGCCTGCCAGCGTGGCCAGCACCGCGAAAGCCGGCCTGGTCCGCTCCATCGGCGCCGACCAGGTCATCGACTACACCCGGGAGGACTTCGCCGACGGCCGCCAGCATTATGACCTGATCCTCGACATCGGCGGGAACAGCGGTCTGTCGCGGCTGCGGCGGGCACTCACTCCTGACGGGACGCTCGTTATCGCTGGCGGCGAAGGTGCCAAGTGGACCGGAGCCGGGCGGCAAATCCGTGCACTTATGCTGTCGCTGGTGGTGCCCCAGCGGCTGACCATGTGCATCTCCGCACACCGGCAGGCTGACCTCGAAGCACTGCGCCAGCAAGTCGAGGCCGGTCACGTCACTCCCATCGTGGGCAAGCTCTATACGCTCCCCGAAGTACCCCAGGCCATACGCCACCTGGAAGGCGGCCGTGCACAAGGAAAGCTCGCCATCACCGTTTGAAACTCGCGGCGGCCTACGGCGCCAGGACCGGCCGGCGCGGAGACTCCGCCCCTGGTTCCTGCGGCCGGGCCCGCCAGGTCCGGGACGCTAGTAAGAAGCGCCCGGCCTACCGTTGTCAAAATAGATGATCGTCGAATCGGCTGTGGCGGCGTACCGCGGAAGAGATGATCATCAGTTGCCAAGATGCGCTCGATGACGGCGGTGGCGTAGGCGAAGACCTCGGCGGCCGGGCGGTCGATGTCGGCGCTGGTCACGATCGGCGCCACGTCAGCGGCCTTCCTTCACCAGCGCGGCGTACCGGTCCAGGTACAGCGGCCAGCCCTCCGGCCCGTCCACGCCGTCGGTGATAGCTTTCCATCCCGGGCCGCGCCGGTCGATGTGCCGGTCTCAAGCTCGACCCGCGTGCGGGCCGGCCACTCGGCGTAGAACGGGATTGGACGCAGGTACGGGCATCTACGGATCTGGAGGTTGGAGTCTAGGCAAGCAACCCTGGGAAGAGCTCGCCGAGGGCCTCATGGCAACGCGACGGCAAACTGTCCAGGCCAAGGATTTAGGTCCGGAACCGAGCGGGCATCAGACGCCGACGCCGACCGAAGATCCAATCAGGAGGCCCGGCTGGATGGCGCCAGCCGGGCTTCCTGTGTCGTCCCGGAGGTTTATGTCGGCGTCAGCCGAGGGTGGAGATCATCTCCTGGCAGGCCTGCTCACAACGTCGGCACGCCTGTGCGCAGACCCGGCAGTGTTCGTGCATCCGGGCGTGCCCCTCGCACTCGTCGGCGCAGGACCCGCAGGCGGTCACGCAGGCCTGGAGCATGGCGCGGGTGAGGTTGGCGTCGTAGCCGGTGTGCCGGGACAGCACCCGGCCCGTGGCGTCGCAGATTTCAGCGCAGTCCCAGCAGGTGCGGACGCACTTGACCAGGTCGGCGACCCCGGCCTCGCTCAGGCACGCGTCGGCGCACGCGGTACAGGTCTGGGAGCAGTCGAAGCATTCCTCGATACACCGGACCAGGGCCCGCGCGGTCGACATCGCCGAGGTCGGCCGGGTAGGTGCGCAGCATCTCCTCTACGTGGGTCATTGGACCGTTACCTCCCATCATCGATGCTGGGTTTTGTTGGGCAATACCCACTACGGGGCAACAACCAACGCCCACCGGGCGGCTCGCTGCAAAGCAGCGCGGAATCGCGGAGTGCTGCCGCCGATTGCTTCGCCATGGCTACGGGTCATTCCGATGCGGGCGTCCACCGTTTGAGCCAGCGGGCTTTGACGAGCCCGTCCAAGACGAAGGGGTCTTCGCGGACAGTGCGCTGCGCCTGCGCGACGTCATCGGCATCGAAGGTGATCAGCCCTCCGTCCGGTCGTCAAACGGCCCGCCCGGTAGCGAGCCAGCCCCAGGTCTCTCCAGTAGGACGCGTGCCTTGGCGCGACGTAAGCATTCGGATCTGCTTACTGGAAGATGGGGTATTCGTCTTGAGGCTTGCAGGTGAGTCGCGCGGCCTGCGGCCATTTTGCGTGATCACGGGTGGCCCGGGTGCCGGTCCCCGCCCTGGCGCCTCGGGGCGGGGGTGCTGGGTTCAGCTCAGCAGCATTCGCATACGCCGTCGCAGCATGAACCGTCGCAGGTGCGCTGGTGCCGCAGCACGGGCACATGGCCGTCACCTCCTTCCGGGTTGCGAGAGGGCGGGAGGGCACCAGGTCCCGGGCAGCGGGGTCGGGGCAGTCCGGGCCGGGCATAGCGGCCAGCATGACGAGCAGCTCGGCAGGCACGCGCTGCTAGCCGTTCGATCTCGGTGCCGATCTCGGCGACGTGGCGCCGCAGCAGGGCTTCGGCGGGCTCGCACGCGCAAGTCCCGGTGTCGCGCACGGCGAGCAGCTTGCGGATCTCGGCCAGCCGCAGCCCGAGCCGCTGCGCGCCGCGGATGAACCGCAGCCGGTCCAGGTCGGCCGGCCCGTAGCGGCGGTGGTCGCCGTCGGTGCGCCGGCGGGGCCGGCAGCAGGCCTTCCCGCTCGTAGTACCGGATCGTGTCGGTTCGCACGGCGGCCCGAGCTGCTAGCTGCCCGACCGTCAGCGGCTCGGTGACCTGGCCGGTTCTCATGACGGCCACGGTAAAACCCTGGACCGCGATCCAAGTTCAAGGCCCGGCCTGCGGCCGTGCTCGTGCTGTCTAGGGCGGGATACGATTCTCGCGCGGCAGGACCGGGGCGGGTAGTGATCTAGTTGCGCTGCGTAGCGGCGCGCAGGCGGATTTCAGGTGCTGGCGGGAATGGGCCGCATCTAGGAGCCTGCTGAAAAGGGTGAGCAGGCCCAGGCGTTTTGCCGGCTTAGCGTTCGGTTGCCTGGGACAATGTCTGTCATGCAGGGTTTCGAGCGGGCGG
>JAJKHX010000463.1 GCA_021154785.1 Nocardiopsis sp.
GACAGCGATGGCAGGATCCGCGGCCTGGACGTTGACCTGCTGGCCGACATGGGCGCCTACCTGATGCTGGTCACCCCCGGTGTCCCGCTGCTCGGCGCGTTCATGTTCCCGGCCATCTACAAGATGGACGCCTACTCGTTCAAGTGCACGGGGATCTTCACCACCAAGATGCCGACCGACGCCTACCGGGGCGCCGGGCGGCCCGAGGCCACCTTCGCCATCGAGCGGATGATGGACGAGCTCGCCGCCGAGCTCGGCGTGGACCCGCTGACCGTGCGCGAGCGGAACTGGATCAAGCACGAGGAATTCCCGTATACCACCATCGCCACCCTGACCTACGACTCGGGCAACTACGAGGCGGCGACGGCCAAGGCCAAGGAGCTGTTCGGCTACGACGAGCTCCGCAAGGAGCAAGCGCAGCGGCGAGCCGACCATGATCCGGTGCAGCTGGGCATCGGCATCTCCACCTTCACCGAGATGTGCGGGCTGGCCCCGTCCCGGGTGCTCGGGTCGCTGGCCTACGGCGCGGGCGGCTGGGAGCACGCCTCGATCCGGATGCTGCCCACCGGCAAGGTCGAGGTCGTCACCGGATCCAGCGCGCACGGCCAGGGGCACGAGACGGCGTGGAGCCAGATCGTGGCCGACCAGCTCGGCGTGCCGTTCGAGGACATCCGGGTGCTGCACGGCGACACCCAGGTCTCGCCGAAGGGCATGGACACCTACGGCTCCCGGTCGCTGGCCGTCGGTGGCATGGCCCTGGTCTCGGCCTGCGACAAGGTCGTGGAGAAAGCCAAGGTGGTCGCAGCGGGCCTGCTCGAGGCCTCGGCCGACGACCTGGAGTGGACACCGGGCCGGTTCGCGGTCCGCGGCGATCCGGACAAGGGCGTCACGATCGGCGAGATCGCGCTGGCCGCCTTCGCCGCGCATAACCTGCCGGACGGCGTCGAGCCGAGCATCGATGCCGAGGCCACCTACGACCCGGACAACTTCTCCTTCCCGCACGGCACTCACCTGTGCGCGACGGAGGTCGACACCGAGACCGGCTTCGTCACCATCCGCTCCTACGTCTGCGTCGATGACATCGGCGCGGTGGTCAACCCGATCATCGTCGAGGGCCAGGTGCACGGCGGTCTCGCCCAGGGCATCGCGCAGGCCCTGTACGAGGAGGCGGTCTACGACGACGACGGCAACCTGGTCACCAGCACGCTGGCGGACTATCTCGTTCCGTCAGCCGCTGACCTGCCGTCCTACGTCACCGACCGCACCGAGAGCCGGGCGGCCAACCGGCTGGGCGTCAAGGGCGTCGGCGAGGCGGGCACGATCGCCTCGACCCCGGCCGTCGTCAACGCAATCGTCGACGCGCTGCGACCCCTTGGCATCAACGACGTCGTCATGCCGTGCACCCCCGAGCGGGTCTGGCGGGCGATCCAGAACGCCCGCGGCGGCGATCAGGCCAGCGCGGCTGAGCAGCATGCGGCCCGGCAGAGCGACCAGACCCAGGGCAACAGCCCGCAGGGCGTCGACACGCCCGACCAGACCGGAGGTGCCGCATGATCCCGGCCAAGTTCGACTACGTCCGACCGGGCTCGCTGGACGAGGCGATCGCGGCCCTGGCCGGCGGCGGCGACGACGCCAAGGTCATCGCGGGCGGACAGAGCCTGCTCCCGCTGCTGCGGCTGCGGCTGGCCTACCCGGAGCTGCTCGTCGACGTGGGCGGCCTCGACGAGCTGCGCGGCGTCACCGACACCTGGGACGCGCTGCTGATCGGCGCCCGGACCACCCACTACCAGCTGATCCATGATCGGCTGGTGGCCGAGCACTGCGGGCTGCTGGCGCAGGCCACCGGCACCGTGGCCGACCCGGCCGTCCGGCACCGCGGCACGCTGGGCGGCGCCCTCGTGCATGCCGACCCGGCCGGTGACCTGCCTTCGGTCGTGCTGGCCCTGGACGCCACCCTGGTCGCCCGCGGGCCGGGCGGTGAGCGCGAGATCGCGGCGGCGGACTTCTTCGTCGACTACCTGACCTCCAGCCTGGAGCCGGACGAGATCCTGACCGCGGTCCGGATACCCAAGCTAGGAGCAGGGTGGGGTTACCGGTACGAGAAGTTCCACCGCACGGCGCAGTCGTGGGCCACCGTCGGCGTGGCCGCGCTGGTCCGCCGCTCCAACGGATCGGTTGCCGAGGCCAGGATCGGGCTTACCAACATGGGAACGGTGCCCGTCCGGGCGACGGCGGCGGAAAGGGCCGCGACCGGCGTGGAGGCCAGCCGGGATGCGCTCCGGGCCGTGGCCGCACGCGCGGACGAAGGCGCGAATCCGCCTGCCGACCTGCATGGAGCGACCGACTACCGGCGGCACCTGGCCCGGGTCCTGACCGGAAGGGCGCTAGCCGCGGCCGCCGGAATCTGACCCTGGATGATGACCGTCGCCGATGATGAGCAAGCTGACGACCGGAGCGCGGGCGAGCGCAGGCTGTCGCTGGCCGAACGGCTGGTGCTGTGCCTCGTCCGCGAAGGGCCAGCTCATGGCCATGGCCTGGCCGGGCTGCTAGCGCGCGGCGGCAGCCTCGGCCAGATCTGGCCGGTTCCCAGGGCGACGGTTTACCGCATCCTGCAGCGGCTGGAACTCCTGGGCCTGATCCGGGCGACGGGAGAACAGCGGCCTAACCCAGGAGGACCAGTCCGCTCGGTCTACACGGTCACTCCGGCAGGTCAGGCCGCCGCGCAGGCCTGGCTGAGCACGCCCGTGGAACACTCCAGGGATGTCATGCCGGAGCTGATGGTCAAGCTCGCGCTGCTCGACCGGGCCGGGGCCGATTCGCAGGCCCTGGTCCGGGCTCAGTACGACCAGCTGCTTCCCCTTGCCGCCGCGCTCGATGATCGCCTGAGTGTCACCACCGGATTCGAGCACACGCTGGTCTTGTGGCGACGCGAGGCGATGACGGCCACCATGCAGTTCCTGGCGGAGGCCCTGAACGAGAGCCAGGGACCCGCGGCCGCTCATCAAGCGGCCACCGCACCCGCACTGAGCGGCAACGGATGAGACGCCCGGAGCTGAGGACATGAGTACATGCTGACCGACTCCTTCGGCCGCGTCGCGACGGATCTGCGGGTGTCACTGACCGACCGGTGCAGCCTGCGCTGCTCGTACTGCATGCCCGCCGATGGCCTGGACTGGCTGCCCGGTCCCGCTCTGCTGACCGACGGTGAGGTTACCCGGCTGATCTCCGTTGCGGTCCGGCGGCTGGGGATCACCGAGGTCCGGTTCACCGGCGGCGAACCGCTGCTGCGCCGCGGCTTGCCCGGCCTCGTCGCCGCGACTGCGGCGCTGGACCCACGGCCCGAGATCTCGCTGACAACCAACGGCATCGGGCTCGCCCGGCTGGCCGGGCCGCTGCAGGCGGCTGGGCTGGACCGGCTGAACGTCTCGCTCGACACCCTGTCCCGCGAGACGTTCGTGACGCTGGCCCGCCGGGACCGCCTGCCTGACGTGCTGGCCGGCCTGGCCGCCGCCGCGGCCGCCGGGCTCACCCCGGTCAAGGTCAATGCCGTCCTCCTGCGCGGAATCAACGACCACGAGGCTCCCGCCCTGCTGCGGTTCTGCCTGGACCGCGGCTACCAGCTCCGGTTCATCGAGCAGATGCCCCTCGACGCCCAGCACGGCTGGCGCCGCGCGGACATGGTCACCGCCGACGAGATCCTCGCCTCGCTGTCCGCCGAGTTCACCCTCACCGCCGATGACCCGGGCCTGCGGGGATCCGCACCCGCCGAGCGATTCCTGGTCGCCGGCGGCCCCGCGCATGTCGGCGTGATCGGGTCGGTCACCCGGCCTTTCTGCGGATCCTGCGACCGGGTCCGGCTGACCGCCGACGGGCAGATCCGCAACTGCCTGTTCGCCACCGCCGAAACCGACCTGCGTACCCCGCTCCGCGCCGGCGCCAGCGACGACGACCTGGCCGCCCTCTGGCGCCGCGCCGTCGCCGTCAAGCTGCCCGGTCACGGGATCAACGATCCCGGATTCCTGCAGCCCGCCCGCCCCATGTCAGCTATCGGCGGCTGACCCCTTCATCCCGCGTGGCCCCGGTTCGCCGCTGCCGTGGTTAGTGTCAGCTCAGCCCGGACCATAGGTACCTGATGCCGAGGACGATGGCGAGGATGCCGATGGTCCGGCGGATGAGGATGTCGGGAAGGCGGGCCTGGATACGGGCGCCGGTGTAAGCGCCGGCCAGGCCGCCGAGACCGAGGGCGGTGCCGATGGGCCAGTCGGGGACAACGGAGCCGGGATGGCCGGCCGCCAAGGTGATGAAGGTCGCCACCCCGGCCATGGAGGTGACGAAGGTGGAGGTCAGGGCGGCCGGTGCGACGTCGGCGGCCGGGCGGCCGGCGCCGATCAGGACCGGGGACAAGATGAAGCCGCCGCCGGTGCCGTAAATACCGCCGACGCAGCCGACCAGGCAGGCCAGCCCGATCAGGATGGGCGAGGGAATGTGGCGCGCCGGGCGGGCAGGGCCTGCCGGGCGTGCTGGCCTGGTGGCGGCCAGCCATGCTCCCAGGGGCAGCAGGACGGCGGATACGACAAGATCGAAGATCTTCGGGCCGGGGATCAGCTTGACGCGGATGACGGATCCGGCGATGACGCCAGGAAGGGTCCCGGCCATGAGCAGCAAGGTCAGGCGGCCGCCGGTCTGGTGCTGCCGCCGGTACCGGTAAAGGGCTCCAGGGGTGGCAATGACGTTGTAGAGCAGGTTAGTCGGCGTGACGGCCGGGCTGGGCGTGCCTAGCACGCTGACCTGAAACGGCAGCAGGAGCACTGCCCCGGAGATGCCGGCCGGGGTAGCGATCAGGGCGATTCCGCAGGCCGCGACCACGGCCATAGCCTCGGTCCATCCCGTCCCGTACATCCGGCTACCGTAACGAGGCTCCCTGCCTTTTGAGGCCGGTGCCGGAGAAATTTGCGCAGGTAAAACACTTGATGCGCTACTGGCACTTGACCTGCGCAAATATGCTGTCATTGCGTGACTAACCCGGTCCGGGTTGATTAGCGTAATCGTCAATGGGCCGGGGCCGGATTTATTGGCCGTGGCCTGCAATCCGGGCGAGGAGTCACGATGCCGCTACGGCACAGGCCGGGACTTTCTCTGGCCGAGTGGATGGTGCTGTGCCTGGTCAGCGAGGAACCCGCGCACTGCTTCGCGCTCGCCGCCCTGCTGGCGCCCGACGGCAGCGTGGGCATGGTGTGGCATGTGCAGAAGACAGAGGTCTACCGCGCCGCGCAGCGGCTGGAACGGCTCGGCCTGATCACAGCGGCGGACAAGCAGACCACGAGCGTGGGGCCGCCCAGAGTCCGGCTGTCCATCACGCCCGAGGGACATAGCGCTGTTCAGGGCTGGCTGCGCCAGCCGACCGGGCACGCCCGCGACGTGCGATCAGAGCTGCTGGTTAAGCTGGCCCTGCTGTCCCGGGCCGGCGCCGATCCCGGGGACCTGCTGCGAGCCCAGCGCCGCCAGCTCATGCCGATGGCGGAGGAACTGGCCCGTCAGCTGCATACCGCCACCGGGTTCGACCGGCCCCTGACACTGTGGCGGCACGGATCAGCCTGCGCGACCCTGCGGTTTATCGACGCCCTCCTGGCCGCCCCGCCCGCGCCGCGGGCTGAAAGCGCACACGCCACAGCGTAGAGATGAGAGCAGCCTGCGCAACGCGCGCTGACCA
>JAJKHX010000464.1 GCA_021154785.1 Nocardiopsis sp.
CTGGCGAACGCGTTGGTGTCGTTGGTGACCGCCGGGAACCCGTAGGTGCCGGGGAACTTGGCCTGCAGCTTCTGCGCGTCGGCGGCCAGCTCGGCCCAGGTGGTCGGCGTGCTGGTGATGCCCGCGGCCTTGAACTGGTCGGTGCGGTACCAGATGCCGCGCACGCCGCCGAACCACGGGACCGCGTAGATGGTGCCGCTCTGCGTGTCGTTGGCGAGCATGCCGGACACCACGTTGGACTTGTTGGTCCAGCTGTTCACGTTGGTCGTGATGTTGGCGAGCATGCCGAGCGACGCCTCGGTGGGCGTGTCGGTGTTGCCGAGCTCGGTGATGTCGGGAGCGTTCTTGCCGCTGGACAGGGCGTTCGTCCAGTCCTGGGTCCGGTTGGTCCAAGGGACGAATACCACCTTGACCTTGGTCTTGGCGTAGGCCGGGTCGCTCTTGTGGAACTGGCTGATCACGCTGTTCATCCAGGTGACCTGCGCGGGGGTGGAAGAGCCCATCCGCCACACCGTCAGCTGCGCCGGGGCAGCCGATGAGGACGAGGACCCGGTCGTCGACGAGCCGCCTGAGCTGCAGCCTGCGATGGCGAGGGCCGCCGCGCCCAGCGCGGCGATCGCGGCCGGTGTCTTCCTGAGTCTCATTGCTGGCTCTCCTTCCGGTGATCCGGGTGGTTCGGGGAGATGATCCGATGATTCGGGGATGATCCAGATGGTTCGGGAGGTGAACCCGAGAGTGCGATGCGAGCCGTCGAGGGGAAACTATCAGGAAACTTTCCTATAAGATAGCCTCGGTTGCCGTATGTTGCCGTTTAGAGACCAAGTCCTCTCTGGGTGAGCGTGACCTGGGCCGGAATGCGGAGACCGGGCCGGTTACGGCACACTGAGCCACGGGATCATAAGAAGGCCACGGGACGACAAGAAGCAAGAAGGGAGCCCGATGCAGTCTCAGCCCGGAACCCGGGGCCGGCCAGGTACGCCGAGCCTCCTGCGCGAACTGAACGACCGGGCTGCCCTCGACCTCCTGCTCGGCGGCGAAATGCTCACCCGCTCCCAGATCAGCGAGTACACCGGGGTATCCAAGGTCACGGTGTCGCAAATGCTCACCCGGCTGGAGGAACGCGGTCTGGTGACCGTCGCGGGGGAGCAGGCCGGCGGCCGCGGCCCGAACGCGGCGCTGTACTCGGTGGTTCCCTCCAGTGCCTACGTGGCGGGCCTGTACGTCGAGTCAGATCTGGTCAGCGCCGCGGTAGCGGACGTTACCGGCCGCCGGGTAGCCGAGCTGAGCGGTAACCCGAACGGGTCCGGCGATCCGGTCGAACTGGTCCGCTCCACGGTGCAGCGGGCCTGCGCGGCCGCCGGGCTCGACGTCACCCGGCTGAGCGCGCTGGTGATCGGCAGCCCGGGCGTGGTCGACCCGCGGACCGGTGACCCTCAGCTGGCGGTGAACCTGCCCGCGTGGCACGAGGGCGCGCTCGACGCGCTCAAGAGCGCCTGGCACACGCCGGTCGTGATCGAGAACGACGTGAACCTGGCCGCGATGGCCGAGCAGTCCGACGGCGCCGCCGCCGGGGCCGACGACTTCGTCCTGGCCTGGCTCGGCGTCGGCCTCGGCCTGGCCACCATGCTGGGCGGGCGGCTGCACCGCGGCACGACCGGGGCGGCGGGCGAGATCGGCTACCTGCCGGTGCACGGCGCTCCGCTGCACACCGATATCAGGCACCCGGCCAGCGGCGGCTTCCAGTCCCTGGCCGGGGGCAGCGCGGTGCGCGACCTCGCGGCCCAGCACGGGTTCGTCGCGCCGACGCCGGCCGAGGCAGTCCGGGCCGCCCTCGACGCGGCCACGGGCGGGGCCGGCGGGACGGAAGAGAGGTCCGAGGCGTTCCTCGGCGAACTCGCGCACCGGGTAGCGGTCGGGATCGCGTCCGTCTGCGTCGTGCTCGACCCGGAACTGGTGGTGCTGGGGGGCGAGGTGGGCCGGGCTGGCGGCACCGTGCTGGCCGACCGGGTCGCCGCCGCGGTGGCCAGCATCTGGCCCTCGCGGCCGCGGGTCGTGCCGACCAGCGTTCCCGGCGAGCCCGTGCTGCGCGGTGCCATGCAGGCGGCGGTGGCCCAGGCCCGGACGGCCCTGCTGGCCTCGGTCGCCGACCGCTAACAGGGGCAACTCCATAATCTCATAGTGAACTCGAGCAACACGGTGCAATCACGGGGCGTAGCGTCGCTGCTCGGCAGTGTCACCGCCGGTGCCGACCTCCGTTACATGGGTATGGAAACTCCGCTGCACGTGCATAATGGTGTCTTAGTGAAGATCCCGATATGAGCAATGTGCGTTGTGTCGGCACCTCCCGGCGTTATTGATGGAGTATTCCGAGTAGGTTTTCGACACCGGATGAATAGTTGGGGTAGCGGGCTGTGGTGCCCTCTGGAGGAATTGCTGGTGAGCAGGCGACTCAGCGATTCCGCGTAGGCGAGGTGCCTCCGCTTGCCGAGGGTTACACCGACCGGCCCGATACCGCTCGCGGCATCATGGACTCGCTCCACCCGGGAATTACCCTGACCCTGGTGCCGGGGTCGGCCTTCGCCGAGGGCCCGTCGAACTGGCTCGGTGCCTGCGGCAAGACCCAGATCGCGGTGATCATCGCGGAGTCCCTGTGGCGGTCCGCGGCCATCGACGTGCTCATCTGGATCCCGGCCACCAACCGGGCGTCGGTGCTGTCCGGGTACATGCAGGCCTCAGTGGCGGCCTTCGGCATCGAACCGGTCGGCACGGCCGAATCGGTCGCGGCGCGCCTGATCAGCTGGCTGGCCGTGACCAGCAAGTCCTGGATGGTCATCCTTGACGACCTGCAGGACGCGACGGACCTGGACGGGCTCTGGCCGGCGGGGCCGGCCGGGCGGGTGCTGGTCACCGGCGCGCACTCCTCGCTCGCCTCGGGTCGGCCGGGAACGCAGGTCATCCCGGTCGGCTTCTTCAGCGTCCGTGAGGCGCTCAACTGCCTGACCGAGCGGCTCAGTGTCAACCCGGCCCAGCGCCAGGGCGCCATCGACCTGATCGAGGCGCTCGGCCGCGAGCCGCTGGCCCTGGCGCAGGCCGCCTCGGTGGTGGCGAACTCCACCCTGGCCTGCCGGGACTACCGTGACTACTTCGCCCGCAGGCGGCAGCAGATCGGGGTGGCGGCCGGTGAGGTGCCGTCCGCGGCCGCGGTCACCTGGACCCTGTCCCTGGGGCAGGCGGAGTCGCTGCTGCCCGGTGCGTCCGTACGGCTCATGCTGGTGCTGGTCGCCCTGCTCGACGGGCACGGGATCCCCGGCGCCATCTTCAGCACCCCCGCAGTCGCCGCCTACCTGGGCGGCGCGGTAACCCCGTTCGCCCCGGCGGTAGACCCGAAGCCGGCCTGGGACGCGCTGCTGGCCATCGAGCGGGCCGGGCTCATCAGCGTCAACCGGGCCGTGTCGCCGCCGACGATCGGCATGAACTCGGTGCTGCAGGCCGCCATCAAGCTGGCCGCGCCCGCGAACGTGCAGGAGCCCGCCGCGCGGACGGCCGCCAGCGCGCTGCTCGAGTCCTGGCCCACCGACGAGCCCGAGCCGTGGACGGCTAATGCCCTGCGGGTGAACGTGGCCGCCCTGCAGGCCTCGTCGCCCGACGTGCTGTGGGCCGACGGCTGCCACCCGGTGCTGCTGCGGGCGGGCCGCAGCATGGACGAGGCCCGGCTGGTCGGGCCCGCCGTGGAGTACTGGCGGGACCTGTCCGCCCGCTGCGACACCAAGCTGATGCCGGGCCATCCGGACGCTCTCGTCGTGGCCGCCCACCTGGCCGCGGCGTTCCTCGCCGCCGGGTACGCCGGCGAGGCCGTGCACTGGTACCAGCGGGTGCTGGCCGAACGTGGCCGTGAGCTCGCGCCCGGCCACCCGGCCATCATCGCGGCCCGCATTAACCTGGCCAAGGCCCTGGTCCTGGCCGGCGAACCGGCCGACGCGGTGACGGTCCTGCTCCGGGCGGTCAGCGAGTGCGAGCAGTTCCGCGGCCCCGGTCATCCGGACACCCTCAGCGCGCGGGACGAGCTCGCCGCCGCCTACCAGGCGGCCGGGGATGTGCCGGCCGCCAGCAGGCTGCTGAGCCGGAACCTGACCGATCGGGAGCGGCTGCAGGGGCCGCGCGACGCGGAGACCATGGCCACCCGGGACCGGCTGGCCGCGGCCTGCCTGGCCGAGGGCAAGGTCAAGGACGCGATCTCGCACTACAAGCGCGCGCTCTCGGACCGCGAGAAGGTGCTCGGGCGCGGTGACCCGGACACGCTCGCGACGACCGCGAACCTCGCCGCCGCGTACCAGGCGGCCGGCCGGATGCCGTCCGCCATGCAGCTCTCCGAGCAGTGCTGCGCGGAATCCGAGCGGGTTCTCGGCGCCGATCACGCCGATACGCTGGCCCGCCTGGCCAACCTGGCGCATCT
The DNA here is from genome assembly GCA_021154785.1 of Nocardiopsis sp. Lineage (GTDB taxonomy): Bacteria > Actinomycetota > Actinomycetes > Streptosporangiales > Streptosporangiaceae > Palsa-504. The sequence goes on from JAJKHX010000464.1 coordinate 4,454, forward strand.
GTACTACGCGGTGGGCCGGGTCGGCGACGCGGTGACCCTGCTCCGCGATACCGCCGCGCGCTGCGAGCGCGTGCTGCCCTACGGGGACCCGCTGATCCAGGCCGTCCAGCAGAGCCTGGCGAACATCGCGAATAGCTGACCGGAATTCCGGCGGGCGGGCTGCCGGATTAACGGATTACTTAGCCTGCCGTGATTGGCGATGAGACCCGATTGGTGCATTGCGTATTCCGGAAATATATGTTTCATCCCGCGGCCCGGCCGTCATGTCCGGGGCGCACTCCGGGGGCGCCACCGGGTGCCGCTTCTCCCGTGGGATCAGCCTTCTGCGGGCTGATCCGCCTCCGCCGCCTACCAGCGAGAAGGCCGCGCCTGGTCGGCCGGCCGCCACTCGTGATCATCATTTAGGCACCAGCCGGGCCTGCGGCTAATCACATTAATTTCATCCGTATCACCCGGGGATGGAATATTAGTCCGCTATGATCCCGGAGTGAGGCATGCTCGGGGGTCCCGCTTGCCTGGGCTCATCAGGCTGCGCAGAGTTAAGTGTCGAGCAGGATGTTACAGGAGAGCACATGCAGGATCACTCTGCCGCAACTGCCGCGGGGATTTCCCCGGCGCCAGGGGCAAAACTTGAGCCTGATGCCATCGGCGCGGCCCAGGACACCATCATCGGCATGGCCTCGTCGGCCCCGGCCGCCACGGTCGGGCTGTCGCTGGCCGCGCTGGCGGTCGCCACCGCCTACGGCAGCGGGCCGATCCTGGTTCTGACGGCCATCCCGATGCTGATCATCGCCAACGCGTACCGGCGGCTGAACCTGTGGAGGGCGAACACCGGAGCCTCCTTCGAGTGGGTGGGCCGGGCGATCAACCCGTACCTGGGCTTCCTCACCGGCTGGCTGATGATCGCCGCCTACATCATCGGCACCGTCGCCGAGGTCCTGCTGCTCGGGCCATCGGTGCTGGCGGTGTTCGGCTCGACGTCCACGAGCACCTGGGCGTACGTCCTCATCGGCTGCGCCGTCGGCCTGATCATGCTGGTGATCGCCGTAATCGGCATCAAGATCACGGCCCGGGTTCAGGTCACGATGGCCCTGGTGGAGTACCTCATCCTGATCGGGCTGGCCATCGCAGGCCTGGTCTGGGTGCTGGGGCACCACCCCGGCTCGGTCCCGCTGACCAGGGGCTGGCTCAGCCTGTCCGGCATCAACGGCAAGGGCGACGCAGTGGCCGGCTTCCTGGTCGCGGTGTTCGTCTACGGCGGCTGGGACGGCACCCTGTACGTCAACGAGGAAGTCAAGCACCGCCGGGTGAACCCCGGTCGCGCCGCCATCCTCGCCGTCGCCCTGCTCACCATCATCTACACGCTGTCCCAGATCGGGTTCCAGGGGGTGCTCTCTCCGGCCAAGCTCAACCAGGCCGACGCCAACGGCACCGCTCTCGTCGCCGTGGCCCAGGCCCTGGGCGGCGGCTTCTGGGCCAAGGCGATGGCGCTGTCGATCGCCCTGTCGGTGATCGCCACCACCGGCACCGGCATCGTGCTCGGTGCCCGGATCGTCTATGGCATGGCCAGCTACCGGACGCTCCCCGAGTTCCTCGGCACCGTGTCCCGCCGGTACCAGACCCCGGTCGCCTCCAGCATCATCGTCGGCCTGCTCATCGTGATCCTGAGCACGGTCTACTACCTGGCCACCTCGGTCCAGAACGCGTTCTTCGACGTGATCGACGTGACCGGCCTGCTGTTCTCGATCTTCTACATCCTGACCGCGCTCGCGGCCATCGTGTACTACCGGCGCCGCATCGTCAGCAACCCCTGGGACTTCGTGTCCGCCGGCCTGCTCCCGCTGGGCGCGGCCGGCTTCCTGGCCTGGATCTTCGTCAAGTCACTGGGCGAGGCGCCGTGGGAGCAGCGCTGGTCGCTGATCGCCGTCGTCATCATCGGGCTGGTCCTGATGGTCTACGCCCGGTTCGGCCTGCGCTCCGCGTTCTTCCAGCTCGCGCGCGAGAGCGAGGTCAGGAGCAGCCACCGCCGGTCAAGGCACTAGCCGCCGGCCCGTACTAGCTAAAGGCAGCCTAGCTGGCCGAGTCACCCGGATCAGCCCCGCGGCGTCAGCCGCGGGGCTGATCGCTTTGCCGCCCGAGGCCGCTTGAAGCCGGCCGCCAGCGATCGCTAACGTTAGCCGCGACGATCGGAGAGCAGCGATGAAGGCCGTGGTGTTCTACGGCTCGGCGGACGACGCGGCGGCGAAGGCGCCCGTGCACTTCCCGGCGCACCGGGCTTGGTGGCAAGGATTCGTCGACCGGGGCGAGTTGCTCATGATCGGGCCCTTCGCCAACGCGCCGGAAGGCGGCGCGATGGCCATCTTCAGCACCCGGGAGGCAGCCGAGGAGTTCGTCCGCGGCGACCCGTTCGTCCTGCACGGGGTAATAGGAAAATGGACCATCCGGGAATGGAACGGGGCTCTCGTCCCGGAACGGTAGCCATCAGGCCGCCGGGTCGGCCGGCCGCTGGTCATACGTCGTGCGCGCGGCGGCGATGTCGGCCCGGTGGCGTTCGGCCCAGCCGATCAGGCCCGTCAGCGTGTCGTGCAGTTCGCGTGCCATCTCGGTCGCGGTGTACTCCACCTTCGGCGGCACGGTCGGGTAGACGGTCCTGATCAGCAGGCCGTCGCGCTCCAGGTTGCGCAGGGTGAGCGTCAGCATGCGCCGGCTGATCCCCTCCACCATGCGCTCGAGGTGGGAGAACCTGACCGGGCCGGCGATGGCGGCCAGCAGGATCGAGACGCTCCACTTGCCGCCGACGTGATCCAGGACCTGGCGGACGGTGCACGCCTCGGCCAGCAAATTCGTGGCGCACGCCGCCGGGTCGGTGACCTGGAGGGGTACACCGGTGTTCCGCTGTGACACGAAAGTGCCTCCTTTCGCCGGGATTCATTGTCACACATCATGGTGCCTGTAACAAGGAGAGTCACAGTAACAAATAGTGTCCTAAGAAGGGAGGGATCCCGATGGGACGATCCCGCGCCCCGGAGTCTCGCGAGCTGGCGTCTGGCGGCCTGATGTCCGGCGGCCTGGCGTCTGACGGGCCGGCGTCTCGCTGGCTGGCGCTGACCGTGCTCTGCGCCGCGATGATGATGATCATCCTGGACGGCACCATCGTGACCGTCGCACTGCCGGAGATCCAGCGTGACCTCGGCTTCTCCTCGTCCGGGCTGGCCTGGGTGGTGAACGCGTACCTGATCGCGTTCGGCGGCCTGCTGCTGCTCGCGGGCCGGCTGGGTGACCTGATCGGCGGGAAGCGGGTCTTCCTGGCCGGCCTGGCCGTCTTCGTCGCGGCCTCGCTGCTCTGCGGGTTCTCGGTGAGCCAGCCGATGCTGATCGCGGCCCGGTTCGCCCAGGGCGCCGGCGGCGCGCTGGCCTCGGCCGTCGGCCTGGGCATGATCGTCAGGCTGTTCCCCGAGCCGCCCCTGCGCGCCCGGGCCCTCGGCATTTACAGCTTCACCGGCGCGGGCGGCGCCTCGATCGGGCTGGTCCTCGGCGGCGTGCTCACCCAGGCACTGAGCTGGCACTGGATCTTCTTCGTCAACGTGCCGATCGGCGTGGTAGCGATCGCGGCGGGCGGGCGGTTGCTCGCCGCGGAGCGGGGAATGGGCCTGCGGGCGGGCGCCGACGCCGCCGGGGCCGTGGTGGTGACAGCCGGGCTGATGGTCGCGGTCTACGCGGTCGTGGAAACCGCCCGGTACGGCTGGGGCTCCGCGCGCACGCTCGGCACTGGCGCCGCCGCGGTGGTACTGCTGGCCGCGTTCTTCCTCCGCCAGCACCTGGCGCGCACGCCGCTGCTTCCGCTGCGGATACTGCGGTCCCGCGGTATCGCCACGGCCAACCTCGTGCAGGCGCTCACGGTGGCGGCGGCGTTCGGGTTCCAGGTGCTGATCCCGCAGTACATGCAGCGGGTCCTCGGCTACGGGGCGGCCGGTGCCGGGCTCGGGATGCTGCCCGCCGCCGTCGTGATCGGCGCCCTGTCGGCCGGGCTGTCGGCGCGGCTGATCGCGCGGTTCGGGCTGCGGGTGATGCTGATGGCCGGCCTCGCGCCCATCGTCGCCGGGTTCGCGCTGCTCATCCTGATCCCGGCCACCGGTTCCGCCGGGACGTACCCGCTGCACCTGCTGCCGACGATGCTGCTGACCGGCGGCTTCGGCCTGGCCTTCCCGGCGATGATCACGCTGGCGATGTCCGGCGTCCCGGACTCCGACGCCGGGGTGGCCTCCGGCCTGGTGAACACGACCCAGCAGGTCGGAGCCGCCCTGGGCGTGGCGGTGCTGTCTACCCTGGCCGCCTCGCGGGCCGACCACCTGCTGGCCGCCGGCCGCCCGGCCGCCAGTGCCCTGACCGGGGGATACCACCTGGCCTTCGGCGCCGGCGCGGGACTGGCCGCGGCCGCTCTCGTCCTGGCCGCCGTCGCCCTGCGCCCCGCCCGCCCCCAAGCCACGGCGGAGCCCCAAGCCACGGCGGAGAATCCCGCTGCGGTGCGCCGGGCGGCACGCTGCGGGTGAACATCCTTGCGCTGCCCGGGCTGACCTGGCCACCATGTCTGAGAGCGGCAATGGGCGAGGACGCGGAGGGCGGTGGGGCGTGATCTGGACGGGTGAGCGTGCTCGCCAGCAGCGCCTCCTGGTCGCCGCGGTGTACCGGGCGGCCGCCGGGGTGCCGTGCGAGCGCCGGGCGGCCATCGCGGGCGGCCTGCCCGGCGCGGACAAGGCCGCCGCGCTGGACCGGGCCGGCCTGGACCGGGCCCGCTACTTCACCGTCAGCATCGACGCGATCCTGGACCGGATGGCCGCCGCCGGCCTCATCCCGCAGTCCAACGGCCAATCGCCGCTCGAGCGGGCCGGCCCGGTCCACGCCGAGGCCCAGTACCTAGCCAAACGGGTTCTGCTCCGCGCCCTGATGGACGGCAGGAACCTGATCCTGGATATCTCGCTGGCCTCCTGGCGCGCCGCCGAGGCCTGGACGTACGCACTGCGGTTCGCGGACTACGAGATCACCGCGGTGTTCGCCGATATCGGCGTGGACGATGCGGTACGCCGGGCCGACGAGGCCCGGCAGCGGGGTGAGGAGGAGTTCCGCCGCGGGCACGGCCACGGCGGCCGGGTCATTCCCGCCGCGGCCATCCGCGCCCTGGCCAGCCCGGCCGCGGCCGCGGCGGGCAACCGCATCAGGTGGGCGGTCGGCGCGCGGTCGGCCGGGGCCATCGGCGGCACGGTCGGCTCCGGGGTCTTCCCCGGCAGCGCCGTGACCTCGATGCTCACCGCCTACCGGGAAGGCCGGTTCAGCCTGGATGACCTCTCGCTGGAGTTCCGGGCCCGCCGCTGGCCGCGGATCCCGGACGTCTGCCCGCCCGAACTCGAGCCGGCCCGGGAAGCCATCGACGATCCCGAGCCCTACGTCCCCGGTTCGTTCGACGACGTGGTGCTGGCCTACGACCTCGGCTGGCTGTCCGATGCCGACTTCGACGTCCTGGCCGTCGCGGCCGAAGGCCTGCCGGGCGCCTGACGGGCAACTCAGGCCAGGTTAACTAGGGCAATAGAAAGCCCCGGCCGGATCACCAGAACGGGGGAGCGGGGTGCCGGTGACAGGGCGCGGCACCCCGCTCCTATAAGGCAGGCGTCTGCGGGGCAAACGCCGCACCGCGCACCCGCCTTATGGCCCCGTTCTGGTTCAACCATGACGTAACCTCCCAAAACGGTCAACCTGTTTATCCGCCCACCGGCAACCCAGCACCGTCGCGGCGATAAGACCTAAGAGGAGTAACCTGTCCGCGTGGCCGAACAGCAGGCACGACCCGACCAGGGACCTGACATCGGCATCCTGGTCACGGTCCGCTCACTGCTGCCCAACCTGGCGCCGGTCGAGCGCCGCGTCGCGCAGGCAGTCCTCGACGATCCCCAGGGAGTGGCCTGGCGGAGCATCTCCGAGCTGGCCCGGACCTGCGGCACTTCCGCGACCAGCGTGGTCCGCTTCTGCCGGGCGATCGGGCTGCGCGGCTACCCGGACCTGCGGCTGGCTCTGGCCGGCGCGGTGGCCCGCGACGGCGTGACGGCGGCCACGACGGCCTCGCAGGACATTGCCCCGGACGACGACGCCGCCGCGATCACGAAGAAGATCGCCTACGCCGACGCGCGGGCGGTCACCGACACCGCCAACCACCTCGACATCCCCACCCTGATCCAGGTCACCGAGGCGCTCGCCAAGGCCACCCGGATCGACATCTACGGCGTCGGCGCCAGCGGCTTCGTCGCCCTCGACCTGCAGATGAAGCTGCAGCGGATCGGCCGCCCGGCGTTCGCCTGGCCCGATCCGCATATGGCCATCTCCTCGGCCGCGCTGCGCGGCGGCGGAGACGTCGCGATGGGCCTGTCGCACACCGGCACCACCGTCGACACGATCGACGCGCTGCGCGAGGCGCACGGCCATGGCGCCCTCACCGTCGCGGTGACCAACTTCCCGTGGTCCCCGCTCACCGAGGTCGCCGACCTCGTGCTGCTGACCGCGGCGCGCGAGACCGCCTTCCGGTCCGGCGCCATGACCAGCCGGATCGCCCAGCTGACGGTGGTCGACTGCCTGTTCGTCACGCTCGCCCAGCAGGACCTGCCCGGTACCCGGGTGGCGCTGCAGCGGACCTTCGCCGCCGCCCAGGCCAAGCGCGTCCGCCGCAGCCGCCGGCAACAGCCGACCGACTAGATCACTGGGCGGTCGCGGCGGCCGGCTGGAAGTAGCGGGCGATGACCCGTGCGGCGGCCCCGCCCTGGTCGAGATGGCAGTACGTGTCGCGGAAGCGGGCGTACGCCAGAGCGTGACTGGATTGCACCGCGGCGAGGTCGGCGAGCGCGTCGATGACATCAGTGCTGGTGTCCAGCAGCGGCCCGGGCGCGTGCGCCGCCAGGTCGAAGTAGAAGCCCCGCAGGTTGTCCCGGTAGTGGGCGAGGTCGTAGGTGAAGAAGAGCATCGGCTTGCCGGTGACCGCGAAGTCGAACATCGCCGACGAGTAGTCGGTGACCAGGACGTCGGCCGCCAGGTACAGCTCACAAACGTCCGGATACGCGGAGACGTCGCGCACACCTGGCCGGTCGATCGGCGGCAGCGGGGCCGAGATCAGGAAATGGGTCCGGAGCAGCAGGTAGTGGTCGGCGCCGAGCCGCCGGGTGAAGTCGGCCAGGTCCAGCTGCAGGGAGAAGTCCTGCCGTCCGCCCGAGTCCAGCACATCGTCGCGCCACGTCGGCGTGTACAGCACGACCGTGGCGCCCGGCGGGATGCCGAAGCGCCGGCGGACCGCGCTCCGGATTTCCGCCCGCCGCGGGCCGAGCAGTACGTCGTTGCGGGGGTAGCCGGTCTCGGCGATCTCGCCGGGAAAGCGGAACGCCTGCCGGAGCGGCCCGGTGCTGGCCCGGTTGGGCGAAAGCAGGTAATACCAGCGCTGGACGTCCTCGTCCAGGTAGGCGACCCGCCCCGGCGGCGCCCACAGTGAGTCGAAGTGAATGTGCTTGAGCGGGGTACCGTGCCAGGTCTGCAGGTAACGCGTGTCGGCCGACTTATTCCAGTCCAGCTCGATGTGGGTGTTCGACACTACGACGTCGGCCGACTCCAGCTCCTTGATGCATCGCTCGCTGCCGAACTCGACGGTCTCCGCGTCGGCGGGGAACTCCTGTTCATACCGAGGATCGGCCAGCCACACGTGAGTACCCGGATACCCGCCGGCCGCGAGTGACTCGTACAGCGCCTTAGGGTTGTCCGAGTAGCGGCCGCTGAAGCTGTTGTAGACGACCTTCATCCGACTCCTCCTCGATAGTGAAGGCGAGTCGTATTCCCCGTTAACATCAGGTTAATCCGTCAGTTAATCCGCCGGTTAAATCGGGTAAGGCCGGCCGGGGCCATGACCGCGTAGCGCTGCGGCTACGCGGTCATGACGGTCACAGGATCGGCTTGCCGCCGGTCACGGCGATCCGCGCGCCGGAAACATAACTGGCTTCGTCCGATGCCAGCATGACGTATACCGGCGCCAGCTCGGCCGGCTGGCCCGCCCGGCCCATCGGCACCTCGGAGCCGAAGCTCTTGACCTGCTCCCCGGGCATGGTCGAGGGGATCAGCGGTGTCCAGATGGGACCCGGCGCGACGCTGTTGGCCCGGATGCCCTTCTCGGCCAGCAGCTGAGCCAGGGCTCCCACCATGTTGGCGATGCCGGCCTTGGTCACGTCGTACGGCAGCAGCGTGGGCACCGGGGTGTCGGAGTTGACCGACGTGGTGCCGATGATCGAGGCGCCGGGCTGCATGTGCGGCACCGCGGCTTTGGTCAGGTGGAAGAAGGCGCTCAGGTTGATAGCCAGGGTGCGGTCCCATTCCTCGTCGGGGATCTCTTCGACCGATTCCCTGGTCATCTGGAAGGCAGCGTTGTTGACCAGGATGTCGACGCGGCCGAACTCCTCCACCGCCTTGGCGATGATGGCGCGGCAGTGCGCCGGATCTGCGATGTCACCCGGCATGAGCACGGCCTTGCGTCCGGCCTTCTCGACCCATTGCGCGGTCTGCCGCGCGTCGTCGTCCTCGTTGAGGTAGCTGATCAGCACGTCGGCGCCCTCGCGGGCGTACGCGATGGCGACCGCCCGGCCGATCCCGCTGTCCGCTCCGGTGATAACCGCCGCCTTGCCGTCCAGGCGGCCCGAACCGCGGTAGGAGGTCTCGCCGTGATCGGGCTTCGGGTCCATCTCGCCGGTCCGGCCGGGCGGGTTCTGCTGCTGTTCGGGCTGGCTCATCGTGGCCTCCTGTTATTCGGTGACTTCTCGGCGCGGCTGGCACCGCGGCGCGGCGCTACCCGCCGACGGCACGCCTATGCCAGCCCCGGCCGCCGAATCACCGCCAGCCGCTCAGGCGGGGCCGCGGTTGACGCTGCCCCAGACCTCCGGCCCGTGTCCCCGCGCCGCCAGGCGCTCGCCCACCTCGGCCCAGACGGCGTGGATCAGGGCCGCGCCGACGATGGTGGACGTGGGTCCCATCCGCTCGGCGATGCCGGGGACGTCCAGCGCCGCGTCGCCGAAGCAGCCGCCGTTGTCCAGCAGGTAGTCGGCGACCTCGGGCAGCTTCGGCAGGCCGGGCGCCGCCGCGACGGTGGCCGAGTGGGCCGCCGACACCAGGCCCACCACGGTGACGCCGTGCCGCCGGGCCTCCAGCGCGAGCTCGACCACGAGCGCGTTGCGGCCCGAGTTGGAGATCACCCAGCACAGGTCACCCGGACCCCAGTCCAGGCCCCCGGTGAGTTCCTTGTAGTACCCGGCCCGGTTCTCCAGCTTCCCGGCCGCCTCCTCGTCGGTCCGCGAGGTGAGCTCGTCGTTCCACAGCGGCCGCACCACCTTCATGCCCCCGGCCCGGCGGTGCATCTCGCTGACGAGGCTCAGCGAGTGGCCGGCCCCGAACGCGTAGACGTGACGGCCGGCCAGGATCGTGGTCGTGATCGCGGCGGCCACGCCGTCGATGGTGGCGTCGTTCTGCTCGAGCGTCTGGTCGAGCAATCCGGTGATGTGCCGGCGCCATGCTTGCCGCGCGGTCTGCTGCGATGCCATGTAATGGACCTTACGAGCCGTATGCGATCCCGACAACGTCCGCTTCCGGCAATGGGAGGATGGAGCCGTGCGTGACGCCCTTCACCGGCCCGGCCGGATTCTCGGCATCGACGCGGGCGGCAGCGGCACCCGCGTCGTCGTGATCGAGAACGGCACGGTGTGGCCCCAGCCGGACGAACTGCCGATAAACGTCCTGCTCACCGAGGGTTTTGCCGAGCGTCTGCTCCAGATCATCAAGGCCGCGGAGGTGACCGCCGCGGGCGTCGGCCTGGCCGGCCTGCGCCAGGAAACCGTGGCCGCGGAGCTCAGCGAGACGCTGACCCGGCAGGCGGGCTGCCCGGTGCACGTCACCGGCGACGCGGACACCGCCCAGGCCGGCGCCTTCCTCGGCGGTCCCGGCGTGGTCGTGATCGCGGGCACCGGCTCGATGGCGTTCGGCCGCGACGGGGAGCGCCATATCCGCGCGGGCGGCCACGGCTTCGTGCTCGGCGACGAAGGCAGCGCCTACTGGATCGGCCGGGCCGCCGCCCAGGCCGCGCTGCACTGGCGGGACCAGCTGGGCGGCTCCGAGCTCATCCACCGCCGCGTCCGGGAGACCACCGGGACCGATCTCGACGACCTGGTCAGCGACGTCACCTCCCATCCGGCCGAACGTTCCCGGCTCACCGCCCTGGCTCCCGTCCTCACCGCGCTCGCGGAGCAGGACCCCGAGGCCGAGCGGATCACCCGGCAGGCCGCGGAGCACCTGGCCGCCCTGGCCGGGTCCGTCCGGCGCCGCCTCGGCCCGCTGCCCGTCGCCGGCGCCGGGCGGGTGTTCGGCGCCCGCCTCATCTGGAACCGGTTCGCCGAACTGACCGGCGCCACCCGCCCCCTCGCGCCCGCCTCGGTCGGCGCCGCGCTGCTCGCCGCCCGGCATGCCGGCGCCTGAGCAGCTCGGGCGGATCGGCGCGCTGCTCGACGCAGCCGTCCGCCAGGGCGGGATTCCCGGCGCGGTGGCGGTGGCCGGCCAGGGCCCGGTCACGCTCGGCCGGTGGGCCGCCGGCCAGGCCGACGCGCTCCAGGGCCGCCCGATGCGCCCGGACACCATCTTCGACCTCGCCTCGCTGACCAAGGTGGTGGCGACCACCACGGTCACCCTCGCGCTGGCCGGCCGGGGCCAGCTCGGACTGGGCGACCCGGTGGCGGGCTACCTGCCCGGCTTCGGCGCCGGCCGGGACGCCCACATCACGATCGCGCACCTGCTCACCCACACCTCCGGCCTGCCCGGCAGCCGCCAGTTCTACCGCTGGTGCGGCTCGCGCGCGGACCTGCTCCGCGACCTGTACGCGACCCCGCTGGAGGCCCCGCCCGGAGCCCGGGTCCGCTACTCGGACCCGGGCTTCATCACCCTCGGCGAGGTGGTGGCGGCCGTCGCCGGCGAGCCGCTCGACGCCGCCGTCCGCCACCTGGTGACCGGCCCGCTCGGGCTGACCTCCACAAGATTCATACCGAACGAGCCGGCTCGTCAATTCGCCGCCACCGAACCGCGCGGCGACGGAAGCGCCTGGGTGGGCGTCGTCCATGACGAGAACGCCCGCCTGCTGGGTGGCGTGGCCGGCCACGCCGGGCTGTTCGCCCCGGCCCCGGACCTGGCTCGCTTCGCCGCCTGGTGGGTCAGCGACGACGACACGGCCGTCCCGGCCGGGTTGCGCCGCGCCGCGGCCGCCTGCCAGGCGCGGAGCCCGGGCGGGCGGCGCGGCTACGGCTGGGCCTGCGCCGGCGACGGCTTCGACATCCTGGGCGGCCGCTGGCCGGCCACGGCCGTGTCGCACACCGGCTTCACCGGCACCAGCCTGGCCCTGGACCCGGCCACCGGCCGGTGGCTGGTCCTGCTGACCAACGCGGTGCATTTCGGCCGGGACGCGACCGCCGTCCAGGCGCTGCGCCGGGCCGTGCACGCCGCCTTCGGTGCGGTCGGCGTCACTTCCAGATCGGCCTGACCTCGATCCGGCCGAACGCCGCGACCGGATGCGCCGCGGCCACCCGGACCGCCTCCTCGATCGAGTCGCACTCCAGGATGTCGTAGCCGCAGATGACCTCCTTGGTCTCGGCGAACGGCCCGTCGCTGACCAGCATCTCGCCGTCCCGCACCGCGACCGTCCGGGCCTCGCGCGTCGGCGCGAGCCGGTCGCCGTCCAGCCGGATGCCCCGCGCGATCACGTCGTCGAGCCAGGGGAAGCTCTCGTCGCCGTTCTCGCTATCGTCCGGCTCGGATCCGTCGTCTTCGGCACAGACCAGCATCATGAACTTCATGTCGTCTCCGATTCTCGTGACGGCCAGGGCCGCCGGGGTTTACATCATCACGACGAACGGGAATTCAGCAAAGGACAGCATCTGGAAAGGACGGGCCGCGAGCGCGGGACCCGCACGCCGGGGGCGGGTCCCGCGCTCGGCCCGAACGAGTTGCCCTAACGCCCCGGCACCGCCATCCGCGCCGCCAGCGCGGCGCACGCCCGCAGCGTGTCCAGCAGGTAGCCGGTGTGCTGTGGATCCGGCCAGGACGACAGCTTCACGATCACGGTTCGTGCCGCCCGGTCCGCGTAGATCAGCTGGCCGTGGATGCCCAGGCAGACCAGCACCGGCCCGCCGTACCCGGGGATGACCCAGAACTTGCTGCGGTACCAGCCGCCGGGCAGCGCGAGCTCGTTGTCGGTGACCGCGAACGCCTCGCGGACGCCGGGCTCCGGGGCGCGGGCGTCGGCCAGCCAGGCGGCCGGCACGACCTGGGCGCCTGCGGCCATCCCGTCGTCGACGAGCAGCTGCCCGAACCGGGCCAGGTCACGGGCGGTGGCCGAGACGCCGCCGTCGTGGACGGCGCAGCCCAGCGGGTCGCAGCTGATCTCGGCGTCGCGCTCGGCCCCGATGGGCTGCCAGATCAGCGCCGAGATGAGGTCGGCCATCCGGGTCCCGCTGGCCCGCTCGCACACCCAGCCGAGCATGTCGGTGTCGGCCGAGCGGTAGGTGAACACCCCGCCGTGCGGCCCCTCCCGCCCCAGCGTGGTCAGGTACGGGTACGCGCCCGCGGGGTCGCCCGGCTCCGCCGGGCGCCAGCCCATCGAGCGCTCCATCACCCGGACCTCGGCGTCCAGGGCGGTGTAGGTCTCGCGGAACGCGACCCCGGTCCGCATGTCCAGCAGGTCGCGGATCCGGGCGCCGGCGTAGCCCGAGGACTCGGCCTCCGGCACGTACGCCGTCACCAGCGCGCCGGGATCGAGGTCCCCGCGGCCGGCCAGCACCGCGGTCACGCAGCCGACGACCGACTTCGACACCGACATGAGCAGGTGCGGGGTGGCGGCCGTCATGCCGTCGCCGTACCGCTCGGCCACCAGCCGCCCGTCGTGCAGCACGACCAGCGCGTCGGTCCAGGTGCCGCCGAACACCTCCGCCGCCGTCGCCGTGCTGCCGTCGGTCCGGCTGACCGGCGGGTCGGGCAGCGGC
>JAJKHX010000465.1 GCA_021154785.1 Nocardiopsis sp.
AGCAGGTCCGGGCGCTGGTCGCGAAGGGGGCGCTGTCGCCCGGGGTGCTGGCGACCACGGACTGCAAAGGCGACTACGGCACGCTGGCCGGACGCGGCGTCGAGTTCACCCAGGAACCGGCCGAGCGGCCCTACGGGGTCGAGGCCGTCATGCGCGACGACTCGGGCAACTGGTTCAGCTTTACCCAGCGCAAGTTCCCGGCGGGCCAGGCCTGAGCCTGGCCGCTAGTTCGGCACGCGGCGAGCGCAAGCGAGCCGCCAATTCAGCACTGCGGAGGGCGAAGGCGGTCCAGCCGGGCGGGGACCGCTCGAGGTAAGAGCGGGCGGTGGCGGCCGGGCAGGGGCGCTGCCGCCAGCCCGACATCCGGCCGGCGCGGATCTCGAAGCAGACGAGCACGCCGCCGGCCCAGCCGTACACGTCGGCGTCCGGGATATCCCGCTGGCCCCCGGTGACCTTCTGCTCGGCGGTGATCCAGTCCACCGCCTCGAGCTCGGCTTGCAGCTTCGCGGCGAGCTCGAAGGCCAGCGCGGTGGCCGCCGCGTCGCGGCGGGCGGTCAGTTCCGTGCGCAGCGCCGCCACCGCGGCCTGGTCCCGGTGCAGCACGGCGGCGATGTCCCGGGCCAGTCCGGCCCGCGCTCCGGGCGCGACGCCGCGGGCCAGGGCCAGCTCGCGCCCGGTCCCGGCCAGATGGTCGGCGGCGTGGCCGAGCGGCAGCACCCGGTTCAGGCCGGACACTGCGTCACGGACCTTCTGGCCGCCCAGGTACGGGCCGAAGTCACCGGGCGCCGGCTGGCGCACCGCGGTCAGGCCGGGGGCGCGCGGGGACGTGCTGAGCCTGATCCAGACCTCGGCTTCCTGGCCGCCCGGACTGCGGTTCCACGGCGGGAGGCGCCGCTCGAGCAGGTTCCGCTCCAGCCAGGCGGCCTCGTGCGCAGAGTCGCACGGCACCGCCTCGACCCGGGCGATCCGGGCCACCATCGGAGCCAGGTGGACCCGGTCGCCGAGGTCGCGCCCGTACGACTGGACCCGGCGGCGCAGGCTGACCGCGAGGCCGATGTACAAGATGCGGCCGGCCTGGTCGCGGAAGCGGTAGACGCCTGGGGTCAGCGGGAGCACGGCCGCGGCCCGGGCGGCCGGGATGTCCGGGGAGCCCACCACCCGAGCCCACTGCAACCGGGTGGCCGGCGTCAAGAGGGCGCGCGGCGGTCCGTACGGCGGTGCATGCGGACGGGCCCTGCTCTACAGTTTGTCCATGGCGGAATCGGAACCCGGCGGTGAGATCGCCCGCAGCGAGTTGCGCGCCTCGCACGAAGACCGGGACCGGGTGGTCGAACTGCTGCGGGTCTCGGCCGGAGACGGGCGGCTGACCGCGGAGGAACTCGACGAGCGGCTGGAACGGGCGATGACCGCGCGCACCTACGGCGAGCTGTCCCGGCTGGTCGCCGACCTGCCCGGACAGGGCGGGCCGGTGGCCGTTCCGGCCCCGGCGGCGGTGACCCGGGCCAAGGACGTCGTGCGCATCGACACCCGCAGCGGGCACGTCAAGCGGGTCGACCGCTGGGTCGTGCCGCAGCGGATGGAGGTCAAGGTGACCAGCGGCAGCGTGCTGCTCGACTTCACCCAGGCGCAGATCACGCAGCCCGTCCTCAAGCTCGATATCGACGTGCGCAGCGGGCACATCCGGCTGCTGACCAGGCCGGGGATCGTGGTGGACGCGGACGAGGTCGTCATCCGCAGCGGCCACGTCCGGGTGAAGGCGCCGTGGAGTCATGACGTCCCGGTCCAGCTGCACATCGAGGTAAGCGGCAAGGTGGGCAGCGGGCACTTCGTGGCCCGGCCGCGGAGCCGGAACCTGTGGCAGTGGCTGACCAGGCAGCCCAAGCCGTACGCGATCACCGCGCGCTGACCTTGGATTGAGCGCGGTACCCCGGATCCGGCGGCGCTAAGGTGGGCTGCACTGGTGATGCGAGCTGATGCGGGAGTACGACCGGACAATGCCTACCCGACTGGTGCACCTAGTTGTCGACGCGGCCGACCCCGGCCGGCTGGCCCGGTTCTGGGCTCAGGCGCTTGGCTGGGAGGTAGGCGACGAGGAGCCCGACGAGGTGGACGTGTGGCCGCCGGGCTTCAGCTACCCGGACTCCTCGGCGCTGCCGCTGGTGTTCGTGCCGGTGCCTGAACCGAGGACCGGCAAGAACCGGGTGCACCTGGACCTGGCCACCGAGTCCCGCAAGCACCACAAGGCCGAGGTGAAGCGGCTGCGGGCCCTGGGCGCGGTGCGCGTCGATATCGGCCAGGGGGACGTCCCGTGGACCGTGCTGGCCGACCCGGAGGGCAACGAGTTCTGCGTGCTGGAGCCGCGGAAGGTCTACCGGGATACCGGGCCGGTCGCCGCGGTGGTCGCCGACTGTGCCGACCCGGCCGCCGTGGCGGCGTTCTGGGCGCTGGCCACCGGCTGGAAGCCCGCGAACTCCACGGATGTCGGGGTGTCGCTGCGGTCCCCCGACGGGCTGGGGCCGTTCCTGGAGCTGCTGCCGTCGCTGGACCGCAAGGCCGTCAAGAACCGGATCCACCTGGACGTGGCCCCTTACCAGGACGAGGACCACGCCGCCGCGGTCCGGGCGCTGACCGACGCGGGCGCGGCGCCGATCGACATCGGCCAGGGAAAGGTGCCGTGGACCGTGCTGGCCGACCCCGAGGGCAGCGAGTTCTGCGTGTCGTCACCCCGTTGACGCCGTCATGACGCCCGCCGAGACCAGGACCCTCGCCGCGATCCAGGCCGAACTGGCCCGGCTGGCCCGCTACGACGACGAGTCGGTCGTGCACCACGCGTGGATCAGGCAGCGCTATGACCGCGGGGCGGCGGCCAGCTACGCTCCCGCCCGGACGATGGCGGTGCGGACGGCCTGGCACGAGGCCGGCCATGCGGTCGCCGCGCTGGCCGTCGGGGCGCGCTTCAGCTCGGCCAGCATCCGCCACGGCCCGGCCAGCCAGGGCCGGGTGCACGCCATCGAGGGCAGCGGCGACCGCGGGTTCGTCATCGACGCGGCGGGCCAGCTCGCCGAGCGGCTGCGGGACTGGTCCCTGCTGGCCGGTGACGACGAGCTGCGGGCCTGGCTGCCGGCCTGGCGCGCCGACGGCGGCGACGCCCGCCGGTTCCGGACCGGGATCGCCGCCCGCTTCGGCGGTGACGAGGTGGCGGCGTGGCGGTACTGCGAGCAGGCGCTGACCCCGTTGCGGCCGCGGATCCGCCAGGTGGCCCGGGCGCTGCTGGTCCACCCGCGGTACCTGCCCTACGCGGTGGTCACGGCCGTCGCCGACAGCGCCTGAACGGGGCCCGGGTCACAGGGACCGGTACCAGTCGGGGAAGCCATCCAGCGAGCCGAGCACTACCTCGGCGCCCGCGCGCGTCAGGTCCTCACCGGTGAATGAGCCGGTCGTCACGCCGACCGCCCGGACGCCGGCCCGGACCGCGGCGGCCATGTCCGGCGGGGTGTCGCCGACGTAGGCGATCGCCGCCACCCGCTGCAGCACCTCCGCTTTCTCCGGGCCGTGCACCAGGGTGAACAGCTCGTCGGCGGACAGCCCGACGGCCCGCAGGCTCGGGCCGGCCGATACCGGGTGCTTGGCCGTGATGATGATGACCTGCTGGCCCGCCGCCCGCACCGCGGCCAGCGACTCGCGCGCGCCGGGCAGGATCGTCGTCATCCGCTCGGCCAGCTGCAGGTAGTGCCGCCGGTACAGGCCGGCCGCCGCGTCGATCCGGCCGGGCGGGAACCAGTACGCCAGCTCGTCGTCCAGCTTGATGCCGAGGCGCCGGTCGACCGCCGTCAGGTCGATGGCGGTGCCGGTCTCGCGGCCGACTTCGGCGAACGACGCCAAGATGGCCGGGCGCGAGTTGATCAGCGTCATGTCCAGGTCGAACCCGACCGGTCCGGGCCGGCCCCGGCCAGCGGCGGTGTCCATGATCACCGACTCTATGTCTTCGCTGGCGCCGGCCGGCCGGGCGCCGCCCGGGCGCCGCCGACCGTGCGGAGCGCGGGTGCCAGCAGCGGCAGCAGGCCGAGGGCCAGGGCGGAGCAGGCGATCGCCAGTATGGCTCCGCGCACGCCGATGCCGCCGGCCAGCACCCCGCCAATAGCGCTGCCGAGCGGGAAACCGAGCGAGGAGATCGTCATGCGCGCGCCGGCGACACGGCTGAGGACCTCGCGGGGAACGAGCCGCTGCATCAGCGTGCGATCGAAGACGTAGTACGGTCCCCAGGCGAAGGTGGCCAGGCCGAGCAGGACGGCCGCGACGGCCAGGCCGGGCGCGAGGCACAGCAACCCGAACCAGGGCGCTCCGGCGGCGATGACAACGGCGAGCCGCCGGGACGGCGGCAGGCGGCCGGACAGGCCCGGTCCGGCCAGCACGCCGAGCAGCGCCCCGGCCCCAGCGGCCGACACCAGCACGCCGTACCCGGCCGGACCGGCGGGCAGGAACGTCCGGGCGTAGACCGGGTAGAGCACGGTGGCCACCCCGTCGAAGACGAGCATGCCGAACCCGCAGGCGGTGATCACGAGCACGGCGGGAAACCGGAGCAGGATCCCCAGGCCCAGCCAGTCGTGCGCAGGTGCCGGCCCGGCCTGGGCGGGCTCGGCCGGGGCGGGCTCGGGCGGGCGGGCGAGGGAGGGCAGGCTGAGGCAGAGGGCGGTCATGACCGCGAAGCTGCCCGCGTCCAGCAGCAGGGCGAGCGGCGCGCCGACGGTGGCCACGATCAGCCCGGCCGCGGCCGGGCCGGCGATGGCCGCGAGTTCCCAGTTGGCCGCCAGCAGCGAGTTGGCCGCGTCGAGCTGTTCGTCCTCTACCAGGCGCGGTACCAGCGCCGACTCGGCCACCTCGGTCACCGCGGACAGCAGCGCGCTGGCCGCGGCGATCCCGTACAGGTCGGCGACGACCAGGCGGTGCTGCCAGAGCAGGACGGGGACGGCCGCGATCAGCAGGCCGCGGGCCGCGTTGTCGGTGGCCAGCAGCAGGCGCGGCCGGGCCCCGTCCAGCAGGCGCCCGGCCACCGGCCCGCTGACGATCCGCGGCAGCCCGAAGCACATCAGGACGACGCCCAGCTGGACCGGCCCGGCGATGCCGAGCACGATCCAGGACAGCGCGACCAGGGTGAAGGCGTCACCGGCGCGCGAGATCATCATCCCCAGCCAGAACCGGCGGAACGCCTGCTGGCGGAGTACCCGCCGGGCGCCCTGGAGTGTCTGGCGCATTCTTCCGCCTCCCCGGGTTACTGTGCCGTTTATGACGTGGGAGAGCCTGCTGGCCTACTGCCTGGCCAAGCCGGGTGCCTGGCAGGACGAGCCCTGGGAGGGCGACGTCGTGGCCAAGGTCGGCGCCAAGATCTTCGCGTTCCTCGGCTCGGGCGATGCTCCTTCCGTGGGCCTGAAATGCGGGGCCAGCCGCGAGGCGGCCGACGAGTGGCTGGCGCGGTACCCGGATGACGCCTCGGTGATGGCCTACATCGGCCGGTCCGGGTGGAACACGCTGCGGATCGGCGGCGCGATTCCCGAAGACGAGCTGCTCGAGGCCATTGATGCCTCCTATTCGGCTATTGTCAGCAAGCTGCCCAAGAAGGACCGCCCGTAACTATACCGAATTGATAAGCTTTAGCAAACTGATTATCTTCGATAATTAATATAAAAGCTGGTCATTTTATCAATTTAAAAGCGGTGACAAATTTATTAATCAGGGACGGTGAACGCTTCGGTAATGCCGCCGCCGAACCGCCCCACCGGCCAGTGCACCAGGCGCTTGTCCAGCGCGCCCGGGTCGCGCCCGAAGACCGCCCGCTGGCCCGGGGTATCGTTCGGGATATGGTTTGGGGTCCCAGGGCCAGGGGAGGTCGGTAGCGTGGCTCAGGAATTCATGCCTCTTCCGAGTATTCCGGTGTCCGCGGGGGCGCTCATTTTCGACCCGGCGGGACGGCTGCTGATCCTCAAGCCGACCTACAAGAGCGGCTGGACCATCCCCGGCGGCGTCATGGAGGCGGACGGGGAGTCCCCGTGGGAAGCATGCCAGCGCGAGGTGCGCGAGGAGACCGGCCTCGAGGTAAGCCGCGGACGACTGGCCGCGATGGATTTCCGCCCGGCCAAGCCGGGCCGGCTGGCCGGTATCCGGTACCTGTTCGACTGCGGCCAGCTGACCGACGAGGCGCTGGCCAGCATGAAGCTGCAGCCTGAGGAGATCTCCGATTCCCGGCTGGTCCCGCTGCCCGAGGCGCTCACCCTGCTCAGGGGGCCGATCAGGCGCCGGGTGGAGGCGGCTACCCAGGGCCTGGTCTACCTGGAGAACGGGCGGCCAGTCTGACCGGCCGGGCCGGGTCAGGAGGCGGCGCGGCGGGCTAGTTCGGCCTGGCCGGCCCGGCGCATCGCGTCGAGGGGGGCGGGCTTGATGCCGGTCATCAGCTCGACCTGGCGGGCGGCCTGGTGCACGAGCAGGTCGAAGCCGCTGACGACGACGGCACCGGATCGGCTCGCGGCCTGCGCGAGGGGGGTAGGCCAGGGGTGGTACACCACGTCGAGCACGGCGGTGGGACCGGGGCGGGGAAACCAGCCTCGTTCGGCATAAAAATCGGCGGCTC
>JAJKHX010000466.1 GCA_021154785.1 Nocardiopsis sp.
ACGGACAGGGCGGCGTCTTCTGCTCCGGGGCCGACCTGACCGCGCTCGGCACCGAACGCGGCGACCGCGCGACGCCCGACGGTGACGCCCCGATGGGCGTGAGCCGGCTGCGGCTGTCCAAGCCGGTCATCGTGGCCGTATCCGGCTATGCGGTGGCGGGCGGCCTGGAACTGGCCCTGTGGTGTGACCTGCGGGTCGCGGACGAGACCGCCGTCTTCGGCGTCTTCTGCCGGCGGTGGGGGGTGCCGCTGATCGACGGCGGGACGGTGCGCCTGCCCCGCCTCATCGGCACCAGCCGGGCGATGGACATGATCCTCACCGGCCGCGCCGTCGGTGCTCAGGAGGCCCACGCGATCGGGCTGGCCAACCGGGTCGTGCCGGCCGGCCAGGCACTGGCGGCCGCGCGGGAGCTCGCGGCCCAGCTGGCCGCGTTCCCGCAGGTCTGCCTGCGCAGCGACCGCGCGTCGGTGCTGGCCGCGGAAGGCCTGGACGAGACCGGAGCACTGGCCGCCGAGTTCACCCACGGGCAGCGCGCGCTGGCCGCCGAGGCCGCGGCCGGCGCCGCCCGGTTCGCGGCCGGCGCGGGCCGCCACGGCGCCCCGGCCGGCTGACGCCTGTCACGCGGTGACGGGTAGCGGCGTCTTAACCCGCGTCACTACCTAAAGGAGAACGAAATGCCACCGCTCGCCATCACCCGTTCGGGCACCGGAGAGCCGCTCGTGCTGCTGCACGGGCTCGGTTCGTCGCGCCAGGCCTGGGACCCGATCCTGCCCGCCCTGGCGGCTCGCTTCCACGTCATCGCGGTCGACCTGCCCGGCTTCGGCGACTCCGCGCCGCTGCCGGGGGCGGGCGAGGTGCCGCCCGCTGCGCTAGCGCAGAGCGTCGCGGACCTGCTCGACGATCTCGGCGTCAGCACCCCGCACCTGGCCGGGAACTCCCTGGGCGGCTGGGTCGCGCTGGAACTGGCCGCCCGCCGCCCGGTCGCCTCGCTTACCCTGCTCTCCCCGCCCGGCCTGTGGCGCCGGAACGTCCCGCTGTACGACCGGATCAGCCTGCGGGCCTCCCGCTGGCTCGCCCGGCACGCGACCGGGCTACTTTCCCGGCTGGTGACCTTCCGGCTGGGACGGGTCCTGGTCCTCGGCCAGACCCACGGCCATCCGATGCGGCTGAGCGCCGGGTACGCCCGGGCGGCCGTCGAGACACTGGGCCGCTGCCCCGGCTTCGATGCGGCCATGGCGGGCACGGCCCGGCGCCGGATCCTGGCGGTTCTTCCGCCTGGCACGCCCATCACCGCCCCGGTCACCCTGGCCTTCGGCTCCCGCGACCGGCTGCTGCTCAGGGGCTCCCGCCGGACCGGCCAGCTTCCGCCGCAGACCCGGACCGAGGCGCTCCCCGGTTGCGGCCACGTCCCGATGGCCGACGACCCCGCTGCCGTCGCCGCCCTCATCACCCGGACCGCCACGCAGGCCACCCGGACCGCGGTGGCAGACGGCACCTCTGCCTGACCTGCTAACCACGCGGCCAGCCGGTCGCGTTCACCGTCAGCGTCGGCATCGCCGAGCTCGGAGCCTGCCTGGACCTGCCGGTCCTGCTCGCGCACGCCGACGCGGCCATGTACGAGGCCAAGCGGGCCGGCGGCTGCTGGCGCCGCTACGAGGACACGGAGCAGGCCGCGGCCCTTTCCCGCTGAGGAGCGTGATGAAGCGGCCGGTCTGGCCACCGCGGGCCGGCGGCGGAGGTCGCGGCGACCCTGACCGCGGGCACGGGGAGCAAAACGGGTACCGAACGGGTGGGTGTTACGCTGCCCGGCCGTGCTCGCACCATGGGCCCGGACGTTTCCTCGGTCATGGCGTGCTGGCACTGAAACCGGCAGCCGACGCAGCCGCCGGACGCCGCCCGGTGGCGGCGGGTGGCCATGAAGATCGTGACGGCGAGCACGGCCGCCACGGCCGTGCCGACGGTCGCGGCGATGATCGCGACCACGGTGGCCATATCGCCGAAGAGATGACTGACGGGCCCGGCGAAAACCAGCCAGGCGACGGCCACGATAGCCGCGAAGCATCCGGCGGGGCGGGCGTAACAGACCATGGTCAGCCTCTCATCGTGTCGCGCTCTGTATTCGAGGGGGCCTGGCGCCGTTGCCGTCCACTACTTAAATCGCTCAACCGGGCGGAAAAGTCAAGACCCTGAGTCGACCCTTGGTTTGCGCAGCGTAATGAGAGCGAGCAATCCGGCCGCCAGCACGAGGCCGGCCGACAGGTAGAGCGCGGCGTGCAGGCCGTCGTGGAAGGCCTGGTAGGCGGCGCCGATGACCTCCTGGACGAGCTTGCCGAACCCGGCGTAGGCGGCGGTGTTCTTCGGGATCTGGCCGGTTTCGATGGCCGTGGTAACCAGGCCCTGGAATGCTTTCGGCACGCCGAGGTGGTTCATCTGCGCGACCAGGCTCACGTGCAGCCGCGAGTAGACCAGCGAGCCGAGTATCGCGACCCCGGTGACGGCGCCGATCTCCCGGCTGGTGTTGGTGGCCGACGCGGCCATCCCGGAGCGTTCGGCCGGCACCGCGGACAGCACCGCGGAAGTGATCGGCACCACGGTCGTGCCGATGCCGATGCCCGCCACGCACAGCGCCACCGTCAGCAGCGCGTAGTCCGGGTGCGGGGACAGGTAGCCGTCGGTCAGGAACAGCCCGAAGGCCAGCAGCAGGCAGCCGATCGTGATCGACCAGCGCGGCCCGGCCAGCACGGTCCAGCGCCCGGCCAGCACCGACGCCCCGATCATGAGCACGGTCATCGGCGCGAACACCCCGGCCAGCCGGTAGCCGGACATCCCCACCACCTCGACCAGGTACAGCGCGGTGAAGAAGAAGATGGCGAAGGTGGCGAAGTAGGTGCAGAACGCGGCGATGTTGGCCACGCTGAACTGCGGCACGCGCAGGTAGCGCAGGTCGAGCAGCGGGTTGGGGGACCGGCGCTCCCACCAGCCGAACGCCGCGAACATGACCACGCTCAGGCACAGCAAGCTGATCACCAGGGCCGAGCCGAAACCGGCCGACTCCGCGTCGATGATCGCGAACACGAACGTGGCCAGCGCGCCAGCCCCCAGGATCGTGCCGGCCGTGTCGACCCGCGCCGCCGTGGGGTTGGAGCTTTCGGGCAGAGTTACCGCCGCCACGATCAGGACCGCCAGCCCGAAGGCCAGGTTGAACCAGAAGATGCCGCGCCAGCTCCACACGCCGATCAAGATGCCGCCGACAACCGGGCCCGCCGCCAGCGCGAACCCGGAAGTCGCGGCCCACACGCCGATGGCCCGGCTGCGGGCCCTGGTGTCCGGGTACAGCTGGCGCAGCATGGACAGCGTGCCCGGCTCGCTGGCCGCCGCGCCCAGGCCCATCACGGCCCGGCCCGCAACGAGGGTCTGCACGTTCGGGGCCAGCGCGCACAGCACCGAGCCGGCGCAGAAGACGCCGACCCCGGCCAGCATGACCTTCTTGCGGCCAAGCTCGTCCCCGATCATCCCGCAGGCCAGCATGATGCTGGCGAAGGTGAGCGCGTAGGCGCCGACGACCCACTGCAGGTCGGCCACGTTCGCCTTGAGGGCGACCTGGATGTCGCCCAGCGCCACGCTGACCACGGTGTTGTCGAGGAACGTCAGGAAAAGCAGCGTGCACAAGGTGGCCAGGGCGAGCGCCTGGCCACCCCGGGGCACGATCCCGGCCTCGTGCCGGTCACCCGAAACGGCCTCCGCCTGGCTGGCCATCGACGTGGCCCGGTCTCAGCCGTTGCAGACGGACGGTGCGGTGCCGTTGTTCTCCAGCTTGAGCAGCTGGCAGAAGCTGATGTCGCCGACCTTCCAGATGCCGTCCTCGTAGATGGCGGTGCCGGTCTGGTTGGCGAGCGCGGTGGCCCCGCCCAGCGTGATGTCGTAGCTCACGGTGGCCGAGGTAGCGGAGTTCACTACCACCGCGGTGACCTTGGCCCCGGCCGAGCTGGCCAGTCCCGACCCGGTCTGGGCCCTGATGATCGCGGCGAACTTGTCCCCGTTCTGCAGCACCGAGATCTTCTTGGCGGCGCTGGTCTCGCCGTTGAAGAACGCCTCCCAGTTGGCGGTGATCAGCGCCTTGGCGTTGCCGCCCGCGGCGGCCGGGGCCGAGCTGCTCGGGGCGGAGCCGCTGGCGGGCGCGGATGACGACGGGGGCGCGGAGGCGGCGGCGGACGAAGAACCGGCGGCGCTGGCTGAGGGGGCGCCCGCGGCCGACGTCGAACTGCTGCTGCAGGCGGCGGCCGTCGTGGTCAACGCCAAGCCGAGCAACGGGACCGCAATCCGGTGAGCCAGGAGCTGGAACCGCATCACACGCCTCCTAGGAGCACTGTCTTTGTGCTTGCCCAGTCTGCCCCGTATGTTTCCCGCGAGCCGGCTGGTTACGCGTCTATCCCCGACGCAGCCGTCAGGGTCGGTGAACCCAGCCTTTCCGACCTTGAAACTCTTACCAGCGGAAATGCACGAAAACGCGGCCGAAGTTCTTCGAATCTTTCTCCAGCCGGTGGTATTTCGCTTTGATCTCTTTTTGCTCGAGGAACCGCAGCACGTGCTTCTTGAGCTGTCCCGAGCCCTTGCCGGGAATGATCTCGACCAGCGGCGCCTTCTTGGCCACGGCCTCGTCGATGATCGCGTTCAGGGCCCGGTCGATGTCCTGGCCGCGGTTGTAGATGTCGTGCAGGTCAAGCTTGAGCTTCATGGTCACCGCCCTGGGGGAACAGTACAGCGATGACGGAGCGGGCCGTCGTCTCCGGATCGGCCGCGGGTACCACGGTCAGCACCCGCTCTTCGGGACTGGGCGGGTCCAGGTCGGCGAACTGGCTGCCGAGCAGCTGCTCGGGAAAGAAGTGGCCGTGCCGGGCGGCCAGCCGCCGGGTCAGTTCCTCGCGGTCCGGGGCCAGGAACACCATCCGCGCTCGCGGCCGGCCATCCAGCAGCAGGTCCCGGTAGGAGCGCTTGAGCGCCGAGCAGGTGATCACGGCCGGATCATTTCGCGCGATGCGCTCGTCCATCCACGCCGCGAGGATGCGCAGCCAGGGCCAGCGGTCCTCGTCGGTGAGCGGGACGCCGGCCCGCATCTTGGCCACGTTGGCGGCCGGGTGGAAGTCGTCGGCGTCGGCGAACCGCCAGCCCAGCCGCCCGGCCAGCAGCGCGCCGACGGTCGTCTTGCCACTGCCGGACACCCCGGCCACGATCACGATCATCGGGATCAGAGTCTAGGAGACCTCGCCGCCGACGATGACCTCTCCCTGTGATCGCAGCGTGGTGCTTACCATGAGGAGTGGCGATTTCCGCGGGAGTAGTGCTGGCCGGCGGCCAGTCATCCCGGATGGGCAGGCCCAAATCGGGACTTGAGTGGCACGGGTCCACGCTGCTGCGCCGGACGGCCGGGATCATGGCGCGGGTCACGAGCGGTCCGGTCGTGGTCGTCCGCGCCCCCGGGCAGGGGCTCCCGGAGCTGCCGGAAGGCGTCCTGGTCGCCGACGACCCGCGCGAGGGCAGGGGCCCGCTGCAGGGCATCGCCGCGGGGCTGGCGGCGCTGAGCGGGCGCGCCGAGATCGCTTTCGTCGCCTCTACCGACATGCCGTTCCTGCACCCGGCCTTCATCCGGCGGGTGCTGGGCGTGCTGGCGCAGAGCGAGGGTACCGACGTCGCCCTGCCGGTGGCCCGCGGGTACAAGCAGCCGCTGGCGGCCGGGTACCGCGTCTGGCTCGCGGAAGCCGCCGAGCGGCTGGTCAAGGAGGACCGGCTACGGCCCGCATTCCTCTTCGAGGAGTCCCGGGTGCGGACGCTGGACGACGCCGCGCTGAAACAAGACCCGGTGCTCGCCGCGCTCGACCCGGACCTGGACTCGGTGCTGAACGTCAACACGCCCGGGGACTACGCCGCGGCCCGCGCCCGGCCGGCGCCCGAGGTGACCGTCCAGCTCTTCGGAACGGTCGCGAAAGGCGGCGCCAGCGGCGGGCCGCACCTGGTCCGCGCGGCCACGGTAGGCGCCGCCGCCGACGCGGTGGCCGTCGTGTTCGACCGCCACGTGACGGCCGCGCTGAACGGCGACCAGATCACCCGTGACCGGATGACACCGCTCGCCGCGGGCGACACCGTGTTCTTCCTGTCCGCCGACGCGGGCGGGTGACGGCGATGCCGGCGGGCGGCTATTTCGGGCGGGCGCTCGTCGTGGACGTAACCAGCGGCACCAGCCGGAGCCAGCCGCTGCCGGACGGCGTGCTGCGCGGCTATATCGGCGGCTCCGGACTCGGCACCTGGCTGCTGTACCAGATGGGAACGCCGGGCGCTGATCCGCTCGGGCCCGCGGCTCCGCTCGCGTTCGTGTTCTCGCCGCTGGTCGGCACGCCGCTGACGACGAGCGCGAAGTTCGCGGTCGTGGCGAAGTCCCCGCTGACCGGGATGCTGACCGACGCGCTGGCCTCCAGCCAGTTCGCGATCGCGGGCAAGCTCACCGGCCACGACGCGATCGTGATCGACGGCCGCGCGCCGGAACTCTCCGTCCTGCTGGTGGACGGCGACGGCACCCGCCTCATCACCGCCGCGCACCTCACCGGCCTGACGGCGGCCGACACGGATCGCCGCCTGCGCAGCGAGCTTGGCCGCGGCTGGCGGGTGGCGGCGATCGGCCCGGCCGGCGAACGCGGCGTCCGGTACGCCACGATCTCGCACGACGGGCGGCACGCGGGCCGTGGCGGTCTGGGCGCGGTCATGGGCGCGAAGAACCTGAAGGCGATCGCGGTCCGCGCGGCGGCGAAGGTGGCGACGGCCGACCCCGCAGCGGTCCTGGCGGCCGCACGTGACCTGCGGGAACGATCGTTCGGGCCGGCTACCGCGAAGTACCGCGAGCTGGGTACGCTGGCCAACCTGCTCGCGTTCAACGCCATCAGCGCCCTGCCGTCCCGCAACTTCCAGTCCGCGACCTTCGACGGCACGGCGGAACTGGCCGGGGGCGCGGCTGGAAATGCCGGAGGCGCGGCTGAAGACATAGACGGCATGCGCCGCGTGGCGCGCAGCAGCTGCGCGTCCTGCACGATCGGCTGCGAGCACATCTACCGGGTCGGCAAGGGCAGGAAGGTCCGCGCGGAGTACGAGAACGTGTTCGCGCTCGGCCCGATGTGCGGGGTCAGCGAGCCCGGCGCGGTGCTGGCCGCGAGCGCCCGCTGCGACGACCTCGGCATCGACACGATCTCAGCGGGCGGGACCATCGCCTGGGCGATGGAGTGCGCGCAGCGCGGGCTAATCGACGCGCCGTGGCTCCGGTTCGGCGACGCTGACGCGCTGCTCCGTGCCCTGGACGAGATCGGGGCCCGGTCGACTCCGCTGGGATCGCTGCTGGCCGAGGGATCCAGGCGGGCATCGGCGACGGTCGGGGGCGGATCCGGGGCCTTCGCCCCGCACGTCAAGGGCCTGGAGATGCCGGGGTACGAGCCGCGCACCTTGCACGCGATGGCGCTGGGCCTGGCCGTGAACGCGAGGGGGGCGGACCATAACCGTTCAGGTGCCTACGAGGCGGACTTGTCCGGCGACCTGGTCCGGCTGGATGGCGGCGAGGCGCACGTGACCGCGGCGGTCGAGACCGAGGACCGGGCCGCGGTCATGGATTCGCTGATCTTGTGCAAGTTCCTGCGGGGCGTGTTCACCGACCCGTTCACCGAATGGGCGGCACTGCTGTCCGGGGTGACCGGCTGGGACGTGACGGGCAGGGAACTGCGCGACACCGCCCGCCGGATCGTCATGGCCAAGCGGGTCTACAACATCCGCGAGGGCTGGCAGCCCGCGGACGACTGGCTGCCGGACCGGCTGCTGAACGAGCCGCTCAGCCTCCCGTCCGGTCGGGTAGCCGCCCTCACCGCCGACCGCCTGCGCGCGATGATCGGCTCTTACTACGCGATGCGCGGCCTCGACCCGCAGGGGCGCCCGGACCGGACGGCCGTTGACGACCTCGGCTTGGCGTGACGCCGCGGACGGGCGGATACTGCGACTATGGCCATTACTGCCCCGGAGAGCACAGGGACGGTGACGCTCACGATCGACGGACGTGAGGTCACGGCCCCGGAAGGCGCGACGATCTGGCAGGCCGCGAAAGCCGCAGGCATCGAGATCCCCGTCCTGTGCCACAACGAGCGTTTCGATCCTGTCGGTGTCTGCCGGATGTGCGTGGTCGACGTGGGCGCGCCCGCGTTCGCCGCGTCCTGCGTGCGCGCCTGCGAGAATGACATGCAGGTCAAGACCGCTACCCCGGAACTCGAGCGCAACCGCGCGATGCTGACCAAGTTGCTTGTCTCGGACCAGCCGCCGCGTGAGCGCGACCCCAAGCAGACCACGACCGGCGACAACGAACTGCTCGCGCTGGCCGACAGGTACGGGGTGACCGGTGACGACACCGGCCTGCCGTGCGGTTCCGGCCGTGGCGTCGATGAGTCCAGCCCGGTCATCGCGGTCGACCACGACGCCTGCATCCTGTGCGACCGGTGCACCCGGGCGTGCGACGACATCCAGGGTAACGACGTGATCGGGCGCAGCGGCAAGGGCTACGCCACGCTCATCGCGTTCGACCTCAGCGACCCGATGGGCGCTTCGTCCTGCGTATCGTGCGGCGAATGCGTGGCCGCCTGCCCGACCGGCGCACTCACCAACAAGCCGATCCGCGACATCGCGATCCGGCCGCGCACCGAACTCGATGCGGTGGACACCGTCTGCCCGTACTGCGGCGTGGGCTGCGCGCTGACCTACTACGTGGACCGGGAACGCGGCGCGATCGCCTACGCCGACGGCCGGGAGCAACCCGGATCGCAAGGCCGCCTGTGCGTCAAAGGCCGGTACGGCTGGGACTACGCCGCGTCGCCGCAGCGCCTGACGATGCCGCTCATCCGGCGCGAGGAGTCTTACCCCAAGGGTGCCCTGTCCGCCGACGTACGCGGCGAAATGGCTGCGGGCGGCGAGAACAATGACCACGGCCAGGCTCCCGGAGCCGGGCCCGGAGCTAAGCGCAAGGGCGGCAAACGCGGTCGCAAGCCCGGTGGCTTCGTTGACTACGCCGAGGTGCTGCCGCACTTCCGGGAGGCGAGCTGGGAAGAGGCGCTGGACCTGGTGGCGCGCCGGCTGAGCGAGATCTACGCCGAGGGCGGCTCGGGCGCCATCGCCGGGTTCGGCAGCGCGAAGTGCTCGAACGAGGAGGCCTACCTCTTCCAGAAGCTCATCCGCACCGGCTTCCACACCAACAACGTCGACCACTGCACCCGGCTGTGCCACGCATCCAGCGTGGCCGCGCTGTTCGAGGGGATCGGCTCCGGGGCGGTCTCCACGACCTACGGCGACATCAAGAACGCCGGGGTCGCGATCGTCACCGGCAGCAACTCGACCGCGAACCACCCGGTCGCCTCCAGCTTCTTCAAGCAGGCCCGGCGCAACGGCACGACCATCATCTACGTGGACCCGCGGGCCGACAAGATGGCCGACCACGCGGACATCTACTGCCAGCTCAAGCCCGGCACCGACGTGGCCTTCTACAACGCGATCATGCACGAGGTCATCAGGCTCGGCCTGACCGACGACGCCTTCATCCGGGACCGGACTTCGAACTACGAGGCACTCGAGCGCACCGTGGCCGATTACCCGCCGGAGCGCGCCGAGCAGATCACCGGCGTGCCCGCCGAACTGATCCGGCGGGTGGCCCGGGCCTGGGGCGAGGCCAGCGCGGGCGTCATCTTCTGGGGCATGGGAATCTCCCAGCACACGACCGGCACCGACAAC
>JAJKHX010000467.1 GCA_021154785.1 Nocardiopsis sp.
GGCTGCCACCAGCCCGGGCGCCAGCAGCCAGCCGGGCCCGAGGATCAGCCAGTCGGCGCTGATCCCCGGGTGCGGTTCGGAGTATGTCGCGATCCCGATCGGCATCCACCGGGAGGCCACGATCGCCGCCGCCACACCGAGCGTGGACCCGGCCGCCGCGGCCAGCAGCGCCGGCCCGACCGCCGACGCCACCGCCTGCCGCGGCGTCATGCCCACCGCCTGCAGGACCTGCAGGTCGGACACGGTCGCCGAGGTGTACCTGGCCACCGACTGGCCGACCAGGAACAGCGCGGCCACCAGGGCCGCCAGCGCGAAGGCGAGCAGGCAGGCGGCCTCGTACCGGCTGGTCCGCTCGATCGTGCCGCCGAAGAAATCCCGGTTGTCCCAGACGTCGATGTCCGACCGGCCGGTCACCCGGGCCAGGCCGGCCCGGAACGCGGGGATGGCCGCGCGGCCGCCGTTCAGCCGGATCAGGGCGTTGACGTAGACCTGCCCCGTGGTACCTAGGATGTTGGCCTTGTATGTGGCGTACAGGGCCGGCGACGCCTCCACGCCGCCGGCGGATTCGGGGCCGTCCGAGGTCGAGGACCCGAAGACGTTGCGTCCCACCCCGACGATCCGGGCCCGGATGACAGGACCGAGCCCCTTGGTGGTCCCGTCCCACTGCTCGTCGACCTGCTGCGGGCTGGCCAGTTGCATGGTCACGACGGCCCCGACGCTCTTGTGGTAGAAGGCCGCGAACTGCGGGGTGACGACGAGCTCGTCGGCGCGGGCCGGGTTGAACATCCGCCCGGCCAGCATGACCGGCCGCTCGATGGTCCGGCCCAGCTCGTCGCCGGTCGGCGCGAACCCGATGCTCGCCTGCGGGCAGCAGGTCAGGACGAACGGGGTGCCGTTGACCGGGAACTCACTGAGCACCTGGACCTCGGGCAGGGCGCGGACCTTGGCCCAGTCGAAACCGGGCTGGTTGGGCAGCACGGTCACGGTCGCGGGCAGGCTGCTGTCCCACAGCCGGGCGAACGCGGTCTCCCCACGGCGCGCCCCCGCGGTCGCCGTGAGGACGGTTCCGGTCGCCAGCGCTACCAGCAGGGCCAGCACGAGCAGCGACCGCCAGCGCCGCCGCGACTCCAGCCGCAGCCAGGTCAAGGTGATGCGCACGTCCGACCCCCACTACCAGGAAAACGAGCAGGTTCCTAGTAGATGATCTTCGGCGGATGGTGACAAGAGTGCTAAGGCGACCGGTTCCCGGGGATGGTGGCCCCACCTAGCCTGGCGTGCTGGCACCCGGAGTTCCGGCCGGGAGGCATGCTGGCCAGGAACAACGCAGGTCAGCACAATGGGCGAGTATGGGAGGGAAAACGTTGAGTGTCGCGCTGGCCTGCCGCCGGTCTGCCCTGAGCCGGTCCTGGCAGCAGGCCACCGTGCTGGCGCTGATCATCGGCATCCTGGGCGCGGTGGCGCTCGGGGCGCTGGCCGGCGCGCGGCGCACCGCGACCGCCTACGACCGCTATCTGACCAGCATCAACGCCAGCGACGCGTTCGTGAACGTGCCGGGGGTGCTGCCCGGTATGCCGGCCACCAAGCCCATCGAGCTGATCTCCTCGCTGCCCGGCGTGATCGCGCATGCCTCCTACGTCGGCCTGAACGGGCTGCCGGTAGTGCACGGCAAGCCGGACGACGCCTTCCAGACCGACAGCGTAAACGGCAGCCTGGACGGCGAGTACTTCACCCAGGACCGGGCGACCGTGCTGGCGGGCACGCTGCCGCCGCCGGAGTCGACGACGACGGTCGTGCTCACCCCGGGCGCCGCGCGCATGTTCGGAGTCGGCGTGGGCGGCACGGTGCGGTACCTGTTCAACCGGCCGGACGGCCAGGGAAGGACGGTCGGCAAGCCGTTCACCCGGTCGTACCGGGTGGCGGCGATCGCCGAGATCCCGCCCGCCCTGGTCGACCAGTCCGACGAGGCGGAGGGCAGCGTCCTGCCGCCCGGCGCGACCCGGCAGTTGCTGAGCCAGTACTACTACGCGTGGATCGGCCTGCGCCTGGCCGACGGCACGGCCGGCATCCCGCGTCTGCAGCGGGAGCTGTCCGGGCTAGCCACCAGCCTGGACCGGCAGATAAAACAGCAGACCGGCCGGGGCGACAACGACCTGTCCTTCACCATCAACCGCACCGACGTCGCCCGGAGCCAGGTACGGCAGGCCATCACGCCCGAGGTGATCGCGCTCGGGGTGTTCGGCGCCATCGCGGCGGTCGCGATGTTCGTGCTGGCCGGCCAGGGCCTGGCCCAGTTGGTCGGCCGGCGGGCACCGGACATCGCGGTGCTCAGGGTGCTGGGGGCCACCCGCGGACAGGCCGCGCTGGCCGCGGGACTGCCCGGAGCGATCGCGGTCCTCGGCGGCACCGTGCTGGCCGTGGCCGGCGCGATCGCGCTGTCCCCGCTGGCGCCGGTGGGTCCGGTCCGCCGCTTCGATCCGAGCCGGGGGATGGCGGCGGATCCGCTCGTCCTCGGCGCGGGGGCGGCCGCCTGCGGTGTCCTGCTGCTCGGGCTGCTGACCGTGCTGGCGGTCCGGACGGCCAGCCGGCGCGGCACCTGGACCGGCCCGCGCTCGTCCGCCCTGGCCCGGGCGGCTGCCGCCGCGGGCCTGCCCGCGACGGTCGTCGTCGGGACCCGCAACGCGCTCGAACCGGGGCGCTCGGTCCCGGTGCGATCGGCGCTGCTCGGTGCCATCGCGGCGGTCGCGGCGGTGGTGACCGCCGTCGTCTTCAACGCCAGCCTGGCCGGGCTGGCCTCCCATCCGGCCAGGTACGGCTGGAACTGGGACACGGTCATCCAGGCCGAGTCCGGCTACGGGAGCTTCAACCCCGGGGTGATGGGCAAGCTGCTGGCCGGCCAGCAGGCCGTCGGGGCCTGGTCCGAGTTCGCGTTCACGCAGCTGCCGGTGGACGGCAAGTTCGTCCCGGTGCTCGGCGTGCGCCGTGACCTCGGCTCGATCCAGCCGCCGACCACGGCCGGCCGGCCCCTGGCCGGCGGCAACCAGATCGAGCTGGGCACGGTGACCCTGGCCGCCCTGGGCAAGAAGATCGGCGACACGGTCCGCATCGGCATCGCGCCCTACACCCGGACGGCGGTGATCACGGGAACCGTCACGCTGCCCTCGTTCGGCATCGGCGCCGCCGAGCACGTCTCGCTCGGCCGCGGGGCCATGCTGCCCGAGGCCACCCTGCTGGCGGTCACGGGCGCGACCGTCCCGTCGGCGAGCACGAACCAGTCGATCCCCGCCTTCCCGTCCGCGGTGGCGATCGACTGGACACCGGGTAGCACCATCGCGCAGCGAGCGGCGCTGATCCACCGGGTCACCTCGGCCAATCCCGACGGGACGCCCGGCGGGACCTACGAGCTGCCCAGCGCGCTGGCCTCGGCGGTGGTCAACACCGAGCAGATGGGCGGGCAGCCGCTCGCGCTGGGCATCGGGCTGGCCGCGGCGGCGGTGCTGTCGCTGGCCCTGACCGTGCTGAGCCTGGTCCGCCGCCGCCGTCACGAGCTCGCGTTGCTCAAGATAATCGGCATGACGCGCCGGCAGATCCGGGCGGTCATCGCCTGGCAGACCACGCTCACGCTGCTGATCGCGGTGGTGGCCGGCGGCCCGCTGGGCGTGGTCGGCGGCCGCCTGGCCTGGCGCGCCTTCGCCGGCTCCCTCGGGGTGGTTCCGATCATCGAGGTGCCGCTGGCCGTGGTCGTCCTCGGACTGGCCGTCCTGGTACTGGCGGGCGACCTGCTGGCGGCGCTGCCGGCCGCCGTGGCCGCCCGGACCCGGCCCGCCGTCGAGCTGCGAGCCGAGTAGGACGGCGGCCGGGCCATGAGCGTTACAGGCCGGACCGAATAAGGCCGGACCGAACGGGTGGGTGCTAGCCCCAGACCTCCTGCGCCGTCTCGACGATGAGGCGGAGCTTGGCGACCTGATCGTCGTAGGTCAGCGCGTTGCCCTCGAAGGTGGAGGAGAAGCCGCACTGCCCGGACAGGCAGAGCTGGCCGAGGGGGACGTACTTGGCCGCCTCGTCGATGCGGCGCTTGAGGTCGTCCTTGGATTCCAGCTCGGGACGCTTGGTGG
The DNA here is from genome assembly GCA_021154785.1 of Nocardiopsis sp. GTDB lineage: Bacteria > Actinomycetota > Actinomycetes > Streptosporangiales > Streptosporangiaceae > Palsa-504. Next base: position 4,113 of record JAJKHX010000467.1, read on the forward strand.
TGACCAGCCCGAGGACGACCATCTTGCCCTTGGGCACGAAGCGGAGCGGCTCGAAGCCGCCGGACCGCTCGTCGTCGTACTCCAGGAAGAAGCCGTCCACGGCGAGCTCGGAGAACAGCGCCTCGGCCACGAAGTCGTAGCCGCCGGAGGCGACCCAGGAGGACTGGAAGTTCCCCCGGCACATGTGCGTGGTGATGGCCATGCCGGCGGGCTTGTCCTTGACCGCGTCGTTGATCTGCTTGATGTAGCGCAGGTGCATGTGCTCGGCGTCCTCGCCGCGCTCGGCGATCTCGGCGCGCTGGGACGGGTCGTTCAGGTAGGCCAGCGAGGTGTCGTCGAACTGCAGGTAGGTGCAGCCGAGGGCGCCCAGCCGGGCCACCTCGTCGGCGTAGGCGGCGGACAGGTCGGTCCAGAACTCCTCGATGTCCGGGTAGACGGCCGGGTCCACCGAGGCCGGGCCGCCGCGGTAGTGCACCATGTTCGGCGAGGGGATGGTGAGCTTGGGCACCGCCGTCGTGACGTGGGACTTCAGGAACGTGAAGGCGTCGCCGAAGATCGTGTCGTTGACCTTGAGCTTGCTGTCCACCCGGATCGAGGCCGGGGTGTACTCGATGTCCCCGCTGGCGTTGTGGAACTTCACCGCCATGTTCCCCGGGGTCTTGGACACCCCGCCCAGGGCGTAGATGAAGTCCATGTGCCAGGACGCCCGGCGGAACTCGCCGTCGGTGGCGGACTGCAGGCCCACCTCTTCCTGCATCCGGATGGCGCCGGGAATCTCCCGGTCCTCCACCACCCGCAGGTCCGCCGCCTGAATGCGGCCGGCCGCGAAATCCTCCCGCGCCCGCAGCAGCCGCTGGGGCCGCAGCAAGCTGCCCACGTGATCGGCGCGGAACGGAGGACTGGTGCGACGGGACATCGAGAACCCACCTCTCTTCGCTGGCTCAAGGTGAACGTTACCGGGTGCCGGGGGCGGGGACGCGAGCCCGTTCGGTATCGGTGTTGTTGTTGAACTTCGAGGTGGCGAAGTTATTCTCATACGGTGAGCACCGCCGCGCAGCGCCCGCCGCGGCTGCTGCTGACCCTGCTCGGCGACTACTGGTGGCAGCGGACCGAGCCGCTGCCGTCGGCGGCGATCGTCGCGCTGCTGGCCGAGTTCGGCGTCAGCGACTCGGCGGCCCGGGCGGCGCTGAGCCGGCTCACCCGCAACGGGCTGCTGGTCACGTCCAAGAGCGGGCGCCGCACGTACGCGCGGCTGAGCGCGCGGGCGGCGGCGGTCCTGGACGACGGGGCGCGGCGCATCTTCTCCTTCGGCGCGGCCAGCCCGCCCTGGGACGGGATGTGGTCGCTGGTCGCGTTCTCCATCCCCGAGGAGAACCGGGCCGCCCGGGACGCGCTGCGCAAGCAGCTGCGCTGGCGCGGGTTCGCGCCGCTGTACGACGGCCTGTGGGTGTCCCCGCGCGACCACGCCGCCGAGGCGATCGGGTACCTCAAGGACCTCGACATCACCACCGGCACCGCGTTCCGGGCGGCCTCGGTGCCGGCCGACGGCGACATCCCGGCCCGGGCCTGGGACCTGGACCGGCTGCGGTCGCGGTACCAGGGCTTTATCGCCTTCGCCGGGCAGCTGCGGGAGGAGGCGGCGGCCGGGCAGGTGCCGCCGGCCGACGCGCTCATCGCCCGGACCCGGGTAATGGACGAATGGCGCGCGTTCCCGGGGCTTGATCCCGATCTGCCGGCTGAGCTGCTGCCTGAGGGGTGGCCGCGGGCGGCGGCGCGCGAGCTGTTTATCGGGTGCTACGACCTGCTGGGGCCGCTGGCCGCGCTGCGAGTGCGGCAGATCATCACCCGGTACAGCCCGGAACTAGCGGACCGGGCCGCTTACCACAGCTCGGAGCTGAAGCTGAGCGCCGCCCCGGATCGGCTGGCCGCGGACGGCTGACGGTGGTGCCAGTACGTGGCGGGGCAGGTGGCTGGCCTCCTTGGCGAGCTGCCTGGTCATGCGCGACCCTGGGGTAGGCGCACAGGGGAGGTGGCCGTGGGAGCCGTCGGCATGGTGCTGCGCGGCCGGTTCCGGCAGTACCGGAAGTCCTGGCTGGCGCTCAGCCTGCTCGTCGCCGTGGCCGGCGGGTTCGTCCTGATCGCGGCGTCGGCCGGGCACCGGACGGCGGACGCCTTCACCCGGTTCACGGCCCGGTACGGCTACGACACCATTGTGTACAGCGGGCATGCGCTGCCCCGGCTGGCCCAGGTGCCGCGGGTTTCCTCGGTGACGCCGGCGCTCGCGACGATCAGCGCGGACGTCGGCTGCGCGTCCTGCCACAAACCCATCGACATCGAGAATTTCCTGGTCAACGAGGTGGCGCCGAGTCAGCTGCCGCGCATGGTCACGCTCCTGTCCGGGCGGATGCCCCGGCAGTCGGTCCCGGACGAGGTGCTGGCGTCCTTCAGCCTGGTCAGCGACAACGGGGTCCGCATCGGCTCGGTCCTGCGGCCGCAGCTGGTCACCCCGGCGCAGTTCCAGGGCGATCCGAAGGCCAGGTTCGACCCGTCCCCCGTCATGCATCCCAAGCTGCGGGTGGTGGGCATCGTCGCCGCCGAGAGCGAGTTTCCCTCCGGCTCCGCCCAGCACTACGACCTTTACACCACGGCCGCCTACGGCCCGTTGGTGAACCACCGGGCGGCGCTGCTGTACACCTACTACGTGCGGCTGGCACACAAGGACGCCGACCTGGCCGGCTTCGACGGCAGCCTGCGCCCGCTGAACATCCCCGGCACCTACGACCTGGACGAGGCCGCGGAAGCGGTCCAGGCCTCGATCCGGCCGCAGGTCATCGGCTGGTACGTGCTGGCCGGGCTGGCGGCGCTGGCCGCGCTGGCGGTGATCGGGCAGGCGATGGCGCGGCAGACGGTCGCCGAGCGGGCCGATCAGCGGGCCCTGTCGGCGCTCGGCGTCACGCCCCGCCAGTTCGTGCAGCTCACGCTGCTACGGACGCTGCTGACCGGCGCGGCGGGCGCCGCCGGGGCCGTTCTGCTCACGATCCTGGCGTCACCGCTGACCCCGGTGGGCGAGGCGCGGGTAGCGGCGTCCGCGCCGGGCCGCATGTCGCTCGACGCCAGCGTGGTCCTGCCGGGCGCGGTGGCCGTGCTGGCCGCCGTGGTCGCGGTAGCGGCCTGGCCCGCGATACGCCAGGCCCGCCTGCTGGGCGACCGCCCGCAGTGGGAGCCGGCCTCGCTGACGGTGGCGGCGGGCCGGGCCGCCGCCCGGGCCGGCCTGCCCGCATCCGCCCTGATCGGCGTCCGGCACGCGCTGGAGCGCGGCCGGGACGGGCACCCGGTGGGCACGGCCCTGCTCGGTACGGTGATGGCGGTGGCGGCGCTGTGCGCGACGGCTGTCTTCGGCGCTAGCCTGACCCATCTCATCGCCTCGCCCGGACTGTACGGCGCCCCGTACCAGGCCCAGTTCAGCGGCAACGGGGAACCCGGCGGCCAGCAGGCCGTTACCGGGCCGCTGCTTGAGAGCCTGCGCCGCGACCGGGCCATCGAGCAGATCACCCTGGGCGCGGACGTCGAGGTCAACGTCAACGGCAAGCACGTCCTCACGGTGGCGATGACCCCTGTCCGCGGAGCCGCCCTGCTGTCGGCGCTCGACGGCCGCGTGCCCCGCGGCGACCGGGACGTCATGCTCGGCGTGGCCACGATGCACGCCACCGGTGCCCGGGTGGGCGGGACCGTCCGGGTGACGGTGGCCGACCCGGACGGGAAGCCGCACACGACGAGCTTCCGTGTGATCGGCCGGGCGTCGCTCAACGCCGGCACCGGCGGGCTGGGAAAAGGAGCGGTGATGACGACCAGCGCCTTCATCAGCGCCCAGTGCCCGCCGGGGCCGAAGCAGCCCGCCTGCCGGCGTTCGGTGCAGAACAGCCTCCCGACGGTGGTGCTGGTGCGGGCGGCCGACGGGGCCGCCGGGAACGCCGCGCTGGCCCGGTATGTCAGCAAGTATCCCGACTTCGCGACCGAGCCGGCCAAGCCGACCGTGCTGGTCAACTTCGGCGAATCGGTGAATTTCCCGCTGCTGCTCGCGCTGGCGCTGACCGTGTTCGGCGCCGCCACGCTGCTGCACCTGCTGCTGGTCAGCGTAGCCCGGCGGCGCGCCGAAACCGGGCTGCTCAAGGCGCTGGGATTCGTCCGCCGCCAGCTCGCCGCGGCCGTCTGCTGGCAGGCCACCACAGTGGCGCTGATCGGAATAGTGATCGGGGTGCCGGCCGGCATTGCCGTCGGCCGGGTGCTATGGCGGGTATTCGCCACGAACTTTGGTGTCGTGCCGGTCGCCGTGGTCGAACCGATCCTGATCGTGGCCCTGGTGGCGGGGGTGCTCGCCGTCTCCAACCTGCTCGCCGCGGTGCCCGCGCTGCTGGCCGCGCGATCAGATCCGGCCCGGCTGCTGCGCGCCGAGTGACAAGACGTTTAGGTAGCTAGGTTTTGGTGGCGGCCAGCAGGGGGGCGAGGCCGGCCGGGTCGTCCTCGGCGGCCGTCACGATCACTCCGCTGACCAGGTCGCGGGCCTCGCGGACGAGGGCGGCGGCCAGGTCCAGGCCGGCCGCGCGGGCCGCGCCGCGGCCGGCCCGCTCCATGATCCGCAGCACGTCCGGCGGGACGCTCACCCCGGGGACCTCGTTGGCCAGGTAGTCGGCCTCCTCGAAGCTGCGCAGCGGGGTGACCGAGAGCAGCAGCGGGATGTCCTCGGCGGCCAGCGCGTCCGCCATCCGGCGCAGCGCGCCGAGCTCGTAGACCGGCCTGCTCACCAGGAAGTGCGCGCCGGCCCGGACCTTGGCCCGGGCCCGCGCCAGCTCGGCGCCGGGGTCGCGGGCGCCGGGGTCGACCCGGGCGCCGACGCAGAACGAGGTCTGCGTGGCGGTGGCCAGGCCGTTGGAGTCGCGGCCCGCGTTCAGCCCGGCCAGCAGCGCGATCAGGCCGAGCGAGTCGACCTCCCAGATGCCGTCCACGGCCGGGTAGTCGCCGAGCACCGGCGGGCTGCCGGTCGTGCAGATCACGTTGCGCAGGCCCAGCGCGTGCGCGCCCAGCAGGTCGGCCTGCAAGGTCATGATGGTCTTGTCCCAGGTGGTCAGCGCGGCGATGGTCTCCACCCCGGCCTGCTGCAGGTGCAGGGCCAGGTCCAGGGAGTCGGAGCGGGTGCGGGCGCTCCGCGTCGGCTGGACCGCGAACAGCCCGGTGCCCTGGGCCTGCAGCACCGCCACCGCCTCCAGCGCCTCGTCGGGCCGTCCGCCGGAGGCGATCGCGGCCGCGACGATGAACCGGCCGCTAGCCAGCTGGCCGGCCAGCGGCCCGGCGAACGCGGCGGCGGGGTCCGCTCCGGTTCCGGATAGTACGGATCCGGACTTTCCCGTTCCGGAAATAACGGTTCCGGATGGAGCGCTTCCGCCGGATCGGGGCCGCTGGGCCTTCGCGTCGGCTTCCGGTCCGGGCTGGACCGCGTCGGCGGCGGCCCGGATGTGGGCGGGGGTAGTGCCGCAGCAGCCGCCGACCAGGGAAACCCCGGCCTCGGCGAAGCGGCGGAAGTAGCGGGCGAAGTAGCCGCCGTCGATGCTGAACTCGAAGCTGCGCGCCCCGGTGCGCCGCGGCTGGCCGGCGTTGGGCTGCGCGCTGACCGGCACCGACGCGTACCGGACCAGGTCCTGCGCCACGGTGAGCATCCGCTGCGGGCCGACGGTGCAGTTGGTGCCGAGCATGGCCACCGGCAGGGCGGACAGCGCGAGGGCGACCTCGCGCGGGGTCTCGCCGCCCAGCGTGTGCGCGTCGTCGGCGAAGGTGGCCTGGGCGATGACCGGCACGTCGGTCAGGCCGGCGGCCACGCCGACCGCCTCGGCCAGCTCGTCGAGGTAGCCGAAGGTCTCCAGGATGAGCAGGTCCACGCCCGGCCCGGCCAGCAGGGCGCGGATCTGCTCTCCGATGACCTCGGCGCGTTCGGCCGATCCGACCTGGCGGCGCTGGCGGGCGGTGACGGCGGGCGACACCGACCCGGCCACCAGCACGGCGCGGTCGCACCGGTCCTGGGCCGCGCGGGCGATCCGGACCCCGGCGCGGTTGATCTCGTCCACCTTGTCGGGGAAGCCGTGGTCGCCGAGCCACAGCCGGTTGGCGCCGAACGTGTTGGCCTGGATGATGTCCGCGCCGGCGCTCAGGTAGCTCTCGTGGATCGTGGCGACCAGGCGGGGGTCGGACAGGTTGAGTTCCGGCAGCGAGCGGTCCAGGGCGGCGCCGGCCGCGTGCAGCATGGTGCCCATCGCGCCGTCGCAGACCAGCACCCGCTGCCCCTCCCCGAGCAGAGCGGCCACCGGCGCCGGGGTCTCGGGCCTGGTCACGGCTCCTCCCCCAGGGAGTCGAGGATCTCCAGCGCCACCTGGGCGATCAGCCGGTCGCTGTAGTCGTCCAGGCGCAGGCCGGTGATCTCCTCGATCCGCTTGACCCGGTAGGCCACCGTGTTGGGGTGCACGTGCAGGATGCGCGAGGCCCGCTGCGGGCTGTTGTTCTCCCGGAAGTAGCAGGCCAGCGTGGTCAGGTACTCCGACTTGTGATCGTGTTCGTGCATGCTGAGCTTGCCGAGCACGTCGGCGGCGAACGAGCGCAGCTCGGCCAGCTCGGGCACCTGCAGGAGCAGCCGGAGGATGCCGAGGTCGCCGAACGCGGAGACCGATCCGCTGATCCCGCCGGGGCCCTTGACCCCGGACCGGCCCAGCCGCTGCAGGGTCTGGGTGGTGCGCTCGGCCTGCGCGTAGGACCGGGCGATCTCCTCCGGGTCACGGCAGGTCCCGCCGATCCCGATCACCACCTTGACCGCGGGGAACAGCTCGGCCAGCCGGGCCAGGCAGGCGGCGGCGAGCTGGCGCGCGTCCAGGGCGGGGGTGCTGGGGCCGGCGTCGGTGGTGACGACCACCACGACCTCGGACTCACGGGCCGAGACGATCGCCTCCGGCGCCCGGCTGCCGATGAAGTGCTCGACGCTCTCCCAGATCCGCTGCCGCTGGGCCGCCACGTCGGGTGAGGCCGGCAGGTCGAACGCGATCGCCATGACGTGATGATCTCGCGCCGGGTCGTAGCCGAGGTGCGCGGCCCAGCGGCCGGCGTCGGCGTTGTCCCGGCCGCGGCCGAGCAGCAGGCCCTCCACCAGGTCGTCACGCACCCGGCGGGCGGCGGCCGCCACCACCCGCTCGCGGCCGAGGATGACGCCGCAGATGGTGGCGGCGTGCTCGGTCACCAGCAGGCTCATGTCCTCGCCGAACAGGTTCTCCGACGGGTCGATGGTGATCAGGTAGGACGGCACCTCGTCGCCGACCAGGATGGGCGCGACGATGATGGCGGGCATGCCCCCGACCTTGGGCAGGCGCAGCGCGCGCTGGCTCAGCCGGGACGCCCGCAGCACCTGGCCGAGCCGGGGGTGGACCATGTGCTCGCGCACGTCGGCGGCGGCCTTGTCCGTGCTCACCCCGGGCGAGGCCGCGGTCAGCACGTCCATCAGCTGGGTGAGGACGGCGACGGTGGAGGAGGTCCGGTCGGAGATCAGCCGCACCACCCCGGCCAGGTCGGCGTCCTGCAGGGCCAGCCCGGACAGGTACCGGTACACGGTGACCAGCTCGCGCAGGGCGGCGTTCTCTCGCTCCAGTGCCGCCATGATCGAATCGTACGCCCTGGGGCGCAAAGCGATACTTGACAAGGTGTACGTCAGCCGTGGAGATTAACAGGCACCTACCTGGCCACCAAGTGCGTGTTCCTGCCGGCCGGGTAAGTCGTCCGCGGGCTCGAGGTCCGGCTCGTCGGGAGCGGACAGGCTCAGCACGGCGCCGGCCACCGCGGGCGTCGCGCAGAATTTCGCCTCCAGCGCGCGCAGCCGGACGGCCACGTGGGATTCGGTGTCGTCACCGGTGAGGTCGACGTCGCCGGTCACGTAGATCATCCGCGGGCCGACGATTTCCAGCCGCAGGTAGGTGACCCGGGCCACCTCCGGCATCGCGAGCAGGGCCCGGATGACGGCCGAGCGCACCCGGGGGTCGGCTTCCTCGCCGACCAGGAACCGCAGGTTGCGGTTGATCAGGACGATCGCGACGACGCCGAGCAGCGCGCCGACACCGATCGACGCCACCGCGTCGGGCGTCACGGAGCCGGTCAGCTCGTGCAGGCCCAGCCCGGCGGCGGCGATGACCAGGCCGGTCAGGGCGGCGGCGTCCTCGGCGAACACGGCCCGCAGGGTGGGATCGGAGGTGGCCAGCACGTGCTCGATCAGGTCCCGCTGGAACGTACCGGCCTCGGAACGGGCCTGCCGGACCGACTGCAGGAACGAGGTGCCCTCCAGCAGGAAGGACACGGCCAGCACGATGTACCCGATGATGAAATGCCCGGCCGGCTCCGGGTGGAGCAGTTCCTGGACGCCGTGCGTGACCGAGACCGCGCCGCCGGCTATGAACAGCCCGAGCGCGGCGAATAGCGCCCACACGTACGCTTCCCGGCCGTGGCCGGACGGGTGGGCGAGGTCGGGCGGGCGACGGGACCGCCGGTCGGCGATCAGCAGGAAGATCTCGTTGCCGGTGTCGGCCCACGAGTGCGCGGCCTCCGCCACCAGCGCCGCCGACCCGGTCAGCACGGCCGCGGCTGACTTCGCCACCGCGATCAGCAGGTTGGCGGTGAAGGCCACCAGGACCGTGGTGAGGCTCTCCGACGAGGCGGATCCGCGCAGTTGCGGTACCAGCGAGAGCGCGTCGCGGGATTCGCTCACGCAGGCGACTCGAGCGCGGGGCGGTGCAGGGACAGGATGTGGTCGTGGGTCTCTCGTTCGGCCATGATCTTGGCCTTTCCGTCCCGGCAGAAAATAACCGGCGGGCGGAGGGCGCCGTTGTAGTTGTTCGCCAGCGTGTAGGTGTAGGCGCCGGTAACCGGCATGGCGATCAGGTCGCCGACCCGCGGCGCGGGCAGCGGCAGGCGGTCGACGAGCAGGTCGCCGGACTCGCACTGGCGGCCGACGAGCTGGGTTATCTCGTCGGGTTCGGCGGTCATCCGGGTGGCGACGGCGGCCTCGAAGCCCTGGCCGGTGAGGGCGGCGTCAAGGTTGTCGGCCATGCCGCCGTCCACCGCGACGAACGTGCGGCCGGTGCGCTTGACCGTGGTGACCCGGTACAGCGTGACGCACGAGCGGGCCACCAGCGACCGGCCCGGCTCGATCAGCAGCTTGGCGCCGGCCGGCAGGTAGCTCCGGGCGGCCCCGGCGATGGTGTCGAGGTACTCCGCTACGGTCGGCGCCTGGTCCGGCCGGGTGTAGCGGACGCCGAGGCCGCCGCCGACGTCATAGACGTCGAAGGTGCCGAGCACGGCGACCGCCTCCACCGCCCGGGCGAACGGCTCGGTCTGGAGGATCTGCGACCCGATGTGCAGGTGCAGGCCGTCGAGTCTCAGCTGCTCGCTTTTTCTTATCCGGGCAATCGCCTCGCGGGCCTGGTCCAGGGGCAGCCCGAACTTGGAGTCGTCGCCGCCGGTGGACTGGGACTCGTGGGTGACGGGCGCGACCCCGGGGATGATCCGGATCAGTACTTTTTGTGGCTTGGTGGCAAGCTGCTCCAGCCGGTCGATGTCGTCGAAGTTGTCCACCACCACGGTCCCGACGCCCGCCTCGAGGGCCATGGTCAGCTCGGCGGTAGTCTTGGCGTTGCCGTGCAGGTAGATCTGGTCGGGCGGGGCTCCGGCGGCTAGTGCCAGGACGAGCTCGCCGGCCCCGGCCACGTCGATGCTGAGGCCTTCGGCCACGGCCAGCTGGTAGACCGCCAGGGCGGGGAACGACTTGGAGGCGAAGGACACGCCGGAATTCGGGTGGCGTTCGGCCAGGCCTTCCCGGAAGCGGCGGGCCTGGGCGCGCAGGCCCGCCTCGTCCACGATGTAGGCGGGGGTGCCGAACCGCTCGGCGAGCTCGCGCACGCCGACGCCGCCGATGGCCAGCTCCCCGTCCGTGGATACC